>CAZFFM010000082.1:0-12118 GCA_964517425.1 uncultured Ardenticatenales bacterium | reverse complement strand
GCTTCAGCGACTTTCTCTCGCGGCCAGTGACGGCTTCAGCCCGTCACGGCAAGGTTGCCTGAGTGGTAATCGCACGACAAGTGAATCTGCTTCCCATGTTCTGCCGGAGGTGTACGATGAAACGGTTCGTTTGGATGTTGTTTGCTTTGGCTGCTCTGTTCCTTCCGAATATGTTGCCGGCCGCTTCTGCGCAAGGGCCGGTCGAACCGGCCCATACGGACCCCTACTGGTATGGCGAATACTTCGCCAACATGTCCCTGCAAGGATTCCCTGCCGTAGTGCGCTCCGATGCAGACCTCGATTTCAACTGGGGAACCGGCTCGCCGGACCCCCTTTTGCCGGCCGACCATTTCTCGGCACGCTGGACCCGCACGCTCGATTTGCTGGCCGGCAGCTACACGTTCTATGCCACGAGCGATGACGGCGTTCAGCTTTGGGTAGACGGTCAATTGTTGATCAATCAGTGGCAAGACCAAGGCGCGACTACGTTTAGCGCCCAGATCAATTTGCTGGCCGGGCACCACGTTACGCAAGTGGCCTACTACGAGAATGGCGGAGGAGCGTTGATTCACGTCTGGTGGGAAGGGCCGGGCATTTCCTATCCCGAGTGGAAGGGCGAATACTTCAACAATCCCGACCTGCTCGGCACACCGGTGCTGACTCGCAATGACCACGATATTCAATTCGATTGGGGCAGCGGCTCGCCGGGGGGCGGGGTTTCGGGCGACAACTTCTCGGTCCGCTGGACGCGCGCCCTCCATTTCGACGCCGGCACGTACCGTTTCCACGTCACTGCCGATGATGGCATTCGCCTGCAAGTGGACGCGCACCGCATCATCGATCAGTGGCACGATCAGGCCCCGACCTCTTACTCCGCAGACATCTATCTCCTCGCCGGCGACCACCAGCTCCTGACCGAGTTCTACGAGCATGGCGGTGGAGCGGTAGCCAAGGTTTCGTGGGAAAAGCTGGGCACAGCACAAGGAAATTGGCAGGGGGAATACTTCGGAAACGTTTCGCTTTCCGGCTCCCCAACGTTCACGCGCTGGGATTCGGCCATTGACTTCGATTGGGGGGCCGGTTCGCCCGATGCCCGCCTCCACGCCGACGACTTCTCTGTCCGCTGGACGCGCACCACGAGTTTCCCGGCCGGTGGTTCGTACATCTTCTACGCCCGCACGGACGATGGGGTGCGCCTGTGGGTGGATAACGCCCTGGTGATCGACCGCTGGGTGGATCAGCCGGCAACAACCGTCTCCGGAACTGCGACCCTTTCGGCCGGAAACCACGACGTGAAGGTGGAATACTATGAGAATGGCGGCTACGCTTCGGCCAAGGTGTGGTGGGAGCAGGGCCAGGGGAACGGCGGCACGCAAACGGTGATCGTGGATGAGCAAGATGCCGGGTTCGCCTGGGGCGGCCCGCTGACCGGCCGGAAAGACTCGACGGCCGGCTATAGCAGCCATAGCTACTGGACCTACAACGTGTCCTACGGCATGGTCAATTCTGGAAAATGGACACCCGCTTTGCCGGGGCCGGGACAGTACGAGGTCTTTGCCTTCATTCCCAGCCGAAATGCGAGCACGATGAGCGCGCTCTATCAAATCCAGCACAGCGGACAGCGTTCCGACCGTACGGTGAATCAGGCCATTTACTACGATCAGTGGGTCAGCTTGGGGACGTACAACTTCTCGGCGGGTGGTGGCGAGTTCGTCCTCTTGGGCGACGCGACAGGTGAGCCCTACGTGAGCCGAAGCATTGGGTTCGACGCGGTGAAATTTGAGCGACGGTAGCAGGCTCACCGCGTCCGGTAGTATTCGACCACCCGTTGAATGATCTGGTCGATTCCCAGGGAAGGGCTGTACCCAATCGCTTGCTGAATGCGCGAAATGTCGGGGACGCGCCGGGGCATGTCTTCGAACCCTTCTTCGTAGGCCTCGGCGTAGGGCACGTAGACGATCTCCGAGTCGCTGCCGGCAATCGCTTTTACCCGTTGGGCCAGATCGGCAATGGTGATTTCCTCGTTGCCTCCGATATTGAAGACTTGCCCGACTACTTCTTCTTTGCCGGCCAAACGGATCACAGCGTCCACCACATCGCCCACATAGGTGAAGCAGCGGGACTGTGTGCCGTCGCCATAGACGGTGATCGGTTGGCCGGCCAGGGCCTGGCGCACGAACGTGGGCAACACCATGCCGTAGCGACCGGTCTGGCGCGGCCCCACCGTGTTGAAAAAGCGCACGATGATCACCGGTAGTTTGCGCTCTTTCCAATAGGCCAGCCCCAGGAATTCATCAATCGCCTTGGAGCAGGCGTAGCTCCACCGCCCTTTGTGGGGGGCACCGATGACCAGGTCGCCATCCTCCTGAAAAGGTTGGTCTGTGCTTTTGCCGTAGACCTCGGACGTGGAAGCGATGAACACCTTTTTGCGTTTCTTGCTGGCCATTTCCAACACGATTTCGGTGCCACGAAGATTCGTCTCGATGGTCCGCACGGGGCTTTCCACCACCAGGCGAACGCCGACCGCAGCGGCCAGATGGTAGATCACGTCCGCGCAGTCCACCAGCTCCGCCAGCACCGGCCCATTCATTACGGTGTCAATCGTATAGTGAAAGCGGTCGAAAGGTTTGAGGTGGGCGATGTTCGCAATGCTGCCCGTGGAGAGGTCATCAATGACGTAAACCGTATCGCCGCGTGCCAGCAAAGCTTCGGCCAGGTGCGAACCGATGAATCCTGCGCCGCCGGTGATCAGTACTTTCATGAAATTGCTCCTTGCCTGTGCCGATTTTGGATTTTAGATTTGCGATTTTGGATTGCGTGACCCGTGGTTCATCATTCCGCCGGCGCTCGACGCTCGACGATGCACTGCCGCGCTCTTTCGATCTGTGTGCGTATCGCGGATGGCGCAGTCCCTCCTGGCACATCCCGCGCTGCGACCGAGCGACGAGCATCGAAAACGTCCATCACGTCGGCGTCGAAGTGGGGCGATTCCGACCGGAAGGCCGATACCGGCAGCTTGCCGAGGGGGACGGCTTCGATTTCGGCGCGGCGCACCAGCCGGCCGACGATGGCATGGCTTTCACGGAAGGGGACGCCCCGTCGCACCAAGTAGTCGGCCAGGTCCGTGGCCAGCATGGCATCGTCCAGAGCGGCGGCCATTCGTTCGGGGCGGGGGCGCAGTGTGGCGACCACGCCGGCCAATACGGGCAACGTCAGCGACAACGTGTCAATCGTGTCGAACAGCGGCTCTTTGTCCTCTTGCAAGTCTTTGTCATAAGCCGACGGGAGGCCCTTGACGGTGACCAAAAGGGAAACGAGATTGCCGATCAAGCGGCCACATTTGCCGCGCGCCAGTTCCAGTGAATCGGGGTTCTTCTTCTGGGGCATCAGGCTGGAGCCTGTGGCGTAGGCGTCGTCTATCTCCAGAAAGCCGAACTCGGTGGAGGCATAGAGAATCGCATCCTCCGCCAGGCTGCTCAGGTGTGTGCCGAGGATGGCGCCACCGTTCAGGAATTCGAGGATGAAGTCGCGGTCAGCGACGGCGTCCAGACTGTTTTCGCTGATGGCGTCGAAGCCCAGTTCGCGGGCCAGAAATTCGCGGTCGATCCCCAGCGCATTGCCGGCCAGCGCGCCGGCGCCGAGCGGGCACACGCTGACCCTGCAGCGCACGTCGCCCAGCCGTTCCCGGTCCCGCTGGAGTTTCCAGAAGTAGGAGAGCAGCCAGTGGGCGTAGAGAATCGGTTGGGCGTGTTGCAGGTGCGTGTAGCCGGGCATCAGCAGGCCGGGGTGGGCTTCGGCTTGCATCAGCAATGCGCGCTGGAGAGCGGTTATTTGTTCGCCCAGCCGGTCAACCTCTTCGAGCAGGTAGAGGCGCACATCGGTGGCCACCTGGTCGTTGCGGCTGCGGCCTGTGTGCAATTTGCCCGCCACCGGCCCGGCCAGCTCGTACAGCCGGCGTTCGACGGCCGTGTGGATGTCTTCGTCTCCAGGTTGTATGACAAATGCACCGGCCGCAAACTCGTCCCGCACCTGGGCCAGTCCGGCGACGAGCCGGTCGCGTTCCTCCGTAGAAATCAGGCCGGCGCGGGCCAGTGCCTTGGCATAGACCATGCTCCCCCGAACGTCCGCGTCGTACAGTCGCCGGTCGAAGCCAATCGAGTCGTTGAATTGTGACATCAGCGCATCGGGGGGTTTGTCAAATCGCCCCCCCCAGAGCTTGTGCGAGACGGGTCGTTGTGTCGAATTGTGGGGTTTTCTCATGGTGACTGTATTATACATCACGACCGGCCATTTGTCATGTTGGAGGGGGCGAGGGGAAGAGCTCACCTGTTCTCAAAACAGTGCCCATGAGCGGCGCGCGTGCCACCAACGATGAGAATCGCGTGGAGCGTGAAGCGACGGAATACACAACACGCAATACGTTCTGACGACTGACATCTGACATCTGGCTACTGACGACTGACGACTGACGACTGTTTTCATAACAGTCACAGGCCGGCGTGCGCGAACAACGCCGGCGCGCCCCCTGTGTGCAGGAAGACAACCGTGTGCTCGGAGGTGAGCTCGCCGTGTTGGATACGGTCTATCAGGCCGGCCAACGCCTTGCCGGTGTAGACCGGATCCGCAAAGAGGCCCTCGGTTTGCGCCAGCAGGCGAATCGCTTCTGTGCCCTCCGCTGTGGGGATGCCGTACCCTTGGCCGATGTAGCCACCGTAGACGACGACCTGTTCTGGCCGCACATCGGCCTCCACGCCGACCAGAGCGAGCGTCTCCTGGGCCAGGCGGCGGACGCGCGCGCGGCACTCGTCCGGCGAACGGCTCACGGTGACGCCGCAGACCCGATAGCCGGCCCGGTAGGCGACGGCGCCGGCCAGCAACCCGGCCTGCGTGCCGCACGACCCCGTGGCACAAAAGACGTGTGTGGGTTGTATGCCTCGCTCGAAGAATTGTGTCTCCATCTCCAGCGCACAGACCACATAGCCGGCATCGCCCAGGGGGACAGCACCACCTCGCGGGATCGCGTACGGGATCCGCCCCTCCTCTCGCAAATTGGCACAGACGACCTCCAGGGTACGATCTACGCTGGCTCGTTCGCGCTTGCCGGTATATATGAGCGTTGCCCCCAGTATTCCGTCGAGCAGCAAATTGCCCTGCGTTTCCGCCGGCGGGTCGCCGTAGAAGACCAGCACCGGGTGCAGTCCCAGTCGTCGGGCTGCGGCCGCGGTCATGCGGCAGTGGTTCGATTGCGGTCCGCCGGCCGTGACCACCGTATCCGCTCCCCTGGCCAGTGCGTCGGCGAGCAAGAACTCCAGTTTACGCGCTTTGTTGCCCCCCATGCCAAAGCCGGTCAGGTCATCCCGTTTGATCAGGATACGCGGGCCGCCCAGCGCCTCCGTCAAACGCGGTGCGTCTTGTAGCGGCGTAGGCAGCGTGGCCAGGCGGAGGCGGGGGATCGTAGATAGTTGCATGTGCTTCTCTCCTGGTTTGAAAATAGCGGTCAGATGTCAGATGTCAGTAGACAGACGTCAGTCGTCAGATGCCAGAAGATGCGTATGGCGTAATGCGTGCTGTGTGCTGGGTCGTTGGCACGTTTCACTCCGTTCATCATTCATCGTTCCGCATTCATCATTTCAGTGTCGCTCCCCGCTCCACGTTCCCTCTTCGTCATGGCCACCACGCGGTCTACGAATTCGCCGCACAGGCCGGTGTGCTGGCGATAGTCGAAGAGGTCTTCGATTTCCTCCGGCGCGAGATGGGCACGTAATCGTTCGTCCTCCAGCAGGGCGTCCTTCAGCGGCCGGCCGGCCTCGAAGGCGCGCATGGACCGTTCGTAGACGATTTCGTGCGCGCTTTGCTTGCCGATTCTTTGGGCCAGGGTCAGCATCACCGCCTCGGAGAGGATGTAGCCTTGCGTCGCCTCCAGGTTGGCCCGCATCCCGGCCGCATCCACGTCCAAGTGGGTACACATCTGTTTCGTCAGGCGGAGCATGGCCCCGGCCATCACGCAAACCGGTCCGATGACGGCCCACTCCGATTTCCAGGCGCGGCCATCCCGTTCATGATCGTGTACGAGGCTCTCGGTCAACACGGCGACATTGTGGCGGATCAGGCGGGCGAGCGTGCCCAGGTGCTCGGATATTTCGGGGTTGCGTTTGTGCGGCATGGTGATGCTGCCGACGGTGCCGCGCACGAACCCTTCGCGCACCTCGCCAATGTCGGAGCGTTGCAGGTTGTAGATCTCGTGGCCGATCTTATCGCAGGTGCTGGCGATGAGTACCAGCAGGGAGAAGAATTCGGCCCAGGTGTCTCGTGCCGTGTTCCAGACGATGTCCGGGGGGCGCAAGCCCAGCTTGGCAAAGAAGTGTTCCTGCAACTCGAAACCTACGTCGCCGAACGAAGAGAGGGAGCCGACGCCGCCGGCCAGCTCGCCTACTTCCAGGCGAGGGCGCACGGCGCGCAGGCGTTCCCGGTGGCGGGCGATTTCGCGCACCCACACGGCCACCTTGAACCCGAAGGTGATAGGCAGGCCGGCCTGTCCGTGTGTGCGTCCCACCATCACGGTATCGCGGTGCGTCTCGGCCAGGTCCACGAGGATGGCCTCGATCTCGCGCAGGTCGCGGAAGAGGATGTCCCACGCCTTGAGCAGCGCGATGCTGTACCAGGTATCTACGATGTCTTGGACCGTTGCGCCGTAGTAGACCCATTCGCCGGCCTCCCCGCGACAGAGCTTCTTCAGCTCGCGGATCAGGCCCATCGTGGAATGGCCCGTTTCGCGGTACCCCTGGCGCAGGGCTGCCATGTCCAGATTCTCGACCTTGCAGATGCGGGTGATTTCCAGGGCAGCGTCTTTGGGGATCAGGCCGACTTCGGCCTGGGCCTGGGCCAACGCAGCGATCACATCGAGCCAGCCTTGTGTTTGGGGCACATCGTCGAAGATGGCGCGCATTTCGTCGCTGCCCCACGCGTCGCGGTAGATCAGCGAGTCGATGATATGTGTGGACATTATGACCTCCTGTGTCTTTCCCCTTCCAACGTTTGAAAGCATGCTACGCATTGTCCGAGACTTTGCTCAGAAAATGTGGCCCCTGACGGGACAGTTGACAAAAGGACAGGGGACACAGATTTACACAGGCTTCGCACACAGATTTTTCTGAATGTTTTATCTGTGTTTTTCTGTGAGAATCTGTGTCCTACAGAAACATAGACAACTTTTTGTCGATGTTGGCGCCCTAAGCGCCTATGTAGCCATGCTGTTCAGTTATACCACGAAACGGCAGCCTTGTCAAAGGGTCGAATGAATGGGCTTGCGCAGCGGTTCGCTGCAAGCCCCGATTGGTTTGCCTTGTTGTTCGTTTGAGGGTATACTGATAGCGCAGATAATCTGCAATATCAGAAATACGGAAAGGAGCGACCGATGACAATGACAGTTCAGGTGCGGCAGAGGGGAACGCTTACGCTTCCGGCTGCATTGCGTGAGAAGTATCGTATCCGTAGGGGGGACACCTTCAGCGCCACTTTCAGCCGGGACACCCAGACGTTACCGTTCTGCGCCCGGGTGAATTTGTATCGCGTGTGCGTATGTTGCTCACGGATATACAGCCCTGACGCCCTGCTCTTCATCCCCGTTCCGCATAGGCTAGCGTTCTAGCTCGCGTCACCAACTCCTCTTCAACTTGTTGCAGCTTCATTGTCATACCCTCTTGCCAGTGTGCCGCTTCGTCGGTGCGCCGGCGACATTCGCGGATCATCTCGCGTACCGGTTGCGGCGCGGCGCCGCCCAGCCCAACACGGGCGTTCACCAGCGCGTGCGGGTCCAGCGCGCCGGCGACGACCGCCGCGGGCAGCTCCAGCGCATGGCCGATCATCTCGCGTGCCGCTTCGTCCACCATCGCCGGCGTGATCTTGGTAGCCGGCACGCCACGTTCCAGCGCGTTGCGTACAACAAGGCCGACAATTTCGTGGGCCGTGCGGAAATCCAGGCCGGTCTCTTGCATGATCACATCGGCCAGGTCGGTAGATTGAGCGTAGCCCTCGGCTGCGCGCCGGGCCATCAGCTCGCTGTTGACCGAGAGGCCCTGCAACACGCCGGCCATCAGTCGAACGGCCTGCGTCGCGCGATCCACAGCAAGGGGCAGTTCGCCATACGCGAAGATGCGATTGTCCACCTGTCCAGACGGCGTCTGCCCGTAGGCGGCCATGCTCGCTGTCTTGCCGATCAGATTGGCCGTGACCCCCCGAATGTAGGCCAGCGAGTAGGGGTTCTTCTTCTGAGGCATGATCACGCTGGTGCGTGTGTGCCGGTCGGCCAGCTCGATCAGGTTGAACTCGCGTGTGGCCCAGATTTGCAAGTCCTCGGCCAGCCGGTCCACGTTGATCAAAGCGGCGACGACAGCGCCACTGACCTCGATGGGGCCGTCGGCCTGCCACATAGCGTCTCGCGTGTTGACAGTGACCCCGTCGAAGCCGAGCAATTCGGCCAGCCGCCGGCGGTTCAACGGCAGGCGGGACCCATTGATGCTGCCCGCGCCGCCCGGGCCGGTGTTCACCCGCCGGAACAGGCCTAGCAAGCGGTCGAAATCGCGCAGGACGGGGTAGGCGAAGGCGAGCAGGTAGTGGGCAAGCGTGGTGGGGTGGGCGTGTTGCAAGTAGGTGTAGTCCGGCATGATTGTGTCTACGTGCTCGCCGGCCCGTCCGGTCAGGGCCCGGCTGTAGGCTGCGAGTGCAGCGACCAGGTCGAGGAGGCGGTTGCGCAGGGCGATAAGGTAGGCGATGGTGCTGGCCTCCCTGCGGGGCCGGCCGGCGTGCAACCAGCCGGCGACATCGGGCACGCGCTGCTTAAGCAGTTGTTCACGGCTGTTATAAACATCGCCGAGGGCTACGTCGAGGGGAATCTCGTCCAGCGGCGTGTCGTGCAGCTCCAGCAAAGCCGCCAGAAGCGGGCGACCGGCCTCGCGCGGCACCACCCCCACCTCCAGCAGCATGAGCAAGTGGGCTATGTCGGCCAGGCTCAGCCCCCGGTAGAGGATGGGCGCGTCTTTCAGCTCGAAACGATAGGCCGATTCAACCAGTTCCGGTGCAGCCGTCTCGCGCAGGCGACTGCCCAGACCGAGGTAATCGCTTTCCTGTTTTACAGGCATGGGGCCCTCCGATTTTGGATTTTGGATCAACGTGTTGCGTATTGCGTGTTGACCGTTGACCATTGCCTACCGTCCATACACCCACAAGACGACTTGCGGCGTGATGCGCGCTTCGGTCAGCGCTGCCAATGCCAGCAGGGGCAGGACGAGCAGGACGAAGACTTTGACGAAGTCTGCGGTGGCCTGGATCAAAGCCTCGCCGACGGTAGAGTCCTGGGGCGGAGCCATCAGCACAGCCCCCAGTCGGAAGGCGAAGGCAGTGGCGATGACCGCGGCCGGCACTTCCAGCCAGCCGTGCGGCAGGATGAAGGCGGCCAGGAAAGTCCAGGGGTTGCCCCCCACGATCGAGACCTGGGCAGCCAGGAATCCCACCATGGTCATCGGAGCCAGCAGCAGGATGAGCGTTAGCGCGCCAAACGAGAGGGGGGCGAGCAACGCCCCCAGCAGGAGCACACGCATATTGTGCAAGAAAATGGCGCGCGTGCTGATGGCCGGCAGCCAACTCCAACCGGGTGTTACCGGTGATCCCTGTGCCTGCAAAATTCTATCGGTCAAATGGTCCAGCGGTATAATGCCCTGGGGGAGGGGATAGCGCCAGGCATAATAGGCCCCCAGTCCCACCCCGGCGGCCAGCATGAGGGCCGCCACCACCAATGTGGCGCGCTCCCGCCAAAGCAAGCGGGGCAGGTCATGGCGATAAAGAGCCAGCAGGCGTCGCCACCAGGGGACAGGTTCCCTGTTTTCGTCTTCGCGGGGTGTCGTTTCGGCGCGCAGATAGGTCCAGAAAAAGTGTGCGATGCGGCCCAGGTTCAGATCATCCATTCCGCGCGAGAGAATCTCCTCGCGGTTGAAGGTGCGCACGCCGGCGCGAACGAGGGCCAGGTCGGCGACGATCAGGATCAGGAGAATGTACCAGAGCATGTCGAACCGTCCCCAGAACATGAGGATGCTTTCGGTCTGTACGAGCAAGGCCATGGGGACGATGATGAAGCTGGCCAGCAGATTGGCCGCGCGTACGCTCGTCGTGTGACTGGAGACGACGACAGCGCCGGCAACCATCACCAGCCCTTCCATCGCCGTAAGCAGAGAGACTTGCACCAGAATTTGGGGGGTCGGGCGGTAGTGCAGGTTCCACATCACACTGACCAGATACAGAGCCATGCCGATGTAGCTGGCCACCAACGGCAGGAGCACGGCCGCCAGTAGCTTTCCCAAGTACAGTTCGGCATCGGAGATGGGCGTGCTCAGCAGCGGTTCCAGGCTATAGCGTTCCTTTTCGCCGACGAACGTTTCCAGGGCGATGACCAGCGAGAACGAAATCGGAAAGAAGCCCACCACCATCAAGCCAAAGGGAATCATGTGCGTGGAAATGATCACGGCGTTGTACTGGCGCAGGAAGTTTTCCACGAGACGGGCGGTGATATTCATAAGGAAGGGGAAGCCCAATGTGAGTAGGAGGATCGGGGCGACGATGCGCCAATCGCGCAAGCTGTCGCGCATCTCGCGCCGCATGATCGTGGAGACGGCGGCCCTATTCATCGCCGGTGCGCTCCTCCTCCACGATGCGCAGGTAAACGGCTTCGAGGTGTCGTTCCAATTCTCCCACAGACACCACATCGTGACCCGCTTCGGTGAGCCGGCGGACAATGCGTGGGTTGATCTCCTGGGCCTGCGCCGCGCGATAGCGGAACCACGTATCGCCACGATCAACGATCTCCACCAAATCGGTCACGCGAGAAAGGAATCCGTCTATAGACTGAGTCAGCCGCACTTCGGTGACGGGATCGCCCAGCAGGCGATGCTTCAACTCGGCCGGTGTGCCCAAGGCCACGATCTTTCCCTGGCGAATGATGGCGATGCGGTCGGCGAGTGTTTCGGCTTCGGCCAGGTTGTGGGTGCAGAGCAAAATCGTACGACCCTCACGGCGCAGTGCGGCGATGGCGTCGCGGACCTGTTTTGCGCTTTGGGGGTCCATCGCCGAGGTCGGTTCGTCGAGGAAGAGGACATGAGGATTGTGGATCATCGCGCGGATGAGAGCCATTTTCTGTTGCATGCCCTTGGAAAATTCGCCCATGCGTTGGTCACGCGCCTCCCACAGGCCGAATTGTCGCATGAGCTGCTCGGAGCGTTGGCCGATGCGGTGGGCCGGCATTTCATGCAGTTGGCCAAAGAAGGAGAGGTATTCGAGGGGACGCATGCGGCGGTACAGACCAGGGAACTCGGTCAGCAGGCCAACGATGTGGCGTACCGTTTGCGCTTCGGCGACCGTGTCGTGGCCGGCGATGCGTGCGTAACCGGAGGTGGGGCGCAAGATGGCCGCGAGGCAGCGTACCGTCGTCGTCTTGCCGGCGCCGTTCGGTCCCAGCAGCGCCAAGACCTCTCCTTCGGCAACGTGCAAGTCCACGCAATCCACGGCCGTGAAACTTCCGAACCGTTTGGTGAGGCCGTGGGCCTCAACAACTGCGTGGGTGGTCATGCGTTCGCCTTTTCTCTTCCGCTGCTGATATTGCCTTGCTTTCTGGTTTCCACAAACTGTCGATGGCGGGGCTGCTGGCCCGCATTGTAGTATATCATGTTTTCAGGAGAATGACAATAGGAATTCTGGGGCTGGGGTCCGTCAAAGTTTTGCGTCCGCAATTGTTCATGCCCTGCCCTTACCACCAAAACACAAAGACACGAAGCATACAAAGCAAGGCAAGCAAGAAAGCCTACTCGCCAGACCTATCTCATCTCGCATAACACAGCACGTTAGCCACAGATTGCACAGATTTCCACAGATTTTCTTCTATTCTTTCTAATTCTCGTATCTTCTCAATAACCTGGGGAACGCCCCCCGGCCCCCAATTCTGGGGGAGCACATTCCCCCCAAAGTTGGGGGGTTAGGGGGGCGCGACATTCTGCTCACCCCGAATTATTGAGAAGATACTAATTCGACAATGTTAAATTACCAGAATGGTCTAATTTAGGTTGGGTCGCGAGTT
>CAZFFM010000081.1:0-12318 GCA_964517425.1 uncultured Ardenticatenales bacterium | reverse complement strand
TGTTCCAACGTCGAAACATTCAACCTGGTTGTTCTTTGTGCCTTCGTGTCTTCGTAGTTCCTTTGAGAGAGTTGCCGTGCAAAAATATGACGGACACCCCCGATAATGATTCTGCTCACCGGCGATGGCGAATGAGGCGATAGATTCTGTCCACCCATGCGTCCAGCCGCAAGGTTGCCCGCCAGATCAGCGAGCGCCAAGGGGACAGCCGGTACCAAGCCCAATGCGTTGGCGTATGCCAGTGCGGTTCTTTGGGGATGGGCAATGCACGGGCCCATTGGATCGTTGCCGCTCCCCAGGTCAGGCCGGCGCCAAAGGCAACCATGACCACGTGATCACCGGGCTCAAGCCGACCTTCTTCTATCGCTTCACATAAAGCCAGTGGAATCGAAGCAGAAGAGGTGTTTCCATATTTCTGTAGATTGACGAAGACTTTTTCCATCGGCAGATTGAGATGTTTGGCCGCCGATTTGATGATGCGTAGGTTGGCCTGGTGAGGAATGAAAAGCTCGATGTCTTCCATTTCCAGCCCGGCTGCTTTTGCCGATTCCTTGGCCGCTTTGCCCAGAATGCGGCTTGCAAAACGGAACACGGCCGGGCCGTTCATTTGCAGATGGTCCAGGTCGAGATCCGGCCCAATTTGAGGCACATAGTTGTTCCCTACGGTAGGGCCGGTCAGAAATTGCCCGCCGGAGCCATCGGCGCCCAGCGTGACGGCCAGGATGCCGCCGGGGTGCTCGCTGGATTGCAGGAACACCGCGCCCGCGCCGTCGCCAAACAGCACACAGGTGCTGCGATCTTCCCAGTTCAACGTGTGGGAAACCGCTTCCGTGCCGATGACCAGGGCATTGCTATACTCGCCGGTCATCAACATGCTGCGTGCTACGCCTAAACCGTAGACGAAGCCGGAACAGGCCGCGTTCACATCAAAGGCCGCCGCGCCGCTTGCTCCAATCGCATCTTGTACCATGCAAGCCGTAGACGGCATGACCCGGTCGGGGGAGAACGTGGCCACGATGATCAAGTCTACGTGGCGGGGGCTGAAATGGGCGACTTGCAACGCTTCCTGTGCTGCTTTCACGGCCATCGTGATGGCCGTTTCTCCTTCGCCTGCTATGCGTCGTTCGACAATCCCTGTACGAGTCTGAATCCAGTCGTCCGAAGTTTCGACTAGCTGAGCCAGATCGTCATTGGTCATCCGGCGCGTGGGGACGTATTTGCCCCAGCCGGAAATATGTGCATATTGCATTGGATTTGTTTCTCCTTCTGCCTTACGTCTCCACTTGCCCCAAGATCACACAAGCGTTGTGCCCGCCCAGGCCCATGGAGTTGGACATTGCCACGCGCACACGCGCTCGTCGCGCTTCGTTGGGCACATAATCGAGATCGCAGTCCGGATCCGGAGTGTGGTAGTTGATCGTTGGTGGGATTACCTGCTCTTCCACAACCTTGGCGCAGATGGCAAGTTCGATGGCCCCGGAAGCGCCGAAGCAATGGCCGATCATCGATTTTGTCGAGCTGACAGCGAGTCGATAGGCGTGTTCACCAAAGACGGCCTTGATTGCCGCCGTTTCATTGCGGTCATTCAGGTCGGTACTAGTACCGTGGGCATTGATGTAATCGACTTCTTCTGGCTGCAAGCCGTTCTCTTTTAGCGCTGTGTGTATGGCTAGTTGCAAGCCGGCTCCGTTTTTGGCCGGGGCTGCCAGGTGGAAGCCATCCACTGTGGTGCTGTAGCCTAAAACCTCCGCGTAGATTCGCGCACCGCGATCTACGGCATTTTCAAACCGTTCCAGGGTCATTACCGCGGCTCCTTCGCCGATCACGAAACCGTCGCGCGTGGCGTCGAAGGGGCGACTGGCCCGCTGTGGTTCGTCGTTGCGTGTGGAAAGAGCACGCATCACATTGAAGCCGGCAAAGGCAAGCGATACGATGCCGGCCTCGCTCCCCCCGGCGATCATAATGTCTGCATCGCCTCGTTGAATGATCTTCACCGCTTCGCCGATGGCGTTGCCACCGGTGGCACAGGCCGAAACGACGGCGAAACTGGGGCCACGCAAGCTGTGCCGGATCGCAATCTGTGCGCCGGCGGTGTCAGCGATCATCGCCGGCAGGAAGAAAGGGCTCACCCGGTTGGGGCCGCGTGTACGCAGCGTCTCCGCTTCTCGTAGCATAGTGCCGATCCCCCCAATGGCCGAGCCAATCAACACCCCCACACGGTCTCGATTTGTCGCCGCCAGATCGAGCTGCGCATCGGCCAGCGCCTCATCGCTCGCCGCCACAGCAAAATGAAGATAGCGGTCACTGCGCCGCGCTTCCTTTCGGTTCATGTACTGTTGCGGATCAAAACCCTTGACCTCTCCGGCAATTTGGGTAGCAAAGGTAGAAGGGTCAAACTGGGTGATGCGATCTATGCCTGATTGTCCGGCCAAGAGCGCACGCCAGGAAGTGGGCATATCATTCCCCACCGGTGTTACAGCACCAAGCCCTGTGATCACAACACGGCTCTCGTTTTTCCTGCGCATTATTCCTCCACTTTTAATGGTGATCATTTTCTATTTGCGGCGGAGACCGCTAGAGTTTCAAGAAAACTGTGCCGGTCCACGTACGCGTCCCTACAATAATAACACCCCGAACCGGAATTCGATACGGCCCAAGGCGTATCTCTCCCTCTTTCTCGGTGTTATTATTAGAGGAACCTATTGCACAGCCGGAAGACCAAATTACACGAAAGGACTGTCTCATGCAAATCGTACGCTTTGTATCTGATTCTACCATAAACTTGCCTGATCGCCTAATTGCAGAGTGGGGTATCTCCATCGCTCCGGTTTACGTGCTTTTCGGGGAGGAAAGCATGCGTGATGATGGCGAACAATCAGTGGCTGAATTCTACCGGCGGCTGGCCGAAGCAAAGGAACTTCCCACCACTTCTCAGCCTACGCCGCCCGATGTGGCCGAAATATATCGCCGGCTCATTGCTGAAGGGGCCACAGACATCATCTCGATCCACGTGACAGCGAGGTCCAGCGGAACCTGCAACAGCGCCGAACTGGCCAAGAAGATGGTAGAAGGGGAGGGGGCCAACATCCACGTGGTCGATTCCGCGAGCACCTCGTTGCACATGGCCTTCATGTTGCGCGAAGCCATAGATGTTGCAAAGGCCGGCGGAAGCGCGGAAGATGCGCTGGCCGCGATCGAGCGCGTGAAGGCGCACAGCGCCATGTTCTTCACCGTCACCCAGGTGGAACATCTGGAGCGCAGCGGTCGTACCCACGGAGCTGAACAGTCCATCCAGGCTGCAGTGAAAGTCCAGCCGGTGATCACCATTGCCGAGGGGGTCCCCAAGGTCATTGACCAGGTGCGCACGCGCCGTGGCGGATTCAACCGTGTGATTGGCTTGATGCAAGAAGCGGCGGGAGACCATTCCATTCGCCGTCTGGGCGTGGTACACGGCAACGTCTTGCCCTCCGCGCTGAAACTGGCCGACATGGCCGCGGAAACGTTCGACTTCCCCCGTGACGACATTCTGATCGGCGATTTCGGCCCCGGCCTCACGGTACACTTTGGCCCTGGTCTGCTGGGCATTACCGCGCGCTGGGAATAGATTCAACAGTTTGCCACACCACGGAAATTGTGGTATCATCCACTCTATGATAACCATCGCACTTGACGTCATGGGAGGTGACTACGCGCCGGCTGAGTTGGTGCGTGGCGGTATCGAGGCCGCTCGAATCCACGACGTCCATACACTTTTGGTCGGCGACCCGCAAGCCATTGAGCCGATCATACAACAGCACGACCTGACCATGGCCCGCGTAGATGTGGTGCCGGCCACACAGTCTTTGGCGATGGATGAAGATCCGGTGCAGGCAGTGCGTTCCCGCCCCGATGCCTCGGTGACTGTGGCCAACCGGCTCGTCCGAGATGGACAGGCAGACGCTGCCGTCACGCTAGGACATACGGGAGCGGGCCTGGTCTCTGCACTCTTCACCCTGGGGCGGTTGCCCGGTATAGACCGCCCGGCTATCGGCGTTCCCTATCTCTCCATCCAGCCGAAAACGCTGCTCATAGATGCCGGTGCCAATGTGGATGTGCGTCCTCGCCACCTGTTGCAGTTTGCCGCCGCAGGGAGCGCTTTCATGCACGCGATGCACAACATCCCGCGCCCTACCGTTGGCCTGCTCACCAATGGGACCGAGGACAACAAAGGGGGGCGAGTCAGCCGGCAGGCGTTTGACATGTTGCAACAGAGCAAGCTGAATTTTATCGGCAATCTGGAAGGGTTGGACCTGCCGCGCGGCACGGCTAATGTCATTGTCTGCGACGGCCTCACCGGCAATATCGCCCTGAAAGTAAGTGAAGGCCTGGCAGAAGTGCTGCTCGATCGCGTGGCTGCGGCGTTGCGGGAAGCCTTGCCTGCCAACATTGCGCAGGAGACGGTATTGCCTCTGCTCCGCCGCCTGCAAACAGAAAACAGCTACGCCTATATCGGGGCCATGCCACTCCTGGGCGTGAACGGTGTCAGCCTCATCGGACATGGCCGCTCCCGGGCACAGGCCGTCATCGGGGCCATCGGACAGGCACGTCTGGCCGTCGAGAATCATTTGGTAGAAGCATTGCAAACAGAACTCGCTGATGTGGTAGGAGAAGAAAATGCCTAGACAAAATCATCGTGTCGTCATTACCGGCACAGGAGCGGTAACCCCCTTCGGAGAAGGGTTGGAAGCGCTGTGGGATGGATTGAGCCAGGGTCGCTCGGCCGTGGATCGTGTCTCCCAATTCGAAGTTGACGACCTCCCCGTCCAAATCGCCGCCGAGGTGCGCGGATTCGACCCGCTTGACTACATGGACGCTCGCACGGTCAAGCGCACGGCTCGCTTTACCCACCTGGCCTGGGCCTCTACAAAAATGGCCCTGGAGGAAAGCCAGTTGGACATTCGGAAGGAAGATAGCTGGCGCGTTGGCGTGGAAATGGGCAACGCCGTCGGCAGCCTGGGCGATGTGCTGGAACAGCACAACATCCTGCTGGAGAAGGGTGCCCGTCGCATCGTACCGACCACGGTACCTTCGGTGCTAATCAACATGGGAGCCTGCAACATTGCCATGATGCTGGGTGCCCGTGGGCCGGCCAGCGCACCGGTGGCCGCTTGCGCGACCGGCATCTATGCCATTGGTGAGGCCGCGCGCCGGCTGGAGCGTGGCGACGTGGATGTGATGATTGCCGGCGGAACCGAGGCCATCCTCAATCCGCTGGCCATGGCCGCCTTCTGGCGCATCCAGGCCCTCTCGACGACAAACGACGACCCGCAAGGAGCCTGCCGCCCCTTCGACGTGCAACGCAACGGCACGGTGATGGGCGAAGGCGCCGCGACGGTAATCTTGGAAACGGAGGAACACGCCCTGGCGCGGGGCGTCTCTATCCTGGCCGAAGTTACCGGCTATGGAATCTCTGAAGATGCCTTTCACCTCATCGCCCCCGAACCGGCGGGGCATGGTGCCGCACACGCCATGCAACTGGCTCTGCAGGATGCCGGCCTGCATCCGGAGGATGTGGACTACATCTCGGCGCATGGCACCGGCACACCGCTCAACGACCTTTCGGAAACTCTGGCCATCAAAGAGGTGTTTGGGGAGGCTGCCTACCAGGTGCCGATCAGCTCGATCAAGTCTATGGTAGGCCACACGCTGGGCGCAGCCGGCGCCGTCTCTGCCGTCACCAGCGTACTCGTGATCCAAAACGGCCTGATCCCGCCGACCATCAATCTGACCAACCCCGACCCGCAATGCGACCTGGATTACGTGCCCCTGAAAGCCCGTCCGGCGCAGGTGGATGTGGTCATGAACAATGCCTTTGGCTTCGGCGGGCAAAACGGCTGCCTCGTCATACAGCGGTATACTCCGTGAGCGCAAGCATGGAATTCCACATCTCACGTGCGGCGCGGGATCGCTATCAAGTTGACGAAACACTGTTCTCGCTGCACGGCAACGTGGTCTTTGCCAACTTTCACGCGGCGAGAATCCTGGCCCAAAGAATCAACGACAAGCACGATTTGTTGCGCTTCCCTGAACAGACGGTGCGCGCCGGCCAGATAAACGCGATGGGCCTGATTGACGAAATCGACCACTACATTGTGGCGCTGTATCGTCAGCAGAAGAACCCTCGACTCATGTCCCAGGCGCTGGCCTGGCTCGACCAAAAAGTGGGGAAGAAAGCCGTTGACGAGGCCCTGCGCAGATTCACACATGAATTCCCACCTGTTGCCGTCTATCGCCGGGAGATTGCGTTTGACGCTTACCTGGCAGGCGAAAGCGGCGGGGTCCCTCACCGGCAGGTGGTCTTGGAAGAGATGCTCCTGTTGTGGTTGGCCAATGCGAATCCGGCGTTCGCTCCCTTCCAGGAGTTATTCGACGACGCGAGCCTGGAAAGAGAGACAGCGTACCGTGAACTGATCGCGGGTTTGCACGACTTCCTGGACACGCAACCCGCATTTGGCCCCGACAACCAGAACCTGGTGGACATGCTGCGCAGTCCGGCCCAGGCTGTGCCTCACTCGCTCCCGGGACAACTGGAATACATCCGCGAAAAGTGGGGCTCTTTGCTGGGCCGCTATCTCTATCGCCTGCTGGGCAGTCTGGACCTGATCAAAGAGGAAGAGAAACTCGGCCTGCACGGGCCGGGCCCCGCCCAAATGTACGACCTCAGCGGCCTCGACCTGGCGGAGGAACGCTTCAGTGCGGACCGCGACTGGATGCCGCGCCTCGTGCTGATGGCCAAGAACGCCTACGTGTGGTTGGACCAACTCTCCAAGAAGTACCGGCGTTCTATCACGCGCCTTGACCAGATTCCGGACGAAGAGCTCTATACGCTGGCCCGCTGGGGGTTCGCCGGATTGTGGCTCATCGGTCTCTGGGAGCGCAGCCCTGCCTCGCAACGGATCAAGCAAATGTGCGGCAATCCCCAGGCCGTGGCCTCGGCCTATTCCCTGTTCGATTATCAGGTCGCGGCGGACCTGGGCGGTGAGGATGCCTATCAGGACTTGAAAAATCGCGCCTGGTCTCACGGCCTGCGGATGGCCACCGACATGGTGCCCAACCATGTTGGCATCTATTCGCGCTGGGTGGTAGAACACCCCGACTGGTTCGTTTCTTTGGATTACAGCCCCTTCCCGTCTTACACGTTCAATGGTCCAGACCTTTCGACAGATGAACGCGTCGGGATATTCCTGGAAGATCACTATTACGCCCGTAGCGACGCGGCCGTGGTTTTCAAGCGGGTCGACCGCTGGACCGGTCAGGAGAAATATGTCTACCACGGCAATGATGGCACCAGCATGCCCTGGAACGATACCGCGCAGTTGAATTACCTGAAGCCGGAGGTGCGCGAAGCCGTGATCCAGGAGATCTTGCGTGTGGCACGCAAATCCCCGGTCATCCGCTTCGACGCGGCCATGACCTTGACCCGGCAGCACTACCAGCGACTCTGGTTTCCGGAGCCGGGCACAGGCGGGGCCATCCCCTCGCGTGCGGACCATGGCCTGACGAAGGCCCAATTCGACGCCGAAATGCCGCACGAGTTCTGGCGCGAGGTGGTTGATCGGGTGGCCGAGGAGGCCCCGGACACACTTTTGCTGGCCGAAGCCTTTTGGCTGCTGGAAGGTTACTTCGTGCGCACACTGGGCATGCACCGCGTTTATAACAGCGCTTTCATGAACATGCTGCGGGATGAAGACAACGCCAAATATCGCTCGGTGATGAAGAAAACACTCGAATTTGACCCGGAGATTCTCAAACGCTTCGTGAATTTCATGAATAACCCGGACGAGGAGACGGCCGTAGCCCAATTCGGTAAGGACGATAAGTATTTCGGCATCAGCACAATGCTGGTCACTTTACCCGGCTTGCCGATGTTCGGTCACGGCCAGATCGAGGGGTTCACGGAGAAATATGGGATGGAATATCGCCGGGCATTCTGGGACGAGCGGCCCGATGAATGGCTGGTACACCGTCACGAACGGGAGATTTTTCCGTTGCTGCACCGCCGGCATCTCTTTGCGGACGTGGCGAATTTCTTGCTGTACGATTTCTTCACCGATGCAGGAACCGTCAACGAGGATGTCTTTGTCTATTCCAATCGCGCCGGTGAGGAGCATTCGCTGGTTGTTTATCACAACCGCTATGCGTCGGTCAAAGGGTGGGTGCGAAACTCGGTGGCCTACTCCGCGAAGGAGGGCCCGGACGGTGCTCGCCGGCTGGTACGCAAAACGCTTGGTGACGCGCTGGGATTGCACAACGACGCGAATTACTTTTGCATCTTTCGGGATCACCGGACGGGATTAGAATATCTGCGGAATAGCAAGGCGTTGTGGGACAAGGGATTGTACGTGGAATTGGGAGCGTACCAGTGTCACGTGTTCCTCGATTTCCGCGAAACGGAAGACAACGTGTGGCACCAGTATGCACACCTGGCCGCGTACCTGAATGGCCGGGGCGTGCCCAGCATGGAGGAGGCCTTGCAGGAGGTCCTCCTGCAGCCGGTTCACTACCCCTTCAAAGAGCTTGTCAACGCCGACCTTTTCCGCCGGCTGATGGCAGCCAGGCAAACCGATCCCGCTGACGAATTCGAGAGCCGGCGCGCGCTGCTGGACGAAGTGGAAGAACGAATCGCCACGTTGCTGCGAGAGATCAAGCAGTTTACGAACGGTGAAGGGGATGAGCGCGCGACAACCCTCCGTATTCGGCAGGAGCTGGAGGTCATGTTACAGTTACCCCTGCTGGAAGACCGTTTTGCACAGGCCGATCTGCCAGCCGAGACCCTGGAACGTTTCCGGTCTGCGGCGCGATATTTGCAAAGCCGGCTGGGGGACAACGCGGCGACGTGGGGCACGATGTTTGGCTGGTTGTTTGTCCATTCGTTGGGCAGGATGGCGGGTGAAGCCGGCTTCGCGCAGCAGAGTCGAAGTTGGATCGACGAGTGGCTTTTCGGCAGGATCATCGCCGGTGTGCTCCGCGATCTCGGCCTCGATGAGTCGGCGTCCTGGCGGGCCGTGGCCCTGATCAGGCTGCTCACCACGCAGGGGATGAAAACGCAAGCGACTGCACGCGGCGATGATGAAGCCGGACATGCGCAATTTCGCCCCCTCGAGCCGAGCTCCTACCAGGTACTCGCCGGCTGGCTGCAAGATGGCGATGGACAACAGTTTCTCCAGATCAATCGCTATCAGGGTGTTTTGTGGTTCAACCAAGAATGCCTTGAGGAACTTATCTGGTGGGGATTGGTGCAGGCAGTAGTTACCACGCTTGCCGGCCGTCGCCTTCCGGCGCGCGACGCTGCCGAGGAAATCGTTGCCTGTTTTGATGCTCTGGAAAGGCTGCGGGCCGCCGCCACAAGCTCCGGGTACCGGGTGGAGGAAATGTTGGCAGCGGTGAGCTGATAACACATTGCTTTGAAAACCAGTCGTCAGATGTCAGATGTCAGATGTCAGTCGTCAGTAGCCAGATGTCAGATGTCAGATGTCAGATGTCAGTCGTCAGTCGTCAGTCGTCAGAACGTGTTGCGTGGCGCGTCGCAATACGCAATACGCAATACGCAACACGCTCCACGCGCTATGCTACGATTTTTGCTCGAAGTCGGTGATGAATTGATCGCTCGTGCGGCGCAGGGCCGATTCGGCGTCGAGGCCGCGCAGGCGGGCCCAATCGCTCAGCGCGAAGAGGCATTCCCCGATGCCCGCCTCGCTGACGACCTCTTCCTGGGTCACCGAAGTGATGGCCGTTTCCAGCGTGTCTAGCAGCGCGTTCCAGCGGTTGGTCAGGTTCTCGCCCGCCCACCCCATGCGCCGGGCCTTGTCGGCAATTCGTTGTGCGCGAGATAGTGCCGGTAGCGCGGGGGGGATGCCGGCGAAGGGATGTTCTTGGCGGTTTTCCTTGCCCGCTTCGGTGCGTTTGATCTTCTCCCAGTTCTGGAGTACTTCTTTGGTGCCCGATACCCGCACATCACCAAAGACGTGGGGGTGGCGGCGTACGATCTTCGTACGCACATCCTCGATTACGTCGGCCAGGTTGAAGATAGTTCCCTCGCTGGCCATTTGGGCGTGCATGACAATCTGCATGAGGAGATCGCCCAGCTCTTCGCGCAAGTCATCCATATCTTCGCGGTCCAACGCATTGAGCACTTCGTAGGCCTCTTCGAGCAGGGCGACACGCAGGGTTTGGTGCGTCTGTTCCTTGTCCCAGGGACAGCCGTCCGGAGCGCGAAGATGAGCGATGACGTCGGCGAACGCTTCCAGCGAATGGGCGCCCGGCCGTGGCGGAACGTAGAGCGATGTCAGGTGGTCGATCCAGGGCTGCCGGTCGATCTCGTAGAGGGGCAGGTCGTGGACACGCATGGTGTCTGTGCCGGCGGCCTGGACCAGGCACACAGGGTGATCGTCCGGATAGAGAGCCATCAAAGTGAGTTTGACCTCGCCGGCGACCAGGCGGCTGTAGAGTTGGGCGACGAGTGCCGGCCGGTCCGGGTCGAGGGAGGGATAGAGGTGAGCGGCCAGGTCCGTCGCGTCGGCGATCTGCAGGCCCTTGTCCAGGGCGTCGACGCGGAGCGCGGTCAGGGCCGGCTCGATAAAGCTGAGGCCGGCGACGATGCGCACGGGAAGGCCTTCCTGCTCGGCAGCCACCTGGATTTGGGGCACCGACGCTTCGCCGATGGCCGGATGTCCGGGCACGGCATAGATCACCCCGTCCGGGCGGCGTCCCAGCGCAATAACGCGTGCGGCAATTTCTTGGTACAGGGCCTCGAAGCTGTCATGTGCTTCGTACAGGCTGTCGAAACTTTCGATTGTGGCCTGTCCGGGCAGGGCAGCCACAGTGGGGTGGCGCCGGGTGCGCACCCAGATTTCAGTCGCAGCTTCCAGCGTTTTGTGTGCTTCAACGGTGAGCAGGTTTGGTGTTCCGGGGCCCAGGCCCACGATTGTTATTTCAGCCATTCGTTTCCTTTCCTCGCTGTTGGGCATTATACACGGCACTGCTCAGGCGGGCTCTGTGCCCGACCAATACGGGCACAGGGCCGCCGTGCCAAGCCGCTGTCCGCTACAAACAATGTTGGGCTGTTTGGATTTTATAAGCGCCTTATCCACTCGGCTAGACCAATCGTTAAGGATGTGTTTAACCATTGTTACCACTCAGGCTGCCTTGCCGTGACGGGCTAAAGCCGTCACTGGCTGCGAGAGAAAGTCGCTGAAGCGACTGCCCGGTGGAAATTCAGCCGCTGATGGCAACAGCATCGCCTCGCCCCCAGCGTGCGGCTGGTACCCGAGCGCGCAGCGCGGTCGGGTGGAGCGGATGTTAGGCGGCTTGGCTTTGACGAATACAGGTAGTGGTTACATTGTAAGTGATATGGCCAGGTTGTATTCGGCGATGTACCATTTGGTGACCATGTTATGATAAGCGTCCAATTTGGAAAAGGACAAGGTTTTGCGGACAAAGCGGGCCAACCGCTGACGCAAGGTATTGTACCAGCGTTCCATATGAGCTGTCTGGCCACTCTCCTTGCCCACGCAGCGATGTGTCTTCTTGGGGAACACTTTCTGGTATGCTTCCCAGAAATCGCTGAAGGTCAGACACTGCTTGTACTCAGCGGGGATCTTGTTCCACAAGCGCCGGCAGGTCTTTGCGCTGCGGTCGCCGATGACAAAGGCTACCAGCTGTCGTGTGCGGCGACAGATGGCCGTCCACAACCAGCGTTTGCGCGTCTTCTTGAGCACAAACGACCACAGTTCGTCCAGTTCCAGCACGTCATTAGGTTCAGCGGGCAGCAAAGTGTCCTTGAGATCGGGCAAAGCGTACACGATTTCTCTGATCCAGCGGGCGACCGTTTGCCGGGTAACGTTGAAGATGCGCTCCAGCCCACGCATGCTAGCGCGCTCCTTGTAAGCCCGCATAATTGTTTCCTTCTCGCTTTCTGGGTAAATACGCTTGGGCTCCAGAACACGGTAGGCACCGCAATCTTTACAGTGGTACTGGGGACTCCCGCATTTGTTGGTGCCGTTCTTGACAATGTTCGTGCTACCGCACTTGCGGCAGCGGTGGGTGATGGTTTCTTGGATCATTTTTCGCCTCCAGTGCTTGAATTCTGGCCAGATCCCTATGATACCACATCACTTACATTTTTACCACTACCTAAATTATATCTAGGCATTGCCTGAAGATAGGTGGACAACGAATTAAGTATTCTCTTTCTTCGATTGTTGATGCGAATAACTTCAAGTAGCCAAGTGATTATGAAACCAAATGCCGTACCAGTTGCTATTGGAAGTAAAAATTTAT
>CAZFFM010000080.1:0-12374 GCA_964517425.1 uncultured Ardenticatenales bacterium | reverse complement strand
GGCGCTCTTCGCGGCGATGGTGCTGGTATTCACCTTCCCCAGCCGGCGCGGCTCCATGCTGCACTCGGCGGCTGCGCTGATTCCCTTCGCCTGCGCGGCCGTACCGGCCGGCATTGACGCGGCCGTCCGCGCGGTAGCCCGTCGCCGCGCGACATGGGACGCGGCCCAGGCCCAGCGCTTCTTCGGGGCCGGCTTCGTGGGCCTCTCCGTACTCATCAGCCTCTTCCTCTACGCGCAAGCGATCCACGAACCGTGGCTGGGCGAGTCGTTGCTGCCCCCTTGGAACCAGCGTTCGCTGGTCTATCAAGACGTCAGCGACTGGCTGCGGGGCCACGATCCGGAGGCGGGCCGGTTGATGGTCGTGGATCCGCCGGCACTGCACTACTTCACCGGTCGGGAGGCCGTGGTCATTCCGAACAACGGCCTGGACGCCATACGCGCTGTGAGCCAGCGTTTCGATGTTTCTTACCTGGTATTGGAAAAGGACCACGTGGTTCCCTTGAACAACTTGTACGAAGACCCGCATAGCATGTCCAGTTTCGAGTTGCTGGCCCACTTTCAGGATGCCCACAACAACCCCGTGTACCTTTTTCACCTGAAGGGGGGTAAGCATTGAACGATAAACGTAATACGCCACACGCAATACGCCACACACAATACGCCCTGCCCGAATGGATGCCATTCGCCGGAATTGCACTGCTTGCCCTGGCCAATGTCCTCGCCTATTCCGCCGTGATGCGGCTGGCCCTGGGGCGGTGGGGCTTTCCGCTGGACGATGCCTGGATTCACCAGACGTACGCCCGAAACCTGGCCCAACTTGGCCAATGGGCCTTCGTGCCCGGCGTGCCCAGCGCCGGTTCCACAGCCCCCTTGTGGACGATCTTGCTCTCGCTGGCCTATATCTTGCCGGGGAGCTTTTACGTGTGGACATATCTTTTCGGTGCCTTTGGGCTGATGTTGGTGGGCGTTGGGGCCTGGCAGGTCTCCTTCGCGCTTTTTGGGCGACGACGATTGGCCTGGGGGACGGCCCTGTTTTGCACGTTCGAATGGCACCTCGTGTGGGCCGGCGCATCCGGTATGGAGATTACGCTGTTCAGCGGCGTGGCCCTGATTCTGATGGGCCGTTACCTGGGGTGCATACAAGCACAGCTTCGCCAACAGGAACAGACGCCCTCTTTGCGCCCCTTGCAGTGGGGCTTGTTGGCCGGCCTGCTCACGCTGATCCGCCCCGAAGGGATGATGCTCGGCGCGCTGGTCGGCGGGCATACGACCCTGCTCTTGCTCGAAGAGAGATTCGCTCGCCGCGAGCGTCCTGCCGTGCCAGTCAACGTCTCTGTGGGCGACCTGCTGGTTCTGGCGGCAGGCTTCTTGCTGGTCGCCGGACCCTATGCCTTCTTCAATTGGGGTTTGACCGGTGCGATCTTTCCCAACACATTCTACGCCAAACAGTTTGAGTACAGCGTGTTGCTCTCTGCTGTGCCGCTTTGGCGGAGGTTGTTTTCGGTGGCGGCCGTGCCCTGGGTGGGGGCACAGGCATTGCTGCTGCCCGGCTTTCTGTACGCTGCTTATGTTCTCCTGGTCAGCCGGAAAGGTGTTCAGCCGGACCGCTGGTTGTCGAATTTGCTGCCCCTGGCCTGGGCAGGTTTGACCGTTCTGGCCTATGCCGTCCGCCTGCCGGTCACGTATCAGCACGGACGCTACCTGATGCCGGTAATTCCGGTGCTGGTCGTGTACGGCCTGGGGGGCACGGCCCATTTGCTCGACAGGGTGGGGATTCCAACGCTGCGCAAGGTTGTGATGATTTCAACCCCAATACTGCTGATCGTTTTTTGGGGGTTGGGGGCCCAGGCGTACACACAGGATGTCAGCATAATCAATTGCGAGATGGTGACGACAGCGCAATGGATGGCAGAGAATTTGCCGCCACAAACCGTAGTCGCCGCGCACGATATCGGAGCGATTGGCTACTTTGCCCAGTACCGTCTGGTGGACCTGGCCGGCCTGGTGTCGCCGGAGATCATCCCCATTCTGCGCGATGAAGCCGCCTTGCAGCGCTGGCTGGAAGAACGACATGTCCCATACCTGGTGACGTTTGCCGATTGGTACACGACGTTGGGGCACACTTCTGCCTGGCAGCCGGTATATCGCGCCTCCTGCCCGCAGGTCGAGGCTTTGGGAAAGGCAGATATGGTGGTCTATTATTACAGCCGGCCTTTCTTTGGACTCCGTTCCGAGCCGGTTTACGCGGGGCCTGCAGACAGGCCGGTCTCCTTTAACTAAACTGGGCCTATCAATCCCGGCGTTCTTTCAGGAGAGTCACGAAGGGCAGGCTTTCTTCATGCAAATGCCTCTTTCTGTGTGTTTTGGCAATTGAGCCGTGGCAAGAAAGCACCGTACAGATCGGCATGAATGCCTGCCTCGCTCTCAATGATCGGGCCGGCGCCATTCGGCTCTACCGCACCATGGAGCACCGCCTGCGGGATGACCTCGGCGTGGCCCCCCAGGCCGCGCTGCGCGACTTCTTCCGTTCGTTGCTTTGAAAGTGGGCAATCGGAGGTTATTCTGTAAGCGTTCAGGTACCCAGAAAATGGAACGCTGGTTGCGCTGATTACCCGCTGATCAACGCAGATAATTTCAAGAAGTCAACGAAAATCTGCGTGTATCTGCGTCCTATTCCGGGGGGGGGGGGCTGAACGGATACGTTATTCTTAGACAGTTACTTGTCGCTCTGGCTTCCGAACGGAGAGATTGCGCTGCGGTGCTCTGACGACCAGGATGTTTGATCTACGGCACGGCCCCCAGATCGGCTGCTCCGTCTCTGCCGTCGCCGGCGACAAGGGGCAGCCGTTCCTCCGTTTCTGCATCGTAGAGGCCCACGCGCAGCCGGTACGGTCCCGGCGGCGCACCGGCGGGTATGTCCAGCAGCATTTCGTCCGGCACAACCTCTCCGGTGGCCCACCACCCGGTTGGGTACGTGTATGCCTGCGGCTGGCGGTCCACCTGGGTGACAATCCGGCCTGTGCTGTCCAGCAAATGCACAAACACCGTATAGTCTTGATCCATGGGACGCAGTGCCTGCCAGTAGAGGGTCAAGTTCACTTGTGCACCGGCTGCGCAGGTATTGTCCCGGCGCTGTGTCTCCCCGACCTGCCGGCAGTCTGCCTTGTACCCGCGCAAGGTGATCGCCTCGCCCCAGCGGGCATCCGAAGGTTCGGTGTACGGCGGAACGTCCCACAGGCGTGCCTCACCGGTGAGGCGCAGATGGTCGTCGCGTCGCGCGAAATGGGCTAGCCTGGCCCACGTATCGCCGTCGAAGCGGCGCACGACCAGGTTGCCCGGTTCGACTGCGTGAACAACCAGCCGCTGCGCCGCATCATCCCAGCGCCCTCCTGCCAGAAAGCCAGCGGCCACCCAGAAATCATCTCCCACATCCCAGGGAATGGTCTGCACTACGACCGTTTCGCCCACGCGCCAGCGTTCCGGCGGATACCAAACGGTAGCGACCGGAGGGCGCTGCACCGGTTGCTCCAGCACGTGGCCCTGGTCATCCACCAGAAACGGCCAGGGGCGCGCCGTTGCCGGCAGCGGGCGCAGCGGTTGCCAGTAGGTACGCGTGTACGCCCGCCCCCACGGATCCACATCCGCATCGAAGCCGAGGAAGCGCACCGCATCGCCAAAGACAATGTCGGCCGGATAGCGGGGCGCGGGGGCAGCATCGCGTGCAAAATCGTAGAACGCATCGGGAATCACTTGCCGCCCGGCCAGCCCTCGCTGCAAGAGGACGTAGCCATCGGCGGCGTCGCGAACCCCAAAATCGCCGCTCTCGACCAAAGTGAGGATTTTTTGGCGCAGGTCAATCGGGTGCATTTCGTTCATGCCGGTAACGTCCACGAGCACGTACCGGGCATCGGCCACCGTCGGGAAAACATGCATGCGCTGCCGGTGCGTGAAATGGGGGAAGAGTTGCGCTGTGGCCGATAGCGAAGCCGCCGGCGGAATCTGCTCTGCGAACCGGGGCAAGGCGCGGTCGTGCGCCGTGACGCTCGGCCAGCGAAAAGACGCCGCCAGCACGGACGCACCCGCGCGGTGATGATAGACCAAGCTGCTGACCAGCACCGCCCCAAGCACAAGCGAAGGCGCAAGTCGCCGAACGGACGGCCACCGGATCCGCTGCGTAAGCCAGCGGGCCAGGCGCAAGGCACCAAAAATCGAAGCCACGACGAAGAAGGGCACCAGCGGCGCAGAATAGTGAAATCGTCCGGAGTATTGGGCGTAGTAGCCACTCAGCATGTTGATTCCCAGCGTTGGCAACGCCAAAACCAAGACGGCCGGGTCAAGCAAGGCCAAGAAGCCGGCGGAGGCCAGCAGCCCGCCCAGATAAGCCAGTCGCTCTGGCTGCATCGCAATTTCCCAAACGACCCACGGACGGGTCAGCAGGGAGCGGAAAATATCGGCGGGCGTATTTCCAAGTTCACCAAAGCGTTGAAAGTAGACCGACGCCCCTTGGCCGCGGTAAACCTGTGCCGCAAAGTGCGGGACGACGACGAACGTGGCGATAGAGAACCAGGCCGCGCTTACCAAAGCCAGAGTCACACCCACGCGCGGGCGGCGCTGGACAACAAAAATGTAGAGTCCCAGCATCATCGTCAGCAGGGGGATGTGCTCCTGCGCGCTCATCGCGAGCAACGCGAACATCCACACGCGGTCGTAGCGCTCTTCAAACGTGTAGTGAAGTGCGAAGAGAAGGGGCGCAACGGTCAGGGGCACGGCATGAAACTCCGTCACGTTGGCCCAGCCCAGGGCCGGGAAGAGCAGGTAGACGACGGCGAAGCCCAGTCCCCACGCTTCCCCCCCCGTCTCACCCAATCCCGCGCGCTGGAAAGCATTCCGTGCGATCCAGTAGATGGGGATTGCGCCCAGGGCCAGGGCCAGGGTCTGCAGCCACAACAAGGCGCGGACGTCATCCCAAATCAGGAAGGCCAGCGAAACGGGCAGGAAGATCGGCTCGAAGTGATCGGAGAGGCGCGTTCCTTCGGTGCCGTTCTTCTTCGTTTCGGCGAGCAGCCGTCCGTGCAACGTGTTCCAAATCGGTTGGTCCATGTTGCCAAGGTCGGCGGCATGGGTGCGGAAAGAATCGTGCAAGGTAGTAGAGAGCAAGCCAAAGTGCAGAACGTACAGGAGAATAAGTAGCCCCAAAAGGAGAACGGGACCGGAAAAAGAGAGGCGTCGTCGTGCTTCGTCCGGACGACGACCATTGTTTTGCCCGGCCTGTCTCTGCCGCCGCCGGTCTACGTCTTGCCAGGCATTACAGATGGAATCCCAGAGTATCATATCACGCCGCAGCGAACGTCACGGCTACGCCTTCGGAGGTGCCGCGGGCTACATTTGCCCTTGCCACACGCGGATGATGTTCGCGTGGCCATCGAAGGCGATATTGGCGGGCACCTGGGCCGGCGAGAAAAAGGCGGCCTCGGAGGCGTCGTCGCCGGGGGCCAGGTCGCCGCCGGTTGGGCAACCGGCATAGACGATCAGCGCGCCCTTCTTGTTGCGGAACGGATCATCGAAGCTGTGTACGTCTAGCAGGCCGGTAAGCTCGATCTCCAGCCCCGTCTCCTCGTGACATTCGCGCACGGCGGCTTCGTCTGGGCCTTCGTCGTATTCGACGAAGCCGGACGGCAGGCACCAGTCGCCGAGGCGCGGGCCTACGCCGCGGCGAACCAGCAAGATTCGGCCGGCATTATCCTCTACCACGACAGCCGCAGCGAGTTTGGGGTCGCGATAGAGGACCGTTTTGCAAGATGGGCAGACAGCGCGTGTGCGACCATCTACGCTGCGATGTTCCAGTTCGTGTGCGCAATAGGGGCAGAAGCACATCGAACCGCGTCCGCGTCCCGAAAACTCCGGTGGAATCGTCATAAGTCACTCCTTTGCTTTGAAAATGGAGTATAGCATAGTTGGTTTCACTTGTCAAAGAAGCTGCCAGCTCGGGGTGGCCGTCAAAGTTTTGCGCAGCAATTCTCTCAAATGAACCACGAAGGCACAAAGGCACGGAGGAAGAACGCTGCCGCGGTGGCCCACACTTTTGTGTTACACCCCATAGACGGCTACCTTTGACAGAAGCCATGGTTTGTGGCACAATAGGGGGACGAAGAATCCATAGGGAGGGAGCTGCCCGTGTCAAAGACTTTTCCGGAGAAGGAGTTCATTGCCAAACCGTTGACTTGCCCGGCCTGCAATGAGAAGTTTAAGGCCCTGCAAGTTCGCACAACGGCCATTCGCCCCCGACGAAAAGAAAGTGATTTCTACACGGAATACGACGGCCCCAACCCGGCGCATTACACGGTTTGGGTATGCCCGCATTGCAAATATGCCTCCTATCGCTACGACTTTCGTGAACTTACCGGACGGGCCAGAATCAATATTCGCGCGGACGCCGCCAAACGAAAGCAGGAGTTCGCCGACTATGATTTCCAAGGGATGCGCGACTTTGCTGCGACACACGCTTCTTACGAACTGGCTGGCCGGTGCTATCGTATCAGAAGGAGCCGCATTGCCATGCAAGCCGCCCTCTATCTGCACAAAGCGTGGCTGGCCCGTGAACATCGTCTGCATGAGGAAGAAGAAAAGTATCTGCAGTTGGCTCGTGACCACTACCTCCAGTCCTATGCCAAGGAAAAGGCGCGTACAGAGAAAGACGAAATCAAACAATGCTATTTCATCGGAGACCTCTCCTTGCGCCTGGGTCTCTACAACGAAGCCGTCCGCTGGTTCCAGGAGGTGATCACGCACCCTGCCATTGGCGAATATCCAGGACTGGCTCGCCGGGCACGTGGACGATGGGCTGACGCCCGCGAGGAATCTAAGCGAGAGCGAAAACAACTGCCTGAAAATTCCTAACCCGTCTGAGCCAGAACCAAAGGCTGACCACAGATTGCACAGATTTCTCAGATTATTCTTGGTTTTTCAATCTGTGTCATCCGTGAAATCTGTGGTTCATTTTCTTGCGTTGAGCCAGAACCAAAGGCTGACCACAGATTGCACAGATTTCTCAGATTATTCTTGGTTTTTGGCATGGTTCAGCATGGCATGAAAGTAGGTTGACAAATTGAGTCTTGGCGCCAGGAAGAATTTGCGCAAAACGTGAAACATAATGCGTGAAAGAAGGCCCTTTTCACGCTTCACGGATTTTTCCTGCGCGAACCGTTACTATTCGTCAAGCAGTTTTCTCTGCAAAATGAACCGTGCCCGATTTTGGATAGGAGGCTCCATTGATTGAAGGCGTTGTAATTAAAGACCTCGTCAGTCACGGCGACGACCGTGGCTTCTTTCGCGAGATTATCCGGGTGACGGATACCTTCTTCGGGGAAGGTTTCGGCCAGCTCAGCCATTCTTGCATGTATCCCGGCGTGGCGAAAGCATGGCACGTACACCCCACGCAAATAGATTGGTGGTATGTACCGTTGGGCGCGCTCAAGGTGGCCCTCCACGACTTGCGCGCCGATTCGCCCACTCATGGCGAAACGCAGGAAGTGTTCCTCGGAGAAATGTACCCGGCGAAAGTCGTAAGAATTCCGCCCGGCGTGGCGCACGGCTGTAAAGTGATTGGTGGCGTCACCCATCTCTTCTACGTCACCTCACGAACCTACGATCCGGCCGAGGAGGGGCGTCTCTCTCACGATGATCCGGCCATTGGCTATAACTGGCTGGAGGGTCCCCCAATCCGCTAAGGTAGGGGTGGCCGTCAAAGTCTTGCGTTTGCAATCATTCACGCCCTGCCCTTACCACAAAGACACAAAGACACAAAGTATGCGAAGTGGGGCAAGCGAGAAAGCCTACTCGTCGGGCCGATCTCATCTCCCAACCCGGACACTGGCGTTTCTTATTTTTGCCACGGATGGTCACGGATTTTCACGGAAAAATCAGAAAGAATAGAAGAAAATCTGTGGAAATCCGTGCAATCTGTGGCTGAAAATGCCGTGCTATACGGTCAAAATGATTTTCGTCAGACTCCAGTTCCAGCGTCGAAACATTCAACCTGGTTGTTCTTTGTGCCTTCGTGTCTTCGTGGTTAATTTGAGAGAGTTGCCGCGCAAAAATATGACGCACACCCCTAACCTGGCTGAGCCAGAACCAAAAAGGCTAACCACAGATTGCTCAGATTTCTCAGATTATTCTTGGTTTTTTAATCTGTGCCATCCGTGAAATCTGTGGTTCATCTTCTTGCTTCGTGTACAAGAATTTAACTGTTAAGGTACTAACCTAGCGCGTCTTTGCCCTCTGGCGAAAAACGTGTTAGAATGTGTCTGCAATGCTCTCACGCCAGTTGTTCGACCGCCGTCAGCGCGAATTCGCCCTGCTCCTGCTCCTGTTTGCATCCTTCCGGTTGATGGCCTTGCTCCTCTACCGGCCCGGAGGATACATCCTGGAGTGGTACGGCTATTACCTGCCCAACGTCAGTTTTGTGGCCCTCTCCGACCAGGGAGCGTACCCTTTCATCCACTACTGGATGGAGTACCCCCCCATCTTTCCCTGGCTGGCCGTAGTGGTCTATCGCTTGAGCCTGCTGCTCCCCCCCTGGAACGACGCGCGGCTATGGTTTCAACTCGGTATGGGACTGGCCCTGCTCCCTTTTGAAATCGGCAACCTGGTTTTGGTATACCGTCTGGCCCACCTCTGGCAGGACGCAGCGGGTGCATTGCGATCAAGCTGGTTCTATGCCCTCCTGTTCGCTCCGCTCTTTACCTGGATGGGATGGTTCGATCCGATGCCCCTCTTCTTCTTGCTGCTGGCCCTCTACCTGACCCTGACGCAGCGGACTTCCCGCGCCGGCATCGCCATCGGGCTGGGCTTCATGACCAAACTGCTTCCGGCCCTGATCCTGCCCGTCGTCTGGCGAACCGCACCCACCCGCCGGGAAGCCCTGCGCGCAACCGGCACCGCCGTGGCCGCCGCCCTCGCCGTGGCCGCACCCTTCCTGTGGATCCGCGCGGACCTCCTGGCCGCTTCATTCATCAGTCCCTTGCGACGCGGTTCCTGGGAAACTGTCTGGGCTTTATTGGACGGCTACTATTCCGGCGGCATCGTCACGCCCCTGGCCGACCGTTTCGACCCGGCCACCGCCGCCATCACCCTCCACCCTTCCCACCTGCCCTGGCCGCTGATCACGCTGGCTTTCGGCTTGGTTGGACTCTGGCTCTACCTCCGGCCGCTGGGCTGGAAAGCGCCACGCACCGTCGTCGCCTTCGCCGGTCTAACCGTGAGTCTTTTCATGCTCTGGAGCAAAGGGTACAGCCCGCAATTCATCATCTACCTCCTCCCATTCGTGGCGCTCTTGCTGCCCAACCTGCGCGGGGGCACCTACGCCGTTTTGCTCGGCCTGGCCAACCTGGCAGAATGGCCGGTCGCCCAACTGGTGCTGCCCGGCGATAAAGCGCTATTCGCAGCCGTGATCGGGTTCCGCACGCTGCTGCTGATCGCGCTGGCCGTTGAATATGGCGCGATCCTCTTTCCGCACGTTCGGCTGCGTCGCTGGTTACGGCCACTGCCCGCGCTGCTGACCCTGCTGGCCGTCGCCGGCTGCACAGTGGCTGCGCCTTCCGCCTTTGCCACGTATCGTGCCGCCCGCCTGCAGGTCGATCCCTACCATGAGGCCATACGCAGCCTTACCGCCGGGCCGCCCGCCACCTTCCTCTTCGCCGACCGCGACTTGTATCGCCGCTTCTATCCCTACCTGGCGAATGGCCAGCAAGCCAGACTGATCACCAGCGCCCAGGGACGCCAAGCGGGGCTCCCCTGGCTGGCCCAACAGACCGGCCGCCTCTGGCTGCTCGACAGCGATACGCCGGAAGTCGCCCCCCTGCGCGACTGGGCCGACCAAAATGCCTTCCCTGCCGGCGGAAAGTGGTTCGACACCTTGCGTGCAGACCTTTACGGGCTGGGAGACGTGGGGCCGGAACATACGTTGAACGCGCCCTTCTCGGCCGGCATCCGTTTGGCGTCTTGGGCGCATGACGAAGGCCCGCTGTACGCCGGCGACATCTTGCGTTTGCGCCTCGTCTGGGCAGCCGACCGGCTCGTGACGGTGAGCGAGCAGGTCTTTGTCCACCTGCTGAGCCCGGATGGACGACCATTGGCCCAGCACGACGGCATTCCCGCTGCCGGCCGCCGGCCCACAACGTCCTGGCAACCGCGCGAACGAATCGCCGATGCGCACGGCATTCCCCTGCCACCCGACCTGCCGCCGGGCGACTACGAACTGGTCGCCGGCCTTTATGATCCGGCCACCGGCCAACGCCTGAACCTATCCGATGGCACCGATCATCTGCGGCTGGGCCGCATCACCATCAGCAGCCGGACGGCAAAATGAGGCAATCCATCGCCACCCGCCGTCCATCGCCGGTGCTGCCGGCCCTCTTCCTGGCGCTCATGGTGGGGAGCTATTTCCTCTTCTTCGCCACGCTCACCATACAGCGGCACGAAGCCTTCCAAAGCACTGCGTTCGATTTGGGCATCTACAACCAGGCGCTATGGAATACGACCCACGGCGCTTTCCTCCGTTCCACGAACGAAGCGGGCTTCGACATGCTCCTGGCCGATCATTTTCAACCGACGCTGTTGCTCTTCGTCCTCTTCTATCTGGTCAATGCCGGTCCGGCGACCTTGCTCGTGGGACAGACGGCCATCCTGGCCCTCGGGGCCCTGCCGGCGTATGCGCTGGCGACGCGCATGGCCAGACCCAGGGTAGATCACCCGGAAGTCGTGGGGCTGCTCTTCGCGGCCATTTACCTTTTGTCGCCGGCGTTAGAACAGGCAAATCTCTTTGATTTCCATCCGATGACCCTGGCCGCCAGTTTTCTACTCTACGCCTTCTATTTCCTGCGCACGCGCCGCCGGTGGCTCTTTCTCGTTTTCATCGCGCTAACCATCGGTTGCAAGGAGGTGCTGCCTCTCGTCGGAATGCTGGTGGGCGTCTACGCCTTCCTTTTCGAGCGGGAACGCCGGTTGGGCCTGGTGACCTTTGCGCTCTCCCTGCTCTGGCTTTACGGGGGACTGTTTCTGGTCATCCCCCACTTCAACGCTCACGGACAATCCCAATATTTCGCGTTGCACTACGGCCAATGGGGCAACACACCCCTGGAGATGGCGCGGAGCCTGTTGACCCATCCCGGCACGCTCTGGGCGGCCCTGATCGCTCCGCCCAGGCCGGCCTACCTCTGGACCTTGCTGGCTCCGTGGGCACTCATGCCCTTGGCCGCTCTGCTGGCCCTTTTCATGGCTCTGCCGGTACTGGCTGTGAATCTCCTGAGCGCTACCGGCTTGATGCACGATCCCGACTTGCTCTTGCACTACGCCGCCCCCTTGGTTCCGATCCTCTTCGTCGCCTGCCTGGACGGCATTGCCTGGCTGGCCGATCGCGTAGCTTCGCGGGGGTGGCTCCGTAAACGAGCTGTCTACGTTCTCGCCCTGGCCGTGTTGAGCGCCACACTCGTGGCCCACCGGCAAGGGGGGGAGACGCCGCTGGCCGCCGACTTCCGCTGGCCAGAGGTCACGACTCGCCGGCAGGCGGCCCAGGCCCTCTTTGCGCAAGTGCGGCCGGACGCGGCCGTCAGCGCCAGCGACCGCCTGAACCCGCACGTGAGCGGGCGAAACACCCTGTACGTCTTCCCTCGCCTGGAAGACGCCGGCACGGTTCTCTACGATATGACCCCGACGAATGTGCCGGTCATCCCCCGCGACGAGTACGACTTTGTGCAGCGACTGATCCACGAAGGCGGATTCGGCATCGTGGACGGCAGAGATGGCATCTTGTTGCTGCGCAAAGGAGAGACCAACCGGACGATCCCCCCTTCGTTCTATCGCTTTGCCCAGGCGGGAGCGGCCACACCACAATACCCCACCCGCGTGATGTTCGGAGACTCCTTCGCGCTGACCGGTTTCGACGTGCTGCAAACTCGCCCGTCCGCGCCGCGCGTCTACCTGCGCCTGTATGCGCAAGTGCGCCGGCCGTTGCCCGACAACTTGCGCATCTTCGCCTTCCTCACCGACGCACAGGGCGAGCCACTGCCCGGCAGCGAATACGAGATTCCGGCAGCCATCTGGTATCCGCCGAGCCGCTGGCCTGCCGGCGAGACCATGCGGCTGGACACCTTGCACTGGGAGCTATACCGGCAGCGACAATTTGGCGTCGCCCTGGTCGTGACCCGTGGCGACAATCCCTGGGATGTGGGAAGCCGGCTCCAGGTGCAAATCGTCACGGCCGCCGGCGATGCGGAGAGCAAGCCTGCGGGCACCCTGCTGGAACTCGTGCATATTCGGCGGGTCGGGCGCGGGGCCGAGGTGCAGGCCAGCCTCCGGCAATGATTCCCCTTTAGAAG
>CAZFFM010000079.1:0-12381 GCA_964517425.1 uncultured Ardenticatenales bacterium | reverse complement strand
GGCGGCGGTCTTGAAAACCGCTGTGGGGAAACTCACCGGGGGTTCGAATCCCTCTCCCTCCGTCCCAACAACCTATGGGGAGGTCGCATAGTCTGGTCGAGTGCGGCCGCCTGCTAAGCGGCTAAGGGGGCTAAAACCTCCTTCGCGGGTTCAAATCCCGCCCTCCCCGCCATGCGTTGAGGGGGAGCGAGTGTGAGCAGCTTGTCCCTCGCAGAAGACCGCCGGTTTTGAGAGCCGGTGGTCTTTCTTTTTTTCGTAGGGGCGAGGCATTCCCCTTGGCAGCGTTCTTCCTTACTCATTAGGCACGCCAAGGGGATTTGCCCTCCTCACGGGTCTGCGGGAATGCCTCGCCCCTACCTATTCCATCCGACGAAGGGGGCTTGCTTTTTTTCTCAAGTGATGGTATTATTGGGGTGTGCATTCTCTTCTGGAGAGACACGCCCATAGCCATGTCTGTCGATCCTAAGGATTGTCCCAAAAATGAAGCAAGGCGGGGAAGCCGTTACTGGCTTCCGTTCGCCACAGGCAACGCATTATCTGCCGTGAAAGGAGGTGAGGCAACGGGGCTAAACTCCTGAGTGTGCAGGACAGAGTCGTAGGTGATTTGTATTTTTCGATTTGTATTTGAAAGAGGAGGAGAATTTCTCATGAAACGTTTTATGTATCTGGTTGCAGCGCTGGCTGTGTTGGGGTTGCTCCTGGCCGCTTGTGGCCCGACCCCCACACCGCAAACCGTGACCAAAGAAGTGACCAAGGTTGTGAAGGAACAGGTTACGAAAGTTGTAAAGGAGCAGGTTGTGGTAACAGCCACCCCGGCTCCTGGCGAAGCACACAATACGCTGTACGGCATCTTGGGCACCGAGCCACCGAGCCTCGATCCCTCGCTGGCCACCGATACCACATCCGTGTGGATTGATGAGCAGCTCTTCTTGGGCCTGACCGCCTTTGATGAGAACGGCAACGTCACACCGGAATTGGCCAAATCATGGGACATTTCTGATGACGGCACCGTTTACACATTTCACATGCGGGATGACGCAAATTGGTATCACTTGAACCTGGCCACCAACGAGTTTGAAGAGGTCGGCCCGGTGACCGCGTTTGACGTGGAATATGGCGTGAAGCGCACGATCAACCCCAAGACCGCCTCTGACTATGCCTACGTGCTGGGCATCATCAAGGGCGCCAATGACTTCAACGGTGCGGATCCGGCAGCCGACGGCTTTGCCGACCTGGAAGCCGCTGTGGGCGTCACCGCAGTGGACACCTACACGGTTCAGTTCACCATCGCCCACCCGGCCGGCTACTTCCCGGCCATCGCCGGCATGTGGATCGCCCGCCCGCTGCCCAAGGACGCCATTGAGCAATATGGTGACCGTTGGACGGAGCCAGGCCTCGTCGTGACCAACGGTGCCTACGGGTTGAAAGAATGGACCCATGGTGCGCACCTGACCATGGTCAAGAACCCCAATTGGTTTGGTTGGGCCGACAGCACGGGCAACATCGAAGTCATCGATATGCCTGTCATTCAAGAAGCCTCTACCACCATGTCCATGTACGAAGCGGGTGAGATTGATTTCCTCGGCGATCCCGGCTGGGGCCCGCCGCTACCCGACATGGACCGCATCAAAGCAGACGCCACGTTGAGCAAAGAGCTGGTCATCCAGCCGCGGCTCTGCACCTACTACTACGGCTTCATCAACAGCAAGCCACCATTTGATGACCCGAACGTGCGCAAAGCCTTCTCGCTGGCTATCGATCGTCAGAGCCTGATTGACAACGTACTCAAGGGCGGCCAGCAACCGGCGCATACCTTCGCGCCGAAAGGCATTTTTGGCAACCAAGTAGACAACATGGATATCGCTCCAGACCTGCTCGACTACAGCAAGGGTCTGCCCGAAGCACAGAAGCTGCTGGCCGATGCCGGCTATCCCGAGGGTGAGGGCCTTGACGCCGTATTAATGCACAACACCTCTGAAGGCCATGCCCAGATCGCCCAGGCGATCCAGGACATGTGGGCCACTGCCTTCCCCAAAGCCAACATCAGCATCGAGAACCAGGAATGGAAAGTCTACTTGAAGACCCTCCTGCCGGACGCGCCCGATTCGGAAAAGCCGAACATTTACCGGCTTGGCTGGTGCGCCGACTATCCCGACGAGAACAACTGGGTCAACGAAGTCTTCAACTCAAAGAGCGACAGCAACTATGCCAAGTACAACAACCCAGACTTCGACAAGATCGTGGAACAGGCCGAGCAAGAGCAGGACCCGGCCAAGCGATCTGACCTGTACGCCCAGGCAGAGAAGTTGCTCGTGGACACCGACGCTGGTATTATACCGATTTACTACTACACGCGCGTCCAGATGACCAAGGGTTATCTACAGCGTGTGGTCAATCCCATGGGTGGCGATCCCGTGGACCAGTGGATGTTGGACACCGCAGCACAAGCAGCAGGGCGCGACTAGTAAACGGGCACAGTAACACCGCCTGATTAGTTGATGTAAGTAAACCTTGAGTGGCTCTGCAAGGAGTTGCAAATTCTCCTTGCGGGGCCGCTCAGCTCTATGTACTGCGTAACCCGTAATGTCAAGTTCCCTTTCCTGGTGGAGGTTCCCCTGTTACGCAACACGCAGTACGTATCAAACTGAAGGAGCATAACCTGTGATTCAATACGTGATCCGGCGTATCCTTTGGTCTATCCCCGTCTTACTTTTGCTCACCCTGAGCGTCTTCTTGCTGATGCGGGCCATTCCGGGGGGGCCTTTTGACTTCGCCGGTGAAAAGCAATTGCCCCAATCGGTGCGCCAAAACCTACAGCGCAAGTATCACCTCGACGAGCCTATCGAGATTCAGTTTGTGCGCTATCTCGTCGGTGATTTTGTAGACACACGTGACATCCGCGATTTTGGCAAAGACGGGCTGTTGCGTGGTGATTTGGGACTGTCTCTGCGCCAGCGGGGTCGCAGCGTAAACGAGATTCTTGGAGATTCTTTCCCCATTTCGGCCCAACTGGGTATTCTTTCCATGATCCTGGCTATTATCATTGGCATTCCCGCCGGAATTTTTGCGGCACTCAAACAGAACACCTGGATTGACTACAGCAGTACATTTGTTGCCGTGTTGGGGGTATCCATTCCCAACATGGTCATGGGGCCTCTGCTGATCTGGCTATTTGCCCTGAAGTTTCACTGGTTTCCTGTGGCTACGTGGGGAGCAAAGCCCCCCTTCTTGCTCGGCTTTCTTCCAACACCAACGGCAAAGTTCTGGCTCCACGCCGCCCTACCCGTCCTGTCACTAGGCACAGCACTCTCTGCGTCCATTGCCCGCCTGACCCGTGCCAGCCTGCTGCAGGTCATCCGCGAGGACTACATTCGCACAGCGCGCGCCAAGGGGTTGCGCGAAAGCGTTGTCGTCGCTCGCCATGCCTTGAAGAATAGCCTGATCCCGGTCGTCACCGTTCTTGGCCCACTCTTTGCCGCCGTTGTGACCGGCACTTTCATTATCGAACAGATTTTTGGTATCCCCGGAATGGGAAAACATTTTGTGACGAGCATTGGCAATCGTGACTACACCCTGATTCAAGGGGCCACACTGGTTTACGCCGTATTACTGGTCATTGCGAATCTAATGGTAGACATTACGTACGCCTGGCTCGATCCACGTATTCGTTATGACTGATACCAGTCGTCAGTCGTCAGTCGTCAGTCGTCGGTCGTCGGTCGTCGGTCGTCAGTAGACAGTCGTCAGTAGACAGTCGTCAGTAGACAGTAGACAGTCGTCAGTAATCGAAAATCCAAAATCAGCAATCTAAAATCGAAATAGGAGTTACTATGGCTGCTATGGAGCGCGCAGCTCCCGCTGAATTACCAGAAAGAAAAGAACGGAGCCCTTGGGCTGATGCAACCTATCAGCTCATGCAAAACCGTCTGGCCGTTATCAGCATCGTTTTCATCGGCATACTTATATTGTTGGCCATCTTCGCCGACTTTGTGACCCCGTTCGACTTTGCCAAGAATCACCTGAAAGACAACTATGCCCTGCCAAATGCGACCTACTGGCTCGGCGCCGACAACCTGGGACGGGACATCCTCACGCGTACCATTTACGGGACTCGCGTATCGGTCTCAGTGGCCGTCATCGCTGCGACGGTAAGCCTGGGGATTGGTCTGATCTATGGCATTGTCTCCGGCTTTTTTGGAGGCCGTATAGACGAGCTGATGATGCGTTTTGTAGATTTTCTCTATGGCCTTCCGATCATCATTGTCGTCATCTTGATGCAAGTCTTCTTCAAAGCCACAGCCCGTAGCGGAAAAGCCGTTGGAATCTGGGCGGGATTGATTGCGCTCAACAAATCTCTGGGAGGTATGCTCTTTATTTTCATTGCCATCGGCGCACTGAACTGGATCGGCATGGCTCGTATTGCTCGCGGCCAGGTACTCTCCTACAAGGAAAAAGAATTCATCGAAGCCGCCCGCAGCATAGGCGCCGGCCCGCGCAGGATCGTCTTCCGCCACTTGTTGCCAAATGTCATTGGGCCGTGCATCGTCCAAGAAACGTTGCAGATTCCCGGATACATTCTCCTGGAAGCCTTCCTGAGCTTCATCGGCCTTGGCGTAGACGCACCTACACCGAGTTGGGGAATCATGATCCAAGAAGGCTATCAAGGCCTGCGTTCCTACCCCCACGTCATCGTGGCGCCGGCTGTGGCACTCACCCTGACCGTGCTCGCTTTCAACTTCCTCGGCGACGGGTTGCGCGATGCTTTCGACCCCCGCTTGCGCGGTGCGTGATGCTGCGGAGGGCGTGGGGCGTCGAGCGTGGAGCGATTCTGAAATGATGAATGCAAAACGGAGCAAGGTGTCGGGAGTAGGCAGTAGGGGCCGTGAAACGTGCAAACGCAACACACATTACGAATTATACAGCACAGATCACGTTTCACGAATTACGTGATACGCGACACCCGACACTTGACACGTCATTTTTTTCAAAGCGGGACCTTGCTTTTGCTGGCCCTACTCGTAGCCATAGTAACAGCCTGCCAACGTAAGCCATCCCCGACACCCACGCCGACAATCGTCACTCTGCCCGTCCCCACCTTCACGCCACGCGCCGCTTTGCCGGCGACACCACAGCCCCCCGGCGGCCTCCCCACGACGGCTACGGCTGGCCCACAGCGCGGTGGCCCCCCCCACCCGGCGGCGACCACGTCTCCTGAAAAGAGCGAGATGGTCGTTTGCATGGGCCAGGAACCTGCCAACCTTTTTCTGTGGGGCGGAGATAACACGCCGGCAAAACTTGCCTTGCTCCATGCCCTGTACGGCCCAGGGGCAGTTACCGGCGGTGTGGCCTCTCTCCGCAATTTCGCGTACCAACCGGCAATCCTGGCCAAACTGCCCAGCCTGCGTGATGGCGACGCCCGCCTGACCAACGTGCCCGTCCACCTCGGCGATCCCATCGTGGACCCCGCCACCGGTGCCCTGCAACTCTACCGGGGCGATTCCACCACTATGCCCCAGCTCACGGTCTCATTTCGATTGCGCCAAGACGTGTACTGGTCCGACGGTACGCCGGTTTTGGCCGGGGACTCGCTATTTGCTTACCACGTCGCGCGCGCACCGGGATCCGGCTACCCCTTCCGGGATTTGTTAGACCGCACAGTTCGCTATGTCGCCGTGGACGACTACACCATAGAATGGACCGGCTTGCCCGGCTACCTGCCAGATACGTACTTCCTGAACTTTTTTGCTCCCTTGCCCCAACACGTCTTAAAGAACCTGGCCCCCTCCGACATCGCCGTTAGCGACTTCGCCCGCCGGCCACTCGGCTATGGGCCATTTTCACTTGAGGAATGGTTGCCCGGCCACCACATCACCCTGCGCCGCAATCCCTTTTACTGGAAAGCGCGACAGGGCCTGCCGGCACTTCGCCGCTTGATCTTCCGGTTTCCGATAACCCCAGAACAGGCACTGCCCAGCCTGCTCAACGGCACGTGCGACATTGTTACCGGCGACGCGCTGACCCCCGATCAGATACCGGCCATCTTGGATGCGCAGCAGCAAGGCACGTTGCAAGCTGCCTTCGCTGCCGATCCCACCTGGGAGCAGATCACCTTCAATCTGCAACCCGCCGATGGGCGACCCGCCTTCGGCGCGCAACCGGCGCTGCGTCAGGCCGTGGCCTACGGCTTCGACCGCTCGTCGCTGGTGGCGCGTATCTGGCATGGCCAGGGCCAGGTCATGAACAGCCTGGTCTTGCCGGCTCACCCTGCTTATCCGCGCAGCGGGCTGACCGAATACCCCTACGATCCGCAGAAGGCGCGCGCCCTGCTGGAGGGTGCCGGCTGGCGCGACGAAGACGGGGATGGCATCCGCGAAGCGCATGGCGTTCGCATGGTCATTCGCGAATCGGCCAAAGTGACCCGCACCGCGCCCATCACCGATGGGCTGCCCCTTTCCCTGACCTTGCTGACCACAGCCGGAGACCCCTTGCGGTCCCAAGTGGCCGAGGCGTTTGCATCGGACATGAAAGCGATTGGCGTGGGAATCGCGATCACCTTTCTTGACCCGGCGGAACTATTCGCCGACGGCCCGGACGGACCCATCTTCAGCCGCCGATTCGACCTGGCCGAGTTTGCCTGGTCGTCCCCGCCGGGCCTGACGCCTCCCTGTGACATATTCCTCTGCGAGGCAATTCCCACATCGCTGAACGGCTGGACGGGAAGCAATGCGGCCGGTTTCTGCGATCCCTCTTTTGATTCATCTGTGTTGGCCGCGCAGCACACCACGGACGACGCCGAACAGAGGAATCATTGGCAAGAAGCGCAGGCCATTCTGTCAAACGGCCTTCCGGCCGTCCCAATCTTTCCTTACCTGAAAATCGTAATTGCTCGCCCCGGCATCAAGGGCTTGCAACTTGATCCGAGCGAGCCGAGTGGGTTATACAACATTGACGACATCCATCCCTGAAGCGCAACGCTCGCCGGGAAAACTGGTGCGCGCGCGCTGGCCATTTTTCCTTGCCTTCGCCTCCACCCTGCTCGTACTGCTCACCGCCGGATGCGGCAAGCAGACGCCAACAGCCACGCCCACGATTGCGCCCACCGTCACCGCCTCGCCCTCCCCGACCGCATCGCCGACGGCGACAGCGACCCCGACCGGGCCACTCGTCATCGTGGGCAGCGAAAGTTTCTCGCAGATCGAGACTTTCCGGCCCCGGGCAACCATTGCACGCACCGTCGCCGGCACGCTGTACGACACTTTGTTGTCCGTTGACCCCCACGATGGCAGCCTCCGGCCTGGGGTAGCCAGCGCCTGGACGGTGTCGGACGATGACCGCACCATCACACTCAGCCTCCCGCCAAACCTCCGTTGGAGTGACGGGGAGGCGCTTACCGCAAATGACGTCGTCTTCAGCATCGAGCAGGCCCTTGCCGAAAACCACGGAGAAAACATCGGCCCCTATCTCCATCTGGTTTCGGACGTCGCTGCCCGCGATGCGCAGCACATTCAAGTTCGGCTCGAACGAGGTTTCTGCCCTGCGCTGTACGACTTGACCGCGGTGCCTATCGTGCCGCGACACGCCAAAGACGACACGCGCCAGGGGCAAGTTACGGAGGGTGCGTACCTCCGCCCAGATCAGGGACAACTCTTGTTCGCCCGCAACCCCCACCATTCGCCCGCGCCGGCCCTCTTCGGGTCTTGGACATATCGCGCGGTGACGGAAACCACGGCAATCATCGACGCCGTCAACAAGGGGAACGCCGCCGCGGGTCTCGTGCCGGCCGATACGGCGCTGTCCGACCTGCCGGCGGCGCGCTGGGTCATCACGCCATCGAATCGGCTCACCTCCCTGGCCTACCGCCTGGATCACCCCATCCTGCGCGACCGGCGCGTACGGCAAGCGCTGTCCCAGGCGATTGACCGGGACGCCCTGGTGCGTGCCCTTTTTGGCGTGAGCCAACCGTTGCCAGGAACGCATCTACCGCCGGGCCATTGGGCCGCCCAGCAAGCGCCCCCGCCGCCGGCATACGACCCTACCCAGGCCGCCCGACTGTTGGACCAGGCCGGATGGGCCGATCATGATGGCGACGGAATCCGTGACCGCGGGGGCCAGCCCCTGCAATTGCAACTCATGGCCCCGCTCGGCAGCCAGCACGAAGAGGACATTCCCCTCTACCTGCGCGAGCAGTTGCGTTCCATCGGCGTGGACCTGCAACCACAGTTCACCGAGCCGCTGATCTTTCGGGACAACCTGTACCACGGCCAATTCGACATCGCGCTGGTCACCTGGGAAGTCGGATTGGACCCCGACCAATATGATTTGTGGCACAGCAAGGGAGAAAATGGGGAACCGGTCTATAATTTCACGGGCTACAACAACCCGAACGTAGATCGCTGGCTGGACGAAGCTCGGGTCATGCCGGCCTGCGATCCCTTGCAACGCCGTGTTCTGTACGGGAAAATCTGGGACGCGCTACGCCGCGATCAGCCGTACACGTTCCTCTTTGCCTGGCCGCAAACCTTGCTGGTCCGGCAGGGCCTGGCCGGCCCGGCACCCAGCCCGTTTGTCGGTCCGCTCTGGAACCTGGCAACGTGGCGATGGTCGGATGGAACGCCTTGAAATCCGGCCCCGTCAAGCGCGACTCCGGTTACAGTGTGTCCGTCAAATTTTTCTTTTTTCGGGTTACCACTCAGGCAGCCTTGCCGTGACGGGCTGAAGCCGTCACTGGCCGCGAGAGAAAGTCGCTGAAGCGACTGCCCGGTGGCAATTCAGCCGCTTTTAGCGGCTTGGCGGGGCAGCCCAGTGCCGATTTTAATCCGGCACGGGCCCTACCTGAGCAGTAACTTTTTCGTGTTAATTCGTGGCGGGAATCCTTTTTCACTATCTTTGCACTTTATAGCGTAACCACGACTACCATCATGATATCTCACTACGAAGACACAAAGGCTCGAAGAAAAGAACTTCTTTCATCCTTTGTGTCTTGGAGTCTTTGTGGTGAGATGTCCAGTGCAGTTGTTTGCACGAGTTATACCCATATACTGCAAAGATAGTGCTTTTTGGTTCTGGCTCGGCCAAGCTAGGAGTTGCCTATGGACATCATAGTAGCACTGCTGCTTTCCGTATTCGTGGCCGGCGTTACAACGGTATTGTATGCAACGATGGTCTGGTGGTTTGATCACTACGAACGGGAGCCCTGGTGGCTGCTCTCGCTGGCCTTCTTTTGGGGTGCTGTGCCGGCGGTGGTCATCTCCTTGTTTGCGGAGATAGGATTCAATGTACCGTTGGCAGCACTAGCAGGACAATCCTCCGAAATCCTTGGCGCTGCACTGGTCGCCCCGCTGGTTGAAGAAGTGGCCAAAGCTTTGGCACTTGCCGGAATCTACTGGATGTTCCGCAGCGAATTCGACGATCTGATGGACGGCATTCTGTATGGCACCTTGATTGGGTTTGGCTTTGCCATGACCGAAAATGTATTGTATTTCATCAATGCCTTCGCCCATCAAGGTTGGGGGGCCTGGGCAATGACCGTGTTTCTTCGCTCCATCGTATTTGGTTTCAACCACGCATTTTTCACAGGCATTACCGGCCTTGGTTTTGGTTATGCGCGAATGGCACCGACTTCATGGAAACGGAATGCAGCACCGTTCCTGGCCCTTTTGGCGGCTATGGCGTTCCACTTCAGCCACAACCTGTTTGTGAGCCTGGGGGGTGCCGCTTGCTTTTTGAGTTTGTTTTCTGATGGCATGGGCGTTATGGCCATCTTCGTTTTGCTGTTTGTGGCCGGCTGGCAAGAGAAAAAATGGATTCAAGAAGAACTGGAACCTGAACGGGATGCCGGCCATCTTTCGGCCGACGAATTGGCCGAAGCCGCTTCATACCTTCGGCGGTTGGGGGGCCAGTGGGCCTCTTTTTCGGAATCTGGTTGGGCAGGTTTCCGCGCGAGAATGCGTTGGCAGCAACAGCTTACAGAATTGGCCTTCAAGAAGCGGCAGCGCCGGCGTCGTGGCGATGCCGGTTGTTCGGCTAAAGAGATTGAACAGTGTCGTGCGTTGTTGTTCAACAGACGGTAATGAATACTTTGCATCATCTTAACATTTATTGTATAATTATTGGGTAGTAGTGCCTACTGCTTGTTGGATGTGCAGGACGGTTTTTCCTACGGGTTTGGGAGGATACGTTCGCAGCGACAACGAGCTTGATCAGGCATATCCAAAGTAAACGCCGAACGGCTACGCACCAGGGACAGTCTGTACAACCAAAGGTCTCATGCCATGGCCTCATTCATCGCCCGACATCGCTTGGCATTGATGCTGGCAGCACTAACTTTCTTGTTCAGTGGCGCTGCTCTGTTTTGGCTCCGCCGGCCACCCGGAGAGTCGCTCCATCTGGTGCAATCGGTTCCACGTCCGACTGAGGTGAATTGCCAGGAGAACAATCCGTTGCCTCAAGAGGCCAGACCGGTTGCCCTCACGCCGGCAGACGCTGGCAGCACAGCGCAGCAAGAGAGCCACCCTGATATTTCGCGGAAGCGGGGAACAGAATCCCCGGTAACAGTAGAGAAGTCTTCGACCGCTGTTTCTACAGCCAAGATCAATATCAATCAAGCTAGTGCCGAGGATTTGCAGGAACTATCTGGCATTGGTCCAACTCTGGCCAAGCGTATCGTTGAATACCGCGATGCGCAGGGGCCATTTCAAAGCGTTGACGACCTTGTTCAGGTAAAAGGAATTGGACCGGTGATGCTATCCCGACTCGATGCCCTCATTTCTGTGCGCTGATAGAGCAAAGGAGAGTGGGTCATGGCCACAATCTGGAAAACTCAGGTGGCTTCTCTCAGTTTGGTGGATGGACAGAGGAGAGATGACGTTCCCGAAGCGGGGGCAATAGAAGCCGGAGAAGACATGCCCCCCGGCAGCGCGCACAAAGGAAATCTGTACCTCCTGTGCCAACTGGTAGCGCCTGCGGAAACGTGGGACCTGATCAGCACGCATATCATCAACACGGCTATTCGCACATTTTACGGGACTACCGGAAGTGTTACGGCCAGCCTGCGACAGGCAGTACTCGCCACAAACCGTTACCTTGTTGACGAAAACAGCAGGAGTCTCGCCGGTCGGGAAATATTGGCCGGCATCACGTGTGTTGCCCTCCGAGAACACGACCTCTTTATTGCCCAGGGAGGACCCTCTCTGGCCTATGTACTGCACAGTGGGGAGCTGCTAACGTATCCGGAAACGGCTGTATCTCCCCAAGAAATGTCTATCCCCCAACCTCTTGGGGTATCCCCCACTTCCCCGGTGCAGTTGTTTCACTGTACAGTAAATTCGGGGGACACGTTCTTGCTGGCGGCCAGTCATCTGCCCTTCCTAGCCGAACAGGATCAGGTCAGAGAAACGTTGCAAAAACCCAGCCCTGAAGACCTGTTGCAACACCTGGAGACGCTTATCGGTACGGGCGACTTTTCGGCGTTGGCGATAAAGCTGGCCGAAGCACAGATCACAGACATAACATCTGTCCCCTCGCAAGATGAGGAAGCGCCATTTTCCCCACCTAAATCCGCGGACACGCTGCCGGGTGAAATTGCCGGCGACTCGAAAAATTCTGTTCCCCAAATGGATACCACCACACCAGAGGTTCCTCATGCTGGCATTAGCGGGATGCCGGAACATGAAGACGAATACGCGGATGAGGATACGTGGGACGACGAGCCAACAGGCCTTCCACCGGGCCTGATTCTAGCGCGGATACTGGAAGCAGCAAGTTTTTCATTGTCCTATTTTCTCCGAGGGCTGGCCAAACTGGTAGCAGGCATCGGTGCGGTTGGCGCTGTCGTAGGGAGTATTGTGGGGCCTGTGCTGGAAGGATTGGGGCGCGGCATTGTCGGTGTATCGAGCTACCTCAAAAGAGGGTTCCTGGCCGTCGGCAGGCAGATGCTGCCGGGCGTGGATACCGCGCCATCCAAGACGAAGCAAGCCCAGGCGCGGCCGCAGAAACCGCAGGCCAGCGGGTCCAGTACCCGCTTTATGCTGGTCGGCTTGCTCGTTCCGCTGCTCATCGTGGCGTTGGCCGCCGGCTTCTGGTTCAGGCAAACGCAGGCCCGGCATGTGCGTGTCCATGCTCTGTTGCAGCAGGGGCAAGATGCCCTCAGAAGCGGCCCCAGCCTGCCGCGCGACGATGCACGAAAAACGCTCACCCAGGCCATCCAGGATGTGAAAGAGGCCCGCCGGCTCGATCCGCAAGCCGAGAACGCCGGCCAACTCCTGGCCAATCTGGCCCAAACGCTTGACAACGTCAACAAAGTCTCCCGCCTGACCGCCCTCGTCCCGCTGGACGACTACACTGCGCCCCCCGGCACAGAGCCACACCGTCTCGCATTTGGCC
>CAZFFM010000078.1:0-12496 GCA_964517425.1 uncultured Ardenticatenales bacterium | reverse complement strand
GTCGCCCAGGCTTGCCACCGGCGGGAGCTTCTGGGGGGACAGCGACTCGACCGTGTAGGCCGTGCGGATGTTTCGGTTTGCGCTCAAGCCACCATCCAGCAGGGCAACCTGTTGCGAAAGCGCGTCCGGCAAGGCGGCAGCCAATGCCGCCATATTCTGATCATCCAAGCGCACGGCCCGCGCATAGAGCCGGGCAAAAGGCTGCACCGTCCGGTTTTCCAAAATGATGACGTCCCGCGATTGCCAGGCCAATTGATTCCATCCGGCTGCCTGCAAACGCTCGTTGTCACCGGCAAAGTGCGGATCTGCCGGGCGAAGGAGAATGTAGCGCACCCCTAAAAGATTCAACAGCGTCGCCTCGTCCCCATTTTCGCGCAAGAGGGCCATGGGGAGGGGCACCCCTTCATCCCAATGGCCGTCGTAATGAGGGAGGGACGTGTAACGGACCGAATAGGTATAGCGATATTTGTTGCCGATCAGGCCGGTTGGTTCCCAGAGCCGGTATCCTTGCCCGTGGTCTTCCAGCCAATGATACGCGGCCAGTTCATCGGCAGAAAAATAGGCCGGCGTGTGCTGAAAGACGGCCCAGGCCGGTTTGTAATCCACTACGATCAGGCCCAAAATGGCGATGAAAAAGAGGGCTTGCCATAAGGGTTTGTGCAAAGTCCCCAGCAAGCGGGCCGCGCCGGCACCGGCCAGCACTGCCAATCCGGCCGCCACAAACATCAACGCGCGGAAGGGCATCAGTCGGGAAAGGAAGGGCGTGTGCATGACCGGATTGAGGGGCAGGAGAGGGCCGGCGGCCATGACCAGGCCCAGCCCCAAAACGGCCCCCGCCGCGCCAAGCCCGCGAACCCGTCGCCAGGAAAGAGCGCCGATCAACGCCAGGAGCAGGGTACTCCCCCCCAGGTACCAGGCATTCAGCCCGCCAAAGGCTTTCCAGATGACCGGCAAAGAGGAGGTGTCCACAGGCATCTTCACCCGTTTCAATGCGGCCTCCCAGAGCATCGGCACAGAGACAGCATAGCCGCGCAAGAAATCGGCGGAGAGGGCCGCCGAGGCACCACGCATTTGGGATACGGCAACCTGCTTCATTTCGACAGCGGCCGGCACGAGTATGGCAGCGCCGAGCGCTCCGGCGATTGCGGCGACGACCAGTCCCATCTGCAAACTCCGGGCGATGGTACGCCGCCCGCTGCGCCACAGACCGGCTTCGCGCAGGCCGAGGTATGCGCCCAGCACGAGCCAGGCCGGAGGCGTCCGCTCCAGATTTGCCAGGGGCAAGATGCCCAGGAAGAATCCCAGTCCCCACACCCATGCCCAATTCTGCACCGGGCGGTGGCGCTCATACCACCACAAGGGCAGCGGCAGCAAGGCCCAGAAGAGGGCGTGCTCCCACCAATCCACGGCCGTGTGCAGATGGAAGGGGAAGAGAAGATAGACGGTGCCGGCGATGAGCGCGCCCGCTCTGCCGATATTCAAAGAGGAGGCCCAAAGATAAAGGCTCATCGCCGAACCAGAGAGCACAACCAGGTAGAACAACTTCGTCACGAAACCCAAAGAGAAGCCGCTCAGCACGGAGAATCCGGCGACGGCATAATAAACCGGCCAGGCCAGGAACCGCGTCCAGGGCAAACCGCCGAACCAGGCCGGAGTCCACGGGGAGAAGAGCACGCCGTGCAAAAGGTCTTGACGCACCAGCCAGGCCGTGCTCATTTGAACCAGCATCTCACGGCGCGGGGTGAGGGGCATTTCACGATTCCACCAGCCGTGCATGGCCACGACGGCTACCAAAAACAGCAGCAGACCATCAGCCCAGCGGCCGGTGAAAGAGAAACTGCGCGGCACAGTACGCAATTTGCGCATCTACCGGCCCCGACAGACGATTACATCGTCCGGCGTCATCACCGTATCCACGATGTCTTCTGTACCGGTCACCGGCGTGCCCGCGAATAGCAAAGAGTCCCGAATGGTGATGGGCTGGCTGACGGTTACGCCATCGCCGATGACAGAGTTGATCACCTGCGTGCCTGGGGCCAGTCGGACATTTTGTCCGACAATGTTATCCTGCCCCAGGCGTTCCCTTTGACGACGGTTGCAACCCAGCAAATCACAGGCCAGGGTGATGTTCATGTCCCACTTGACCACTTCTGCGGGGTAGACCGGGTAGCCATCGTCAATCAGAATCTGGATCGAGTTGGTGATCTCGTATTCGTCGCGCTGTGCCGTGCGGGGGGTACGGCGGATGGCGTCGAAGATCGCTTGATCGAAGAGATAGATGCCGCACCCTTTCAGATCGGTGTTTACGTAGCGTGGCTTTTCGATCACGCGGGTGACGATACCGCTGGCGTGAAGGATCACCGCAAAATTGCGCCGGATATACTCCGGGTTGGACTCCCTCTTCACGGCCAACACCCCGCCCGCCTGACGCGCCCAAAACATCTCGACCATCGTTTGCAAGTCCTTGTTGACCATGAAGATGTCACCAAGGAAGAGAATAAAGGGAGAATCAATCTGGTCTTCCAACTGCAGCACAGCGTGCGCTATGCCAAGCGTTTCTCCCTGGTCGATGTAGTGCAACTTCATGCCCCAGGCAGAACCGTCTCCTAACTCCTGGGGGACTTTTTCCTTCAGGTGCCCGACGACAACGAAAACTTCCTTTACGCCGATGCGCTTCATGTCCTCGATCTGGTATTGGATGATTGGCTTGTTGCAGACCGGCAGCAACGGTTTGGGGTATCGCAAACTGAGGGGCTTGATCCGCGTGCCCCGTCCCGCGGCTAAGATTACACCAACCAGCTTATTCTCAGTGGACAATTCAAACACCTCCGAGATATGTTACTGAAATCTGGCAATTCCCTTTTTACCACAGATGACACGGATTACACAGATTTCTTGGCTGATTTTCTATCGGCTCTGTGAAAATCTGTGGCTAAAATAGAAAACCCCCATGTCCAATATGTTATTTGATTTCGTACACCGACAAGTTATCCTGCAAGAAAGATTGCTTGTCCCCGTAAAGAAACTCCGATGGAGGAACCAGGGGAGAGACCGGGAGCAAGCGTAACAAGCGGTCGCCGGCATATATGTTCCGGTCCGTGCCGGCCCAAATCAATTGTATGCCAGGCACGCGATTCAATGTCTCTACAGCGTCAGGGTTAGATTGGGCCAGGCTATCCTGCGCGATCACGATGTACCGCACGCCCCAGTTCCGCAAAAGGGCCAGGGCTGACCGGCTGGGAAACGTCTCCAGCGGAGCCGCCGCTTCCTGATATTTGTGCGGCACAAAGGTTCCGTATCCGTACGCAACCGGTTTGCCATGCCAGCGTGCCTCGTAGAGCGGATAGCCGGCCCAGGTACGATCCAGGGGGAATTGTATGACCAGCCCCTGTCCAGGCTGTTTGGCCAGCCACGTATCGACCGGTTGCGGCTGCACCCGCGCATACCCCAGAGCGTAGGGCATGGGAGCAAACTCAACGATGATCCCCGCACAAAGCAGGGCAACGACGAGTCCGTTTCGCCACCGGTCTGCCAGATATGCGGCCCCCACGCCACTCAGAACGGCCACGCCGAGCAAGACGAACAGGCCAAAGCGGGTCCATACGCGCATGGCGCTGAAAAAGGGCATGAAAAGGTAGAGCAACAAGGTCGGCATCGGGACCACAATCGTGCCCGATCCCCCCATGTCCCATCGGGAAACGGGGTTCAGGGCCAGTTTTGTCGAAAGCCAACTCATTCCCCTCTCGAAAGCAAATTGCACCTCGCTCGGAACGGGAATTTGCACAGGGTGCCTCCCCACATGCAAGGTCGTTCCCAGGGCCAACACAAAAGCGCCCACAGCGAGCCACCCAAAGGCCCGGGCGGCGACATTGCGCTGCCTCCATCCGACCCAGGCCAGGGCCAGCGGAATCCATCCCACGAAAAGGACGTTCTCGAACACATTTTGCGGGTACAGGCCGGCGACGACCGCTCCCCACAACGGGTGCATGATGTTCGGTACCACAAAATCTAAAGGGCTGGCCGACCACTGATCGACGTACCGCAACGGATAGGGTATCGCTTGCCGGCCGGTCGTACGCAACAGCGGCACCAACGCGGGCAAGAGAACGATACCGGCCACGACAAACAACCAGGCCAATCCGATGCCCCATTGTACCGCAAATGTTCTTTTTCGCCAAAGGCGTCCGCGCAACGGGCTTGCGGCGAACCGCTGCGCAAGCCCCGAAATGTGGGGGGGAGGGAGAGGCGAGGGAACACCCCTCGTACTCCCCGGACATTTGCTACGCAAGCCCCGCAACACCACGTACACGGGAACGAAGATTCCCATCATGTAGGCATAATACCACGAAGAGAGTCCGGTCAATCCCAAGAACAAGCCGCCCATGGCCGCGTCGCGCAACCGTTGGCGGCGCATCATTCGTTCGAGGTAGAAAAATGTGAGGGGGATCCATTGTGTCCCCATCAAGGGCAGATGGCCAGCTCCCAAGTGCGCCAGGCGATAGGGCGCAAAAGCGAACACGATGCCGGTCACCAGCCCCGCCGCCCGTCGGCTGGAAATGGAATAGCCCAACAGGTAGCCGGCAAAAAGGGAGAGAACGAACGAAGCCACCATCACCGCGTTGTAGGAAATCACTTCACCGAAAAGTATCGTGAGCGGAAAGCCGGTCAGCATGTTGGCCAGCGTCGTTTCGGAAAGGGCCAGCGGGTAGCCAAAAGGCGCAAAAACCCCCGGGTTAAAGAAAGGGGAGATTCCTTTGACGAGAAGCGCCTCCTTGAACCACCACATCTTGTAGAGGTATTCAAAATTATCGCCGGGCGGGCCCAGGATGATGCTCCCCGGATGCAAGACAAGCGGATAGGTCATGACAAGGGAGAGTAGCAGCCCCAGAGAAAGGATGCCGGCGTTGATCTTGCTTAGCGCGTACCGGAAATTCACGTTTTTGTTCTCGCCACCTGAACCTGAAAGAGGAAAACTTCTACCCCTAGGTATGCCCGACCATCCATCTGCACGAGCCGCGGGTCTCTTTGAAATGCGTAATCCAACACACGATCGGGAGCATGACTCCGCACAATCCAGAGACGGCGGTGGCCAACGATGGCCCCATCCACCAGTTTGTCCAATTTCTGGGGGTCGTCCAACCCTCTCCATACGCGCTGTTCGTCGGTGACATGCCGATAATAACGATTGAAGGGAATGAAGATGTCTCCATCTACCAGAAAGATCACATCGTCGGGCCGCACCTGGCTATCTACGTATGCCGCAGCACTACGCCAATCTTCTTTTTGGGGAAGTTGGTACAAATTGAACAAGGATACGAAAGATAGCAGCACAAGCGCAAGGGCTAACGGCCATTGAACCCAACGAATGTGGATGGAAGCAATGCCCAGCCCCAGCCACAAACAATAGGCCGGAAGAAGCGGAATCAAATAGCGCGTAATGAACATGGGAGTAAATTGGGAGGCCGCGTAGGCCAGGACAAGAGGCAACAAGAAATAGAGAACGACAAAGAGCGACCGGTCAAACGGAGCTTCTCCCCCCTGAACTCCCTTCGCGTATGACAGAAGCGGGCTTATCGCTCCGGACAGCAGCACCAAGGCAAAGATTCCCATGGCGACCAAGCGCAAGGGGTGCGAATCGGGGAAGGTCACGCCCACGCTGAACTGTTGCCAGAGGGTGATCAGGTTGCCGATGTGTGGCGGCCCATATTTCCTGGCGACCCATCCCCACCAACCATGTCGTTGCTGGTACAGCAATCCAATCAGCCAGAGCAAAGCAACCAAAAACACGGCACCTTGCGAAAGCACCCAGCGCCGAAAGAAGGGCCCGCCAAGCTTGCGCCGGCTCGTGTGATACAACGAATAGATATTTTGGAAAATCACAACCAGGACAGCCACATAATGGGCATACAAAGCGAGGCAAGCAGATACCACCATGGCCACCCAATCCATGTTCCACCGATCATTCGCAGAGCTTAGAATGCGCGCAAAAAAGAACACGGAAGCCAGGCTGAATGTACTGGCAAAGATGTACATCCTGGCTTCTTGAGAATACCAAACGTGCAAGGGGGAAATGGCCAGAAAAGTAGCGCTCCACAATCCGACCGCGCGATCAAAGAGCGTTTTTCCCAGGAGGTAGAGGAGAAAAACGCTGCTCCATCCAGCAAGAGCAGAGGGCAGACGGACAAAGGTGTCTCCCTCGCCCAGTTGTATCCAAAAATGGAGGAACAAATGGTACAGATTGCGGTCGGAGAAGGGAAGGCCGGCGAAATGGGTCAGCGAGAGTTCCTGAAGGGAGCGATGCGCGAAGGCAACACTGTAGGCCTCGTCATACCAGAAACTCTCGCTCCCCAGGGTATACAGGCGAAGTGCGGCAGCCAGCAGCAAGATTGCAGCCAGCAGATAGGTGGTTTTTTGGGCATCGACCGTTTCATTCTTCCCGAAGAATCTCATCGTGCCCCTATTATATTCTCACTTCTCTGCCTGCGCGAATCTCGTTATCTCAGGTAGTGATGGACTCACGGATGAAAAGAAACCGTCACCATGAGCGGCGCGCGTGCCACCAAGGATAAAATTTGCGTCAAGCGGGGAGCGACGGAATACGCAACACGTTCTGACGACGAAATCTGTAGTTAGCCTTTTTGGTTCCGGCTTGTCCGAATTAGGATTGCCTGGAGAGTCTGGTCTTGTTGCGGGAGAACGGTCCGCAAATCAAGTATGAGCCGATCGTCTTCGATACGTGCGATCACCGGAGGCGAAGCGGACCGCAATTGGCGAGTCAAAGCGGAAGGGTTCGGCACAGCAACCGAAATCAACCTTGTGGGGAGACTCTGCCCAGGCAATGAACCTCCGCCAATGGCGGAGACCCCCTCCACAACCGCCGACGGGATACTCTGCTGCTTCAACGCCTCCACGATCTGTGTTGCACGAGCTTCAATTTCATTTACTTTCATGCTAATCATCTGCCAAACGGGGATTTTCTGTTCGGCTTCGCCGCGCACGTAGTGCAGCAAAGTCGCTTGCAAGGCGGCCAAAGTGGTTTTGTCCACGCGCAAGGCCCTGGTCAGTGGATGTCTTCTCAACTGGGCAATCAGCGACTGTCTGCCCACGATAATGCCGGCCTGCGGGCCGCCAAGGAGTTTGTCTCCGCTAAAACAGGTCAAGTCCACACCGGCAGCTACACTATCCTGGACAAGGGGTTCACGGGCAAGACCATAGGCGGTGGTATCCAGAAGCGCTCCGCTCCCCAAATCGTACACGACGGGCAAGCCCTGCGCCTGGCCCAATCGAACAAGTTCGTCAAGGGAAGGTTCCGTCGTAAAGCCGGTGATCAAGAAATTGCTCGCATGTACGCGGAAGATCAGGGCGGTCTCTTCACGCAAAGCCTGCTGATAGTCGCGCAAATACGTACGGTTTGTGGTGCCTACCTCCACCAACTGGGAGCCGCTTTGGGCCATGATGTCCGGGATGCGGAATCCCCCGCCGATCTCTACCAGGTGCGCCCGCGAAATCAGCGTCTCCCGTCCTTTGGCAAAGGCACTCAACACCAACACCAGTGCCCCTGCATTGTTGTTCACCACCAGGGCATCCTCAGCGCCGGTGAGCAAGCGTAGGAGGTGGGTGGCATGGTCATAGCGAGAGCCTCGCTGCCCCTCCTCCAACCTGTATTCGAGGTTGTTGTAGGCCTGGCCGGCGCTTACCATGGCTTCTAACGCCTCGCTGCTAAGCAACGCCCGACCCAGGTTTGTATGGATGATCACACCGGTACCGTTGATCACGGGAAAAAGGCTGAGACGCAGCAATGCTTCGATATGTACCGTCACCCCACGAATGATGTCTTCATCCGTAGGGCAGTCCTCTCCGCCTCTAATCTTGTCGCGCAAACTGGCCAGATAGTCCCGCACAAGAGAAACTACGAAGGTTCGCTCATTTTCCAGCAGAGCCTGTTGCAAAGAAGGTTTACTAAGCAGGGCATCTACCGAAGGTAGGTTTTTCAAGGGATTTGGTTTAGGATTCATTTGTCAGTTTCCCTGTAAACAAGTTCTCTCTTTTTTGTAGGTTATTATATAATAGTAGTAGTAGGGGCTTTGGATAAGTGGATAACTCATGGGAACAGCAAAAGCTCATACAAGATATACCAACTCCCACATTGTAGGGGCGTACATGTTGCGTATTGTTGTATGCTGAGTTTGGGCATAACAGGGCAAAAAGCTGTGGAAAAGTATAATAGTGTTTATTTGAAAATAAGAAAGGAGGATAGGTCGGATATGTTGGTTCCGAGGGGGGATGCACCCCAAAATGTAGGGGGGTAACATTAAGGAACGGTGTAGAAACAAGCAGGGTTATCCCCAACAAGGGGCAATTATCCACAGTAATCATAATGTTATCCACAGAAAGATGTGGAAAAAGGAATTAAGGGGTATGGACGGGAATATCGTAGAGGAACTCTTTGACAGAGATAATATCTTGCCGGAGCGTTTCATCTGCCTCCAATTGCTTCAGTATTTTTCCGTAGCCATACAAGATTGTCGTGTGATCGCGACCACCGATGATAGCACCGATTTGTGGTAGGGACGAGTCGGTGAGTTCACGGCACAGGTACATCGCCACTTGCCTGGGAAAAACGATACGACTATTTCTGCGCTTTCCCAAAAGGTCAGTTAAGGGGATGTCATAGTACTGGGCTACGGCGCGTGTGATGTCCTCCAGTCGAATTGAACGACGTTTTTGCAGAATGTCATGCAAAGCCAATTCGGCTGTTTCCACGCTGAGGGGCAGGCGCAGAAACTGACTGTGCGCAATCACTTTGGTAAGCGCGCCCTCCAGTTCCCGAATGTTACTTTCGATTTTCCTGGCAATGAAAGATAAGACTTCATCGGGAACCTGTACGGGTTGATTTTCCCCTTTGAAGCGAAGAATGGCAATACGGGTTTCAAATTCTGGCGGAGGCAGGTCTACCACCAGTCCTCCCTCAAAGCGGGAGCGCAGTCTTTCTTCGAGGGTTCCCATTGCGCGTGGTGCCCGGTCACTTGAAATGATAATCTGCCGGTCCGCTCCATGCAGGGTGTTGAAAGTGTGAAAGAACTCTTCTTGGGTACTCTCTTTTCCGGCGATGAATTGGATGTCGTCAATCAGAAGCACGTCGAGACTGCGATAGCGGTTACGAAAGTCGTCGGTATTTTGATGGCGGATGGCCTTGATAAGTTCGTTTGTAAAGACTTCGGAAGAGGTGTAGCCGGCACGCAACCCCCTGGCCACAACGGAATGAGCCACGGCTTGCAGTAGATGGGTCTTGCCCAATCCTACGCCCCCGTAAATGAACAGGGGATTGTAGGCTTCGGCGAGATGTTCAGCTACCGAACGGGAGGCGGCGTGGGCCATGCGATTGCTGTTTCCCACGATGAAAGAATCGAAGGTGTACCGGGGATTCAGCGGATAGAAAGGTGCAGAGTTTGTATTGAGTGGAGCATGAGAGGGGACAACCGGTGAAGAGCTTTCCATAGCAGAATATGGGGGGGCTGCTTCTGAGAACAGGGGGCCGTCTTCCTCCGCGAAGGTTTCCGTCTCTGTGTGTACGATAAACCGCAAACCGATACTTCGCCCTACAATACGGGTAAGCGTGTTTTTTATCAGGCGCTGTAGCCGGTTTTCCAGCCACTCCACCGCGTAGGGATTTGGTGTGCTAATGACAAACACCCCATCTTCGTACGAGGAGAGACGCGTGTTCTTCAACCAGGTGTTGAAGGTCGAAGGAAGTACTTGCAGTTGTATGTCTCCTAAGGCAGCTTGCCAGATTTTGTTAGGATCCATGGGGCCTTTGGTTTTCCTAAGAAAGAAAATAGATTGCTGGAACTGCTGTATTTTGACAAGGGCACATTCTGCCGCACGCTGGCTGAAACCATGTTCTGCGGCGGGGTTGTCCTTCGCCAGGCTTATAATAATATTATCAAGGATATTTGAAGTATAACAAGCAAAAACTTTTGTAGGGAGATTAATCTTCCGGAAAAGCAAGAGCTAATCTCATCCTTGAGGCAGTTTTTCTATCCGGTTGTTCAGAAGAAATCTTGTTTTTGAATGACTAGTAGTATTCTACCAGAAGATTGCAAATGACGCAAGAGGCTTATCTTATAATTGCTGCATATTGCCACCATTTTTAAGGATTGGGGGGGAATATAATGATAACGTGGAACTAGAAGTAGTGTAGGGTCGAGCCTGTGTTACTACAGGTTGTGTTGGAATACCGGTAAAAAGAACAATTTTGGAATCAAGAAAATGAGACAAACAAATTTGGACACTGCGTAGAACCAAAACAGTCGCGGACAGGTAAAATATAGTATGATCATTACGGGTGTGCGGCAAAGGTTTGCGTCTGCAAGCATTCACGCCCTGCCCTTACCACCGAGACACAAAGACACGAAGTATACGAAGTGGGGCAAGCGAGAAAGCCTACTCGTCAGGCCTATCCAATGTCCCAACGTCGAAACTGGAATCTGGCGAAAATCATTTTGCCCGTATAATACGGCATTTTCAGCCACAGATTGCACGGATTTCCACGGATTTTCATCTATGCTTTCTGATGTTTCCGTGAAAATCCGTGACCATCCGTGGCAAAAACAAAACACGCCAGTGTCCAGGTCGAAACATTCAACCTGGTTGTTCTTTGTGCCTTCGTGGCTTCGTGGTTCAGTTGAGAGAGTTGCCGCGCAAAAAAATGACGCACACCCGATCATTACGTACAAGTGGCACGATTCCACCACCTGTGGTAGAATTAGCGGGCAAAGTGGAAAGGAGTACGTGCTATGCGCTACAGCGTAGATTTTTCGCGGGCGATCACCGGACCGGATGGACACCAAATCACCGAAGTTCTCGGTCTGCGAACCACAGATACGGAACGGTACAGCGTTGCCCATGTCGTTGTGCCTGCTTCGAGCAAAGGCATAACTCGCACCAATCGCTTCGATGAGATGTTGTTGATCATTCAGGGCAGCGGCTTCATTGAAGAGGGCGGACAGCAAACGCCCGTCAGCGCCGGCGATGTTTTCCACCTGCCGGCCCGCACCGCCTATGCCACACACAATCCGAACAGCGAACCGCTTGTCTTCTGGGCAGTCTGCGTTCCTGCTTTTCGCCCGGAATGGAGTGCTTCCGTTGATGCAAGCACCGACTGGCGATCCCGGGAGATGCCGCGTGGGGCAGACCGTCTTCGTCTCGCCAGACAGTAAGAATTTAGAAGTTCACTTTCTCTGAGAAGGTGAACTTCTGCAGAAATGGTTAATTGAGGTATGGTCGGAAATACACCCCATGACCCTCCCCTAAATCCCTATCTGGTCATCTTCATAGGCGTGTTAGCGGTATCGTTCGGTTCGATATTCGTGCGGTTGGCCGACGCGCCGGCAATCATGATTGCCACCTATCGCGTGGGCATAGCCTCTCTGTTGCTGTGGCCGGTGGGGCTGTGGAGAGAGAATTCCGCACTGCAAAAGATATCCCGCCGCGATCTGGCACTCGCCCTGCTCACCGGTTGCTTCCTGGCCCTGCACTTTGCGACGTGGGTCAGCTCGCTCTATTACACGTCCGTGGCCAGTTCCGTTGTGCTGGTCAACACCAACCCGCTTTGGGTGGGCATGGTCGCGCCCCTCCTGACCGGCGAACGGGTAAGCCGGATCATGGCTGTGGGCATACTGATCAGCGTAATCGGCGGCGTGATCATCGGCATCGGCGATTTCGGTTTGGCGCCAGCGCAGGCGTTTGGAGACTTGCTCGCCCTTGCCGGCGCGATCATGGCCGGACTGTATATTCTGATGGGGCGTAAGCTGCGCCGGCGATTACCCGCCCTCACCTATGTCATCGTTGTGTATAGCGCCGCCGCTCTGGTTTTGGCGCTCTTGGCCCTGATCACCCGACAGCCCCTCCACGGCTTCTCGCAAGAAACCTGGATTTTGTTCTTCCTCATGGCTTTGATACCGCAGATAATGGGACACTCGTCCTACAACTGGGCCTTAGGCTACCTGTCCGCTTCGTTTGTAGCCGTCAGCCTGTTGGGAGAACCGATTGCCGCAACGTTAATGGCCTACTTTCTCCTTGGAGAAGGACTCACGCCGGCAAAACTGGCCGGAGGCCTGATGATCTTGATGGGAATTTATGTAACCGCCAAAGAGGAGGCGAAGAATGGCTGACTTGACCATCCTGCTGATTCGTCATGCCCAGTCCCAGGGTAACCTGATCGGACGATTTCAGGGCCAGACCGATACACCGTTGAGCGAAGAAGGCTTAATCCAGGCCGAACACCTGGCCGCTCGCCTGGAGAATCGTACGATTGATGCCGTTTATACCAGCGATCTGGAGCGTGCGCACCATACCGTAAGAATTATCGCCAAGCGCGAAGGGATACCGCTGCACCCCCATCCAGGATTGCGCGAAATAGACAACGGAAAATTGTCCGGCCTCACCCGGCAAGAGAGCACCGCACACTATCCCGACGAACCCCCCCCCCCCCCCC
>CAZFFM010000077.1:0-12622 GCA_964517425.1 uncultured Ardenticatenales bacterium | reverse complement strand
GCCTTCGTGTCTTCGTGTCTTCGTGGTTCATTTGAGAGAATTGCCGCGCAAAAAAATGACAGACACCCCACTCCACCACCCATTTTGCCAACTCAGCGAACGTGTGTTATAGTTACGCGCATGAACTCTCCTGTCAGGCTGCGAACCCGTCACGTGATCCTGGCAGCAGCCGGTGCGCTCGTTCTGCTCGGCTTGCTGCTAACCTATCCGTTGCCGTTGCACTGGCTGACTCATGCGCCAGGCGACGGCAGTGACGATCCGGCTATCATCTGGAACCTGTGGTGGGTGCGCCACGCCCTCCTGGACCTGGGACAAAATCCCTTTGCCACCGATTACCTCTTCTTCCCTATCGGCATCAACCTGACCTTCTACACACTGACCTTCCTCAACGCGCTCATCACCTTGCCGGTGCAGCTTCTCCTGGGGCTGATTCCAGCTAACAGCGTGGTGGTGTATCTGGACCTCTCTTTGGCCGGCCTGGGGATGTACCTGCTGGCGCTCGATCTGCTGCCCGCGTCTGTGCCCACCAGCACGCGTCACCGCGCATCCTTTCTGGCTGCCATAATTTTTGCTTTCGCTGGACACAAATTCGTGTTCCTCTCGTTGGGCCAGTTCAACATCGCCAGCACACACTGGCTCCCTTTCTACGCGCTATACCTCCGTCGTGCCCTGCGCCCGCCCTTTCGCCGGCGCGATGCCGGAATCGCCGCTCTCTTCCTTCTCTTCAACGCCTGGACCGAATTCACCTACGCGTCCTTCGCTCTGATCTTCACTGCCTTCTACGTCACGTTCCGGCTGGTGCGGCAACGAACGGAGGAGCCGGCCACCACCTGGGGACAGCTTCTGCGCGCCCTGCTGGGGATCGCCGCGCCATTCACACTCGGCATGGCCCCCATTCTGGCCATGATGATCCCTGACCTCTTGCGCGAAGGAGATTTCACAGTCGTCGGTCTGGGCTTTGCTGATGTCTTCTCCAACGATTTGTTGGAGTTCTTCGTGCCCGGACACTTACACCCCCTCTGGGGAACGTTAAGCCGACAGTTTCACTTTGCTTACCTGAATTTCGCTTTCCTGGGCTATGTGGCCGTGGGACTGGCCGTGTACGCCCTCTGGAAGTGGCGCGCCGAGCTGGAGGTCCGCTTCTGGGCCATAGCCGGTTTGGCCTTCGCCGTCATCTCCCTTGGCCCGACGATCCGGCTGAACGGCAGCAGCTACGATTTTCCCCTGCCGTTCGACCTGCTGCTCCGCCTGCCCCTCTTCAAGGCAAACCGCTATCCGGGCCGCTACAGCGTGATGATCGCGCTCTGTCTGGCCCTGCTGGCCGCCTACGGCCTGGTCGCCCTGGAAAACTCGCCCCGTTTCGGCCGCTCTTCATCTCTGCGCATGGCCTTGTTCGCCACGCTTGGGGCGCTGATCCTGCTCGAGAATCTCTCCGTGCCGCTCCCCCTCTCCGATTACCATGTGCCGGCCGTCTACGACCGGATCGCGGCCGACCCGGGCGACTTCAGCGTGCTGGAGATTCCGTTGGCCTGGCGAAACGGCTTCCGTGTGACCGGCCCGTTGGACAAGACGTTCATGTTCGCCCAATTCTACCAGACGACGCACGAAAAACACCTGCTGGGCGGCAACACATCGCGCAACCCGGAGTTCAAGTTCCAGTACTTCACGGAAGCCCCGGTGATCAACAGCCTGTTGGCCCTGGAAACCGGACACGATGTGCCGCCCGGCATCATGGACCGGGACCGGCAACTGGCCGCCGGCGTGCTGCGCTTTTTCCGCGTTCGCTACATCGTTGTCCACAAACTCGGTTCACCCCGGCAGCGAGTCACCCCAGAGGCCACGCTGCCGTACATCGAACGGCTTTTGCCGGACGCGAAGTGGTACGAAGACGACCAGATGACCTTGTTTCGGGTCACCCCGCAAAGCGCACCGCCATCCGGGCACGTGGCGGCAACTGGCCCGCTCGCCGGCCTGATGTTTGCCGAAGGGTGGGGGCCGGTTGCCGCACCCGGCCAAGCGGCACGCTGGGCCACACGCCACAAGGCGCGCCTGCTGCTGCCACTGGACACGAGCGCGTACACCCTCACGCTCAACCTGGACGCACCGACTGCGGGCCAAACCGTTACGATCATTGTGCATGGGCACGAGGTTGCCCGCCAGACGCTGGGCGCGGGCGAAAACGTTTACCGGTTCGCAATTCCCGCCGATCCAGCGCGGCAAGCGCCCGCGGACGTGCACCTGCGCTTCGACCGGCTCTATCCCCCGCCGGCCGGCGGGGGAAACGGCTGGCCTATCGGCGCGACCGGCGTTTCGGCAACCACCCCCATCCTGGTCGAAAGTGCGGGGGAAGAGGTGGGCAATCTGGCGCACGTTTTCGTGGCCGGCCGTGATGTCGTCAGCGCCCAACGCGGGTTCAACCTGGCGGTCATTGATCCACAGACGACGGAGGTCGCCGCGCGCACCAGTTTCGACACGCACTTCGACCCGGCAGCTTCCCGGCGACTGGCAGATTTCATCGCCGGCATCCCGCGCGGACAGATCGTCGCCGTGGCCGTCGCCGACGAAGCGTCCCGCCTACTCGGCGATGAGGCCGTGGATGCGCTGCACTCGTTGGGACTGAGCCAGGATTTGCGAGGGAAAACACACTTTCGCTGGAGCTACGCCGCGCTTGGCGTGAAGGACGCGCCATCCGGTAGCGCGCTGGAGGCCGTTTCCGGCATCCGGCCGGTGCGGGTTGGCGTTGGCCCGCCCATTCGCGAGGGGCGCGTGGCCGCCGGACTGACCGGCCTTGCCTGGGAGGAGAACCATGGCCCCTGACTCGAAACCGGCCCGCCTGGGTGTGCCCAGCTACGTCTGGCGATTTGGCCAGGATCGGCGACTGGAGCTGATCGCCCGCTACGCCAGCCTGGAAGGCAAACGAATCTTGGACGCCGGTTGTGGCGTGGGCATGTACGTGCGCAAGTTCCGACACTTTTCGCAGCACGTAGCAGGCGTAGAACTGGATGAGAGCCGTGCTGCCGAGGGCGGCCAAGATTTGCCGGGAATCGCCTGTGCCTCGGTGGAGAGGCTCCCTTTTGCGGGCGGCACATTCGATGTGGTCCTTTCGCACGAAGTGCTGGAGCATGTCGGCGACGACCGTCGCGCCGTTATTGAGGCGCTGCGGGTGCTGCGCCCTGGAGGACGGCTGGTCGTCTTCGTCCCCAATCGCTGGTGGCCTTTCGAGACTCATGGTGTCTACTGGCGTGGTCGCTATCGTTTCGGCAACATCCCGCTGGTCGGTTATCTACCCGACGCACTGCGCGACCGTCTTGCCCCGCACGTACGGGCCTACACGCGCAGCCAACTGCGCGCAGCACTCTTTGTTGGCCTACCTTGCCGGGTGATCATCCACACGGCGATCTATCCCGGGTACGACAAGCTATCCGGCCGGCGACCCCGTTTGGCCGGCCTGCTGCGCCGCCTGACCTACCTGTTGGAAGGGACGCCGCTGCGCTGGTTTGGCCTATCCCACTTCCTGGTGGTGGAGAAGCTGATGTGATCGCCAGCTCATCGCCCGCCGGACAGGCCGCGCGGCATGAAAAGCAGCACGCCGATGATGGCAATACCGTAGAGCATTTGGTGCGAAAACGGGAAGAGGGGTTGGAAGATAAAAGCGTCCACCAGATACAAGGTCAACGCGCCGATCAGCGGGCCGCTGATGGTCGTCATCCCCCCAAACATGGACATGACGAGGGGCAAAGCGGACAGCGAAAGGTTGAAGACCTCGTTCGGGTTCAGGAAATGGATGAGGTGCGCATAGAAGGCCCCGCACAGCCCTGTGAAGAAGGCACTGATCAGCAGGGCGCGGCCCTTGTAGAGGCCCAAGTCCACGCCGAGCGAGGCGGCAGCCACTTCCTGTTCGCGGATGGCGGCAAAGGCCAACCCCACGCGAGCGGTCATCAGCCAGCGCGTGGTCAACACCACAGCGAACAGTAGGAGCCAGGCAACGTAATAATTCGGCCAGCGGGTGTGGAGGAAGTCAATCGTCAGAGGGCCGATGGCCAGCGAAGCAAACGAGGGGATGCCGACCAGTCCTTGCGAGCCATTGGTCAGCGAATCGAAATTCGAGACGACGGCCTTGACCACCTCGTTGATGGCAAAGGTAGCCAGGGCAAAGTACAAGCCGCCGAAGCGGAAAAACACTTTGCCCATCAACCAGGCGAAGAGTGCCGCTAGTGTTGCCCCAAAAGCCACCGCCACAAGCGGATTGGCATGCACACGCAGCACGAGCAATGCCGACCCGTAGGCCCCCAGACCGAAAAATGCGGCATGGCCGAGCGAGATTTGTCCGGCGCGGGCCAGCAGAGTCCAGCTCATAGCCAGCGTGGCGAAAAGGTAAGCGAGGGTCAGGACAAAGAGGTAATAGTCACCAAACCAGGGCACCAGGGGCAGAAATAGCAACGCAAAAAGGAACAGGAGCAAGCCCCGTCTGTGTCCTCCTCGTTCCCAGTGCGCTTGGCTCCAGAAAAACGGATCAGCGTTGGTCACGTCATTGTCCCGTCACCGGCCCAGTCCGGCCCGCAATCCCTGGGGGCGCAGAAACAGGGAGCCCAGGAGTACCAGGAAAAAGAGGAGTTCGCGCCACTGTCCGCCCAAGAGGACGACGGCCATGGCTTCTACCACACCCAGAATGATTCCGCCGGCCAGCAGACTGGCCGTTTCGCCTACGCCAGACCAGATGGTCAACACCAAAGCGATGATCAGGGGTTCACGTCCGGCTGCGGGTTGGACATAGTTCAGGGTCACGAACAGGGGGCCGGCCGCTCCGGCCAGTGCGGCTCCCAGTCCGAAGGCGAGCAAGTCTATGCGCTGCACATCAATCCCCATCATCTCCGCTGCCTCACGGTCCTGGGCGGTGGCTCGCATTGCTTTGCCCGGATAGGTGTGGGAAATGAAAAGATGCAGGCCCAGAATAATCACAACGGCCGCCACTGCAACGACCAGTCGCCCGACGTTGAGGACTATCCCACCGAAAGAGATTGTCAATTGCATATACTGCACGACAAGGACCTGGTAATCTCCTGTCCACAATTGCAACATCAGGTTTTGCAGCAACATGGATAGGCCCAGCGTGACGACCAGTCCATTGAGGCGTTTGGGTTCCCCCAAACGGGAGAGGCCGCTCTGGACAACCAGACCCATCACGAACAAGAGCAACGATGCCGGTAGTATCGCCAGCAGAGGGTCTATTCCCAGGCGGGACCAGAGACCATAGGCCAGGTATGCACCAATCACCAGGAACTCGCCATGGGCCATGTTGAACACCCGCACCACCCCGAGGATCAGGCTGAGGCCCACAGCGAGAAGGGCATAGAAACATCCAATCAACGCCCCTGACAGCAGGCTGTGCAATAGCAAGGTCACAGGCGCATTCCTGGCCTACGGGTATCAGGGAGCTTTCAGCGGGAGGCCTCGACGATCCGCTGCCGAAAGATTCCCGAACCTGCGTTACCGATCTGCCCAGGCCGGTACAGGGAAGACCGCCTTGCCCGCAGCCCGTTCCGCCGGCCAGACGATGACTTCCTTGTCGCCCTGAATCTGCATGATAGACTGCTGGTAGAAGAGCGGGTCACCGTTCTCGTCGAACTTGAGATGCTCCAGCGGCAAAGGAACGTCCAACGCCGCCAACTGGTCGCGCACATTTTCGGGCGTAAGTTCTTGACCGGCATCGAGCGTGTTCTGAATGGCCAGTAAAATGGCCTTACCGGTGCTGTAGCCATGCTGCTCCAGCCCTCCGGCCGGCCGGCCCACCTTTTCCAGGAAACCCTTGGCAAAGGCTGCCGACATTTCTTCCGAACCCGGAGGCGTCAGGCCTCGTTTATCATCCCAGATGGCGGTGTGGAACGTATAGTTGGCCGCGTCCCCCAACTTGAACGTGGGAACGCGCAGGCTGGCCCCGTAGAGTACGAGGAATGCGCCGGCATCAATCTTGTTGGCTTGCAGTTGGCGCACCATGTTGACGTTGTCGCCGGTGAAGCCGGCCGAAATAGTCAGGTCTACGCCGGCAGCCTTCGCCTTGTTGAGCAGCGGCACGAAGTCAGTCGTCTTGCCGGGCACGAATTTCTCGAAGACGGGCACTTCGACTCCTTTTGCGACCAAATCATCACGGATGCGCTGCGATGTTTGTGTGGCGCCGGGTGTGCTAGCGTGGAAAATGGCGACCTTTTTCGCGTGCAAGATATTTGTCGCCAGACCGACCGTGGCGTCAGAGAATCCAGACAGCTTGCTCATGCGAAAGAAATAGTGATACCCACGTGCAGTCAGGCGCTCGTCCAGGCTCGAACTGGCCAGATAGGGCACCTTGTTCTCTTCGGCTACTTCACTCGCCGCGCCGACCAGGGTGTCGACGTATCCTCCCATCAGGGCCACGACCTTCTTTTGAGTGACCAGCTCGCGTGCGGCGGCAGCAGACTGCTCCGGCTTGCTCTCATCATCGCGGGAAAGGAGCGTGATGGGTATACCGTTGATGCCGCCGGCCGCGTTGGCTTCATCTATGGCATACTGAATCCCTTCGTGGACCAGTTTCCCTTGCGGTCCCTGTACGCCGGTCAAAGGTTCCACCTCACCAACAACAATCTCTTTGACGGTGGTCGCTGCCGGCGTTGCCGTGTTACCACCACAACCGGCCAGCCCGGCCACGGCAATAACCATTCCGGCGACGGCCAGCCAACGTCCATACTGCTTGGCCAAATGTGTTACAGTCATACGCATAGTATCTCCTCCTATAACGCAGAAAAAAGGATGGTGCAAGCAGAGAAATTATATCACGGAAGGATGGTCCTGGCAAAGCCTGCTACGGCGACCGTCACAACAGCCGCCGGGAGTGCAGCGATAGCGCAACTCCTGGTTACAACCTTCGGCGCTCAGCGAGCTTGCCAGCGCAACGGGAGTAGCACCCTTTCCGCATTCATCATTCTGTGTTCCGCGTTTATTCTCCCAGTGCCTTCAGCTTTTCCGCTTGATCGGTGGCTGCCAGTTCGTCCAGGAACTCATCCAGGTCGCCATTGAGTACAGCCTCCAGGCGGTAGAGAGTTTTCCCGATACGGTGATCCGTCACACGATTTTGGGGGAAATTGTACGTGCGAATCTTTTCGCTTCTTTCGCCGCTGCCGATTTGAGAACGGCGGGTCTCTGTGATCTCCGTCCGCCGACGCTGTTGCTCCAGGTCGTAGAGACGGGCGCGCAGAATGGAAAGCGCGCGCATCCGATTTTGCAGTTGGGACCGTTCATCCTGGCACGAGACGACGATTCCGGTCGGCAGGTGGGTGATGCGCACCGCGGAATCGGTGGTATTCACACTTTGTCCGCCGTGTCCCGAAGATCGAAAGATGTCCACCCGCAAATCCTCTGCGCTGATCTCTACTTCCACGTCATCCACGACCGGCAGCACAGCTACCGTGGCAGTGGAGGTATGAATGCGCCCGCTCGACTCGGTGGTCGGCACGCGCTGCACACGATGCACGCCCGATTCGTACTTCAGACGGGCATAGGCGCCACTCCCCTTGACTTCAAAGATCACTTCTTTAAGGCCCCCGATCCCGGTCTCATTTCTGGTCAACAAGCTCGTCTTCCAGCGATGCTCTTCCGCAAAGCGGCTGTACATGCGGTATAGATCAGCCGCAAAGAGGGCGGCTTCTTCCCCGCCGGTACCTGCCCGAATTTCCACGATGGTGTCGCGCTTGTCATCGGGATCCTTCGGCACGAGGAGGAGCATCATGTTGTCGTACAAGGCAGCTTCTTCTTCTTGCAGGGACTCGATTTCCTCTCGCACCAGGGCCAGCATCTCGGGGTCCGATTCTCCCTTGGCCATTTCCTGGGCATCGGCAAGCTGCTCTTTCACGGCCTGATAGCGCTGGTAGGCCTGCACAACGGGCAATAGTTCGCGCTGCTCTTTTGCATACTTTGCCACTGCTTCATAATCCGCAGAGACTTCGGGAGAAGCCATGATTTGTTCCAGCTCGTTATACCGTTCTGCAATTTGCGCTACTTTATCTAACATCCCAGGTTTACTCCTACAGGAATCGAAAACTTGTCCCTTTACGATGGCTTCTTCGCACCTTCTCAGGTTACCACTCAGGCCGGCTTCAGCAAGCAATGAATTGCCCGCCTATAATTGCGAAACCTGTTTCAACAGGTTGCTGTCGTGCTGGAATAGTGCGTTAAAACGCACTTCGCAGTCTCAGGCGGCGAATTCATTCGTCGCTCTACGCCTTTTCCTATTGTACCACGGTTCCTCTTCTTCGGCGAACGAGGGCCAATCAGCGCATCAATCCGAGGGCGAACAGCAAGTCAAACAGGAGGGCCAATTGTGCTGTTCGCGCCAGGAGCACATTGAACGAAGGGCCGTCTCTGGCCACGAAGATTTCGCGCGCAAGATGCGCAGAGAGGGGGAGAGAGAGCCAGGGAAGCATGACCCAGCCCGACTGCCCACCCCTCGCCCAAAGCAAAAGCGGAACGACGTAGGCCAAGGCCAGGAGCAACACGTATTCTGTGCGCGTACGGGTCGCGCCCAGAAAGACGGCCAACGTACGCTTGCCGGCGCGACGATCCGTGTTGATGTCACGCAGGTTGTTCACAACCAGGATGGCTGTGACCAGCGTTCCCGCTGGAACGGCTACCAGGAACGCGAGGGGTGTCAGCCGCAGGGTCTGTACGTAGTAGGTGCCAACGACGGCAATCAAACCAAAACAGAGAAAAACGACTGCGTCCCCCAGGCCGTAATAGCCGAAGGGCCACGGGCCCCCGGTGTAGGCCAGCGCTGCTGCGATAACGCCGGCACCAACGATGAGCAAAGGGAGCCCCCCACGGAAAACCAAGTAGAGGCCAGCCAGACCGGCTGCGCCAAAGACCACGGCCATTCCCACACGAAGCTGGCGCGGCGGGAGGAGGCCGCTGGCCACAACACGCACCGGCCCAACCCGTTCGAAGGTGTCGGCTCCTTTGAAGAAATCGAAATAGTCGTTGGCGAAGTTGGCTCCTACCTGTAACAATAGGGCCACGGCAAGTGACGCGAAAGCCGCCGGCAGGACAAACGCTCCGTCGCGGTAGGCCAGGGCTGTGCCCACCAGCACGGGGGCGATGGCCGCCGGCAAGGTTTTGGGCCGGCTGGCCAGGAGCCAGATGCGCCAGGCCGGTAAGGGGGGCGGTGACGAATCAGTCACACGGTTCATTCGAGCCACAGTGTCCTCCGGTCGTCAATGGCCCACTTTTTCGACCGGCCTGAAATGGTACGCTCCTCACTGCTGAAGCCGGTTCAAGACCTTGGCCCAGGTGCTGCTCAAGCGCACACGGGGGCCGCTAAGCCGGCCGCTGATTTTTGCCGTGCCGAGATTCTTCAGGAATTCTTCCGGCGTGGACCACGGTGCCATTTCGACGTACGCGCCACCAATTTCGTAGGGAGCGTGGGCGTCGCTGCCGGCGGAACAAGGGATGCCCCGTTCCGAAGCAATTTCGCGGGCACGCATATTGTCCCCCGCAAAGACTGCCCGCGCGTTAAACCCTTCGATGATGTCAACCTGATCGAGGATTCTGCGAAGCACGGTTTCGCCCAGCGCCGAGCCACGCCGTACGCGGTCCAAAGGGTGCGGGATGGCCACAAGCCCGCCCTGCGCTTTCACGCGCTCAATGGTATCTTCCGGTGTCAGCCCACGCGGGACTTCCTCCGTCAGGAAGAGGCCCATGATTTCTCCGACCGGCGTGCGGATTTCCTCGCCAATGATGACCGGAAACGGGGCGATGCGAGCCAGTTCCAGCGCGCCGGTGATGGTGTTGTGGTCGGTAAGGGCCAATGCGTCCAGGCCCCGCGCTATAACCATGCCGATGATAGAATCGTACGAGCTGTGGCTATCCGGCGAGTGGTGGCTGTGGACGTGCAGGTCAATTTTCATTGCGGAACGATTGGGGGACACTACCCCAAGTTTACCAGCCGGCGGATGGTATCTTTGGCGCGCAATCCGGCAATGACCGCACCCCGCGCGCTCCGGCCGGCCAACGATACATGCTGGACGGCAACGTCGGCGATGGAACCTTTTTCTGAAATCAGCACGACACGCTCCTTTTTCGACACCACGACCGCTGCGGCCAGTGGCCCGGTCGCCTTCGTCAACTTCATGGCCACCACGCCCTTGCCACCGCGTCCCTGGCGAGGAAACTCCGACAACCGCACCCGCTTGCCATAGCCGGCAGAGGAAGCCACCAGCATATCCTGCGCTTGGGGGGCGATCAGGTCTGCGCTCACCACAACGTCCCCTTTGGCCAGCCGTATGCCGGCCACGCCGGCCGCGGAGAGGCCCATGGAGCGCACATTTGCTTCGGCGAAACGGATGGCCTGGCCGGTCGCGGACACAAGGATCACATCTTGGTCACCGGTGCTGAAGCCGGCCCAGATGAGGCGGTCGCCATCGGCAACGCGCATGACCGGTGTGCCGCTGCCCAGCACAGCCGAAAGGGCTTCCGTGGCTACCCGCTTGACGACGCCACGTGCAGTGACCAGTACCAATTGGCTCTTGTCCTCCGGGATAGATATCACTGTTGTGACCGGTTGGCCGGCCGGCACCGAAACGAGTGTAGAAAGTTGCACCGCTTCGCCGTCCGGAATTTGATGAGCGGCCAAGCGATACCCGGTTCCGGTCTCTGTGAGGAAGAGGAGTTCGTCGCGCGTGCTGGCCCGGGCCAGCGTATTCGCGCGCCGCACTTTTTGCCTGCGCGTCCCCACCCGGTTGCGGCGCACTTCGCCATCGCGGGTTACCGTGAGCAAGATTGGCACGTCGGGAACCAGTTCGTCTGTGGTCAACACACCAGAACTGGGGATCTCCACGATCTGCGTGCGGCGAGGGTTGTTGTATTGCTTCTGGAGTTCCTGGAGTTCCGCCTTTATCGCTTGCAAAACCTTCTCTGGATGGGCTAGCAGGTCTTCCAGGAACCGGATTTTCTTCAGCGTCTCTTTGTATTCTTCCTCAATCTTGCGCCGTTCCAGGGCGGCAAGACGACGCAATTGCAGGTCCAAAATGGCTTGCGCTTGGATCTTCGTCAGCTTGAGCTTCTTGCAGAGATTGTTCCGCGCCGTGTCCGCGGTACGTGACTGGCGAATGATGCGAATGACTTCATCCAGGAATTCCAGAGCGATGCGCAGTCCTTCCAGGATATGCGCCCGCTGGCGCGCACGATCGAGTTCGAATTGGCTGCGGCGGGTGATGATTTCCTGGCGATGCTCCAAGAACAGGTGCAACGCTCTTTTCAGGGGGGTGATGCGTGGCTGGCCGTCTACCAAAACGAGCAGAATAGCGCCAAACGTTGTACGCATGGGTGTCAGACGATACAGGTTGCTCAAGACGTCGGCCGGCTCCACAGTACGAGTCAATTCGATCACCACGCGCATCCCCTGACGATCCGACTCGTCGCGCAAGTCCACGACGCCTTCCAGCTTGCCGTCGCGCGCCAAGGTCGCAATTCGCTCGATCAGACGGGTCTTGTTCAGCTGATAAGGGAGTTCGGTAATGACCACGCGGTTTCGGTTGCGTGACATCGGCTCCACGTGAGTTTTTGCCTGCACGGTGACTCGTCCTTTGCCCGTCGCGTAGGTATTGAGAATCGTGTCTTGGCGTAGACCGTTGTCCGCTTCTTTGTAACGATAGATGATGCCGGCGGTCGGAAAGTCGGGCCCCTTGACGAATTTCATGAGCTGTTCAGCCGTGATGTCTTCCAATTGATCGTAATGATCAATGAGGTAGGTCAGTGCGTCGCAGATTTCGCCCAGGTTGTGAGGGGGTATGTTTGTGGCCATACCCACAGCAATGCCCGAGGCTCCGTTGACCAGCAGGTTCGGCAAACGCGCCGGCAGCACGGTGGGCTCTTGCAAGCTGCCATCGAAGTTTTCGGCGAAGTCCACCGTACCCTTCTCGATGTCGGCCAGCAACTCCATGGCGATAGGGGCCAAGCGCGCTTCGGTATAGCGCATGGCTGCCGCGCTGTCGCCGTCCACGGAGCCGAAGTTCCCTTGCCCATCCACGAGGGGGTAGCGCATGGAAAAATCCTGGGCCAGCCGGACCATCGCGTCATAGACGGCGCTGTCGCCGTGGGGGTGGTATTTGCCGAGTACTTCGCCGACGATGCGGGCCGATTTCTTGTGGGGACGGGTGGGAAGCAGCCCCATATCGTGCATGGCGTAGAGGATACGCCGGTGGACCGGTTTGAGACCGTCGCGTACGTCGGGAATGGCGCGGGCGACGATCACGCTCATGGCGTAGTCCAGGTACGCCCCGCGCATCTCGTGGTCAATGTCTACACGTTTTACAGTTCCAATCTCCATAATGGTGACAATTATACTTCAGCTTTGGGGAAAGCGCAAGCATTACGAAGCACAGATTCTGTGTCTCTTTCGGCGGAAACTGCCACGACCACCTGGCGATGAAGCAGACGAGCAATAAATTGCCCGCCTGCTACGGTGAAACCCGTTCAGACGGATTTTCGGTAGGGACACCGTCGTACAAGAAGTGCGTTTGAAACGCACTTCGCGTACCGGCGTATTGACACATGCTGCAATTCATGTTAGAATCAGACCCGTTGCGATTGATATCACAGTTTA
>CAZFFM010000076.1:0-12912 GCA_964517425.1 uncultured Ardenticatenales bacterium | reverse complement strand
ATTACACGCGCGTGAAGGCGCTGATGTACAATGACTCGCCGGCCTGGGATCAGCTCATGGGAAAGCTATCCACGGCGGTGGGCGATTATCTGCTGGCACAAGTAGCAGCGGGCGCGCAGGCCCTGCAACTGTTCGATAGCTGGGCCGGCGCGCTCAGTCCGCGCGATTACGCCCGCTTCGTGTTGCCCTACAACCGCCGCGTGGCCGGGCGGGTGCGTGCGGCCGGTGTGCCCTTCATCTACTTTTCCACCGGCACGTCCGCTATGCTGCCCCTTACGGCGCAGGTGGGCAGCGACGTGGTCGGCGTGGACTGGCGCATCCCGCTGGGCGAAGCGTGGGAGGCCATCGGCACGGACCGCGGCATCCAAGGCAACCTCGATCCGGCGCTGCTGGCCACGGCCCCCCCCTCCGTGGTGGTGGCTGAAGCTCAACGGATTCTGCGCGAAGCCGGCGGCCGGCCGGGCCACATCTTCAACCTGGGTCACGGTGTGTTGCCGCAGACGCCGCTCGAGAACGTGCAGGCGTTGGTGGAGGCGATGGATTTTAGATTTTGGACTGGAGTCTGGCGTTTTTCTGTTTTGGCCACGGATGACACGGATTCTCACGGAAAAACCAAGGAATAAGTTTTTGGCAAACCACAAAGACGCGGAGACACGAAGGCTTTCTTTCTACTCCTTCGTGCCTTGGTGCCTTCGTAGTGCACAACAAGGGATGGGGTGAGTTGCTTAATCCAAAATCCAAAATCGAAAATCCAAAATCGGCTGTGCTACTGTTGGCCTACGGCGGGCCGGAGGGGCTGGACGACATTGAGCCGTATCTGCGGAATATTCGCGGCGGGCGGGCAGTTTCACCTGCGCTGGTGGCAGAGTACAAGCGGCGCTACGCGCTCATCGGTGGCCGCTCGCCGTTGCTGGCGATCACGCGACGACAGGCGACGGCGCTGCGCCGTGTGCTGGAATCGCGCACCGGTTTCGCCGGTCTGGTGGCCGTGGGGATGCGTCATTGGCAGCCGACGATTGCCGAGGCGGTGCAGCAACTCGCCGACCAGGGCGTTACGCACCTCGTGGCCCTGTGCATGACGCCGCACTACTCCGCCATGAGCGTGGGCGCGTACCGTCAGAAGCTCGCGGAGGCGGTCGGCGGCCTCGACCGGCCGGTGGCGTATGATTTTGTCGAAAGCTGGCACGATCACCCAGGCTTCATCGCCGCGCTGGCGAAGGCCACGCAGGAATCGCTGGCTCGCTTTTCGCCGGCGGAGAATCCGTATGTGATCTTCACCGCCCACAGCTTGCCGGCGCGAATCGTGGCCGAGGGGGACCCGTATGCCGGACAGGTGCGGGAGACGGCGACACTCGTGGCCTCCGCGCTGGAACTGCCGGAGGGTCGCTGGGAGGCTTGTTTCCAGAGTGCGGCGCAGCGAGGTGGACCGTGGCTTGGGCCGCAAGTCGAGGAGCGCGTGGTCGCGTTGGCGGAGGCGGGCGAGCGGGCTTTGCTGGTCGTGCCGATCGGTTTCGTGGCCGATCACATCGAGGTGCTGTACGACATTGACATCTGTTGCCGGCAGTTGCTCGCGCCCTACGGCATGCATCTAGAACGCGCCCCGATGATGAATGACCGGGGGGATTTCGTTGCGGCGTTGGCGGATGTTGTAGATTCGCTCTGGAGACAAACACCATGACTACACACATCGTGATCGCCGGCGGAGGAATCGCCGGACTTTCGACGGCCTACGCGCTGCAGAAACAGGCTGAAGCGACGGGCCTCCCCTTGCGCCTGACGCTGGTGGAAGCGGACAACCGGTTGGGGGGCAAAATCGCCACCCGCCGGCGCGACGGCTTCGTCATCGAGGGCGGCCCGGATTCGTTCATTACGCAGAAGCCGGAAGCAGCGGCTCTGTGCCGTGAACTGGGCCTGGGCGACCAGCTCATCGGCACGAACGAAGCGGCGCGGCGCGTGCTGATCGTGCAGCGCCGGCGGCTGCTGGAGATGCCGGAGGGCCTCCGCCTGGTCGTGCCCACGCGCTTTTGGCCTTTCATCGTCTCGCCGCTAATTTCCTGGCCGGGTAAGCTGCGCATGGGCCTGGACCTTTTCATCCCACCGCGTCGCGATGATGGCGACGAAAGCCTGGCCGACTTCCTGCGCCGCCGGCTGGGGCAAGAGGCCCTGGAGAAGCTAGGCGAGCCGATGATGGCCGGTATTCATGTCGCCGACGCCGAGCGGCTGAGTCTGCTGGCGACCTTTCCCCGCTTCCGGCAAATCGAACAAGAGCACGGCAGCCTCGTTCGCGGGATGCTGGCTGCACAGCGCAAAGCGCCTCCCCCTAAGAACGGGAAACGCCCTTCCATTTTTGTGACCCTGCGTGATGGCATGGACGGTCTGGTCACGGCGCTGGAGCGCGCATTCCGCGGTGAGGTGCTGCTCGGCACCCGGCTGATGCAGTTGCAGCGCCGGCCGGGAGGTGCGGCTCTCTTCGATTTGCGCTGCGAAGATGGCCGCACGCTGTCCGCCGATGCGGTGATTCTGGCCACGCCGGCGAGGGATAGCACGCGCCTGCTGGCCCCCTGGCCCGATCTCGCCGCCGAGCTTGCCCAAATCCGCTACCTTTCGACGGCCACGCTGTCACTGGCCTTTGATCGGGCAGCATTTGAGCACCCGCTGGATGGATCGGGTTTTGTCATCCCCCGCAAAGAGCGGCGCACGATGCTGGCCTGCACGTGGACGTCGACGAAATTCGCCGGGCGCGCGCCGGCCGACGGCGTGCTCCTGCGCGCCTTCATCGGCGGGCCGGACGGCGAAGCGGCCGCGTTGGCCGACGAAGCCGACCTGGTCGCCGCGGTACGTGAAGAGCTGGCGGAGCTGATGGGTGTGCGGGCCGCGCCTCTGTTCCACGAACTCTTCCGCTGGCCGCACGCGAATCCGCAGTATGACGTTGGTCACTTACAGCGGGTGGATCGCATTGAACAGATGGCTGCCGAGGCTCTCCCCGGCCTGTTCCTGACCGGCAGCGCGTACCGGGGTGTGGGCATTCCCGACTGCGTGGCTCAGGGACAGCGGGCAGCGGAAAAAGCGTTGGAGTATGTAGTACGTAGCGAGTGATGCGTACTGCGTAATCGTAATCCCTGTGCAGCACCCAATACGCAGCACGTGAGGAGGATGACAAGACAGATGCAAACAACCCAATCCCAACAACTCTTTTCCGAAGCGAAAACCCTCTTCCCCGGCGGGGTGAACTCGCCCGTGCGGGCGTTCCGCGCCGTAGGCGGGCAACCGTTGTTCATCGCCCGTGGCGAAGGGGCCTATCTGTACGACGAGGATGGCCAACGGTATGTGGATTATGTGTTGAGCTGGGGGCCGCTCATTCTGGGACACGCCAATCCCGAAGTGGTGGCTGCCATCTGTGACCAGGCGGCTCGTGGCACATCCTTTGGCGCACCGACGGCCCTGGAGACGGCGCTGGCCCGCGAGGTGATGGCGCTCATGCCCGCGCTGGAGATGATCCGCTTCGTCAACTCCGGCACGGAGGCGACGATGAGCGCGTTGCGGCTGGCCCGCGCCTACACCGGCCGGGACGAGATCATCAAGTTCGAGGGGTGCTACCACGGGCACGCCGACATGCTCCTTGTGCAGGCCGGCTCCGGCGTGGCCACGCTGGGCCTGCCCGATAGTCCCGGTGTGCCGGCTGGAGCTACACAAGACACCCTCGTCGCTCCGTACAATGACTTGGCCGCTGTGCAGTCCCTCTTCGAACGGTACGGGGAACAGGTCGCGGCGATCATTCTGGAGCCGGTGGCCGGGAACATGGGCGTGGTACCGCCGGTCGAAGGGTTCCTGGCCGGTCTGCGTGCCCTCTGCGACCGGCACGGCGCGTTGCTCATCTTCGACGAGGTGATGAGCGGCTTCCGTGTCGCGCTGGGCGGGGCGCAGGCGGTCTATGGCGTGCAGCCGGATCTCACCTGCCTGGGAAAAGTGATCGGTGGCGGGCTGCCGGTGGGCGCGTACGGCGGCCGGCGTGAGATCATGGCAACCGTTGCGCCGGCCGGCCCGATGTACCAGGCGGGCACGCTTTCCGGCAATCCGTTGGCCATGTGTGCCGGGCTGGCGACGTTGCGGGTGCTGCGTCGTGCGGGCGTGTGGGATGCGCTGGAGCGGAAGAGCGCGGCCCTGGCCGCCGGAATCGGCGCGGCAGCGCAGGATGCCGGCGTGCCGGTCTATCAGACGCGGGCCGGCACGATGTTTGCCACGTTCTTCACCGCGGAGCCGGTCACCGACTGGGCCTCGGCGAAGCGATGCGATACCGAGCGGTTCGCGTGCTTCTTCCGTGAGATGCTGAAGCAGGGTGTGTATGCGGCACCGTCACAGTTTGAGGCCGGCTTCATGTCCGTGGCGCATAGTGACGACGACATCGCCCGAACGGTGGAGGCAGCACGTCGCTCATTTGGCAGTTGCGGATAGCTCGTCGCCTACGTACGCTGCTCCTGTTCAGCAGGGCGAGTCAAATCCTTGAGCAATGAGTCTTGACGGTTCCACATGATTTCCCGTCCGGCATCGGTTTCATCTTCGTAGTCGAGCAAATGCAGGATTCCATGAACCACGAGCAGGTTCAATTCTTGTTCCAAGGAAACCATGTGTTGCGCAGCCTGCACAACGGCCCGTGGGTAGGAGACAATGACATCCCCCAGGTATCCCTTCATCTCCTCGCCTGCCTCGCCTGGGGGCAAGGTGCCGGGTTGAAATGACAAGACATCCGTAGGCGCATCGATTTTTCGATGACGCAGGTTCAGCCGGCGCATCTCGCCATCATCTACGAGGACGACAGTCAGATAGGTCGATTCTGCCACGTGTTCCGTGGACAGCGTGTATGCTGCTACTTTCCGGATTCGTTCTTCATTTACCAGGCCGGTCAGGGGGGGGCTGGTCTGCACCATTATGTTTGCTGGCATGGTCATTCTCCTTGTTGTCTTCTGTCTCGTCTGGTTCTTCCAGGCTGGGCGATAGGGGTTCTGGTAAGAGGCTGGGGCTGTCTGAGACCGGATATTTGATACGCTCGTGGTACATGCTCTGTAACACATCTACGAACGAATGCCGGATGCGGCTGAGGTCTCGCAAGGTAAGGTTGCATTCATCCAGTTGTCCTTCCGCCAATCGTTCATTGATAACGCCTCTTACGATCTGGTCAGTCTGTTCGATGCTCGAAGGAGGCTTTCCCTGCGAAATAGCCTGTACGCTATCGGCGAGCATCAGAATAGCGGTTTCACGTGTTTGGGGTTTAGGGCCGGGGTAGCGATAGTCTGCTTTGTCAACGTTTTCTTCGCCAAGTGTCTTACAGGCTTCGTAATAAAAATAGGTTGCCAAGCGCGTGCCATGATGCTGGGGTATGAAATCTATGATTGCTTTGGGCAATCCATATTTTTCTGCGAGCTTAATGCCTTCGGTTACGTGCGAGGTGATGATTTGTGCGCTGGTCTTTGGATCAAGCCGGTCGTGGATATTTACGCCACCGGTTTGATTCTCGGTGAAATAGTATGGCTGAAGCGTTTTTCCGATGTCGTGGTAGTAGGCACCAATCCGTGCGAGGAGTGGGTCCGCACCAATGGCTTGTGCAGCGCGCTCGGTCAGGTTTCCAACGAGAATGGTGTGGTGATACGTGCCCGGTGCCTTCATCAACAACCGCTGCAACAAGGGGTGTGTGGGGCGCGACAATTCCATGAGCTGGAGAAAGGTGGTTATCTGCAAAAGGTTGCCAAAGACCAAGAAGCCGGCCAACGTCAGGCTGGCGGCGACGACACCGCTCACCAGGCTGGCCCCGGCCAAGGAGAGTAACGCCGTGACGTCGGAATTCTGGTTGAGCAGGCCGAAGGTCATGACCACGGCCAGGTTTGCCAGACTAACGGTGACGCCCGTCCAGGCAAATGTGTTCAACCGGTCGACACGCCAAACCATTAATGCTGCCAGCGCCGCGCTGGAAAAGGTGTATACGATGAGCTCCAGGGACCCGCCTGAGATGTACCCGACCAAGAGGGTAAGAACCATGGTGACGACCAGGGCCAGGTCTGGCCCAACGAGAGAGGCCAGGAGCATAGATACGATTGCAGCCGGAATCAGGTAGGGCAGCACGGCGTTCCCGGGGATCGCCAACTTTGCGGCCAACGTATAGGAGACGATGAGTACCCACAGCAAGACCGCAAGACGGCCATCATTCCAGACATCGGAGCGCCGGCGGGCGATGTATAGGTTCAGGATGAGCACGAGGAGCAAAACAAAGAACAAAGCGCTGAGCACGCTGCTCCAACTGGTCTCGACTTGTTGCAAACCGAGGGCTTGGAGCGCCTCGACATCCAGCTCGGAAACCACTTCGCCTTCGCGGACGATGATTTGCCCCTTCTCCAGGGTAATGCGAATCGGGTCAACGGCTTGACGGGCAGAATCTCGCGCGACTTGTGTTTTATCTTCGTCCAGGAAGCTGTTGGGGCGTATCAAACCTTGCACCCACTCGTTAATCACTTGTGCCTGATCGCCGGTCAGGTTGACGGCAATGTAGATAGGTACTTGACGACGGGCGGAATCCAAGCGATCCTCCCGAATCTCTTCTCGCATGATCTGTTCCAAAACTACTACCACTTGCTCGGTGATGGTTTGCCATGAAGATTCTGTAGTTTTGAGGATTAGGTCTGTTGTCTTGGATGAGAATTGTACGTCCTGGATGGCCGAGATGAGGGTACGTTTTTCGTCTGCGCTTGCGTATGGGTCTTGTCGTACTGCATTCAAGTATGCTGCTATCGCGCGGGTGCGGTTGATCTGCCTCTGGGTCAGTAGCCGGTCGGGGGGGGTGTAGATGGGGCTGACGGAACCTTCCGCTACATCCTGCTCATGGGCGGTGCGCAGTTCGCTGACGTAGGTAATTCTTTGCGGCGCGCGGATATCTTGGGTGCTGACTTCGCCCGCTTGTAAGCGCACACGGCTCGGCAAAAATTGGTACACCAGAACGAGTGAAAGCGCTCCCCAAAGCGTTAGTCCCCAAAGCAGAATGACGAAGCGTTGGGGCCAGGTTGCACGACGGGTCGTAGAAAGTAAAATGCTTCCCGCCTGGGTAGGGGTTTTGAGCATCTGCTAGTCGCCGCCTTTTCCGCTCAATAGATCTCGCACCACCTGGTTGACCAACTTTCCCTCTGCTTTGCCCCGCACCTGTGGCATGAGCAGCTTCATGACTTTGCCCAGGTCGGCCGGACCCTGTGCGCCAACCTCTCGGATTGTGTCGTTGGCGAGGCGGGTTATCTCTTCTTTCGACAGTTGGGGCGGCAAGTAGGCCTGCAGGATAGCCATCTCGGCCAGTTCTTCCTCTGCGCGTTCGTTGCGCCCACCCTTGGAAAACTCCGCCGCCGCGTCACGCCGTTGTTTGATTTGCCGTTCCACGATAACAAGCGTCTCCGTCTCTTCCAGAGGATGACGGGCGTCAATTTCTGCGTTCTTAATCGCGGCCAAGAGTAGTCGTATTGTTGACAAACGGGGCTTGTCTTTGGCACGCAGGGCATCCTTTAGTTCTTGTTGCAGTTGTTGCTTGAGTGACATCGTGGCTCCTGTCTAGCAGGCGTCGTGCGCCTGGCTGATGATTCCCGTGCTGACCAGTTCGCCTTCTGCGCCCGCATCGCTGAGGGCAGTCAGTTGCGCCGGTAAAATTTGGTTGTGCAGCGGTCGCGTGCTATGGGCGGAGACTCGCACATAGTTGTCTGTGAGGCCGGACCACGTGGCAGTTCGCCGGTCGCCCTGTTCCCACAGCACCGGGACCGTTTGGCCCAAGAGCGAAGCGCGGAATCGGTAGTTGCTTTCATCGGTGATGACCCGCAGGGCCGCTGCACGCGTTTTCTTGACCCGATGGGGAACTTGGTCGGACATTGTGGCAGCCGGTGTGCCAGGCCTGCGGGAGAATGGAAAGACATGCGCCCGCGCGAAATTCATTTCGCGGACAAATTGCACGCTCTCGGCAAAAAGCTCTTCCGTTTCGCCGGGGAAGCCGACGATCAAGTCGGTGGTTATTGCCAAGTCCGGTATGAGCCGGCGAGCCATCTGCACCTTCTCGGCAAATTTCTCGGCGGTGTATGCGCGGCGCATTCGCCGTAGGATGTCGTTCGAGCCACTTTGCAGTGATATATGCAGGTGGCGACAGAGGCGCGGATTCTCCCACAAAGACAGCCAATCCGTCTGGAAATTCCAGGGTTCCAACGAAGAGAGGCGAAGCCGGGGCACATCGGTCTCTCGCAACGTTCGACGGATGAGTTCACCCAGGTCGGTATCCAGGTCTTTCCCGTAAGCCCCCACGTGTACGCCGGTAAGAACCACTTCTTGAACGCCGTCGTCGACGTGTTGCCGCGCCTCATCCAGAATCTCCGGCAATGGCCGGCTCCGTGACGGCCCTCGGGCGACGCGTGTCAGGCAGAACGTGCAGTGCATATCGCAGCCATCTTGAATTTTGACGAAACCGCGTGTTCTCCCCAGGGCCGACAGACGAGAAATGGGCACATCTGTTTGGGGCGGCGTGATGGCTTGCAATGGTTCTTCCAAATTGTCGCCCAATACGCGGGCCGGGATCTGTTGCTTCTGGCTGTTTTCTATGACCCAGTCGGCGACAGGGAAATCGTGTGGCGCGATTTCTGCATGGCAACCGGTTACAACAATGTGTGCTGCTGGGGCAGCTCCCTTGGCCCGTCGTACGGCTGTGCGCGATTTTTGGGCAGCCACGTGGGTCACGGTGCAGGTGTTGATCACGGAGATGTCGGCATCGGCCGGATCCGCCACAATCTGGTGGCCGGCAAGACGAAATTGTCGGGCCATCGTCTCCGATTCGCTTTGGTTCAACTTGCATCCCAGGGTCACGAAGTGTATTTTCATGGGGTCATTATACACTAGACTTGTGGGGGCCGCAAGTAGTGTCCCCACAAATAATCGTGTCAGCCTATGGCGCTCTTTTGATGGTCATCTGACCCAGCATGATTGAGTCGCCCAGCAATTTCCCCCCGGCGTTGTGTATGGCCAGCCAGCCCGCTTTGTTGTTTGCCGGCCGGACGCTGGCCAGCAGGCGGGTCCAGCCCGAGGGGGCATCGTCGGGCAGGGTGATTCTGTGGTAGGCCACGACGACATTGCCGGCGAGCCAGCGGTCCGTTGTGTCCCATCCGGCGGAGGGGGTTCCCTCTTTCAGCCACACCACGTTTCCATCGCGATCCAGCAGTTTTAGTTGCAAGCGCATGTCCTGGCGCAGGTCTTCGCTGGCACGCCAGACCAACGTGAGGGTCATCGTCGTGCCGGGTGCGATGCGGTCTCCCACGCTGGCGGGCCAATGGTAGCCGGTCAGTTGCAGCCCGTCTCCGAACTGAAAATCTGCCGGCCGGATTTCTGCCGGCAGCGGAGGGTTGGCGCTGTGTTTTACCTGTGCGTAGGTGGGCCGAATCCAAAGCCACAAGGTCGCAAACCCGAACAGGAACATCAAGACGGGAAGAGCAGAGAGCAGCCGTTTGCGCCAGCCCAAAGGAACGGTGTCGGCTAGTCCGCGCGTGAAGAGGATCGCGATCATGGGCAGGGCCGGGAAAAGGAGGCGACCTTGGCCTGTCCCCAACACGCTGCGACTCCAAAATCCAAAGGCCACCAGTACGATCGCCAGGTGGGCAACGAGGATGAGGATCGGAGCCTTTGCGGGTGTGAGCAGTCTCCCCCTCTGCCAGGTTTTTGCGAAGAGACGGCCCAGTCCCCCGATTGCCAGAATTGTCAGAAGGACAAGCAGAGCCAGTATCGCCTTGGGCAGTAACAGGTGACCGGCTCCCCCGATGGCCCCCCAGAAGGAGGCATACGCTCCCGTCACGATGCCCAGGTAGTCATCGGGGGTGAGGGACGAAAGGCGCGGGTCGGTGACGGCGCGTGCGGCTGCCCAGCCCAGGGGGTCTCCGAAGGTCGCGGTATTGCGGATGAGCCAGGGGCCGGCGACAAGTGCAGCGCTGGTGCCGGCCAGCAGCGGCGGGCGGATTCCGCTCCGCTTTGCGTGAACCAAGAGCAGGAGGCCGGCGATGGGCCAGAACGTCCACAGGCTGGTCTTGGCGATCACGCCCAGCCCCAGGAGCAGACCTACGATGATGTAGTCGCGGGTCCGCGGGCGAATGACCACCAACCTGCAGAGCTGCCAAAGGAGCAGTGCCGATAGCGCCGTGGAGAGGTTGTCGTTGTTGATCGCCCCACTCAGAAACAGGAACTCGGGCAAGAAAGCTACGAAGGCGGCAATGGCCCGGGCCAGGGTTTGTTGTGTGGGAAAGATGAGGCAAGCCAACCGGTACGTGGCGAAAATGGTCACCAACCCGAGTAGCACGGAATAGAGCCGGGCCAAATGCCAGGCCAGGGCTCCGTCGTGATACGGGAAATCCTCTTGTCGAGGGTGCAGAAGCAAATTGGGAGGGCCGGAAGTCTCTTCGATGCGAAAGTCGGCGTTTGCTTGCGGGAGGAAAGCTCCTTCGGCGACGAAAAAATTTGTCAGCGCTGCGGTGGCGTAGTACAGGGGAGGCTGGAATGTCTCACCGAATGCCATACCGGCCGGCGATGGCAGGCGGTGTTCGCGAGCCAACGTGCGCACGTAGGCGTAATGGGACACTTCGTCGGGGGCTTCGCCCAGAGGGACGATGATGCTGTACGCTGTGGCCAGAACTAGATACGCGACAAGGATGATGCGCATAGTGTGCGGCAATCTGCCACCGGCAGCCGGGCGGGGAAGCGATGCCGTCAATGTCAACCTCCCCCAGCAGGTTTCAAATGCGGATGGCTATGGAATGTGTGTTTCGTGGCTTCTTCCAAAAGAAAGAGCGGGTGATGGGATTCGAACCCACGACACCTGGCTTGGGAAGCCAGTGCTCTGCCAACTGAGCTACACCCGCAGTCCATACTGATTCTATTATACACGAACACCTTGATTTGTCAAACCTTTGCCAGAGACGATTGTGTGTACAGTTCGGTGGAAAGTGGATGAAGGTTGCCAACTTTTGGAAAGTTGGCAACCTTTTGCCTCGGAGACGATGGTAATGCTATCCGTTCTCCAGAGTTCGTTCGAAGGCTCTCATCGTTGGCCCGATGTGGGTGAGGGGGTTGAGCCGGCCCTCCACGGCCACGGAGGTCTTCAGGCCGTTTCCGGTGATATAGGCCACAGTAAGCTCGTCTGGGGCGATACGTCCCGATTCGACCAATTTCTTGAGAACGCCCACGGTGACGCCCCCCGCTGTTTCGGCGAAGATGCCCTCCGTCCGAGCCAGCAACTTGATTCCTTCGATGATTTCATCTTCGGTGACCGATGCGGCATATCCGCCGCTCTCACGAATCACACGCAGCGCGTAGTGCCCATCGGCCGGGCTGCCGATGGCCAGAGATTTAGCGATGGTGTGTGGCTTCACGGGGATGATCTCCTCCGAGGCAGTTTCAAAGGCTGTTGCAATCGGGGAGCATCCGGCGGACTGGGCACCGGAGATATGTGTCTGGTGTTCCTCGATGAGGCCCAGTTTGGCCAGCTCGCCAAATGATTTTGCGATCTTGGTGAGCAAGGAGCCGGAAGCCATGGGTACGACTACGTGGTCGGGGGCATGCCATCCCAATTGCTCGGCGACCTCGTAGCCCAACGTCTTCGATCCTTCGGCGTAGTAGGGTCGCACATTGACGTTTACAAAGGCCCAATGGTACTCATCGGCAATCATGGTGCAGAGGCGGTTCACCTGGTCATAGTTTCCGTCCACGGCCAGGACGTTGGGGCCATAAACGCTGGAGGCCACGATTTTCGCCTGTTCGAGATCTGCCGGCACAAACACGTACGATTTCATGCCACAATGGGCAGCGTGCGCGGCCACCGAATTGGCCAAATTTCCGGTGGATGCGCAGGCAATCGTATCGAACCCAAACTCCCGCGCCTTGCTCACGGCGACTCCAACTACGCGGTCCTTGAAGGAGTAACTGGGGTTCACGCAATCATTCTTGACGTACAGATTTTGCAACCCCAAGGCTTTGCCCAGGTTGCGTGCGCGAATTAACGGGGTCAGGCCGGTGCCTATGTCCAAAAGCAGTTTGTCCGGCGCAGCCGGCAGCAACGGGCCGTAGCGCCACATGGTCGGAGACGAGGCGGCGATACGCTCCCGGCTCAGTTGTGTGGCGATTTCTTCGTAATCATATACAATTTCCAATGGGCCGAAGCAGTCTTCACAGACATAGAACGGACCTTCGTCGTATTCTCGTCCACATTCTCGACAACGTAACCCCTTTACGTTCGACATGTTCTCTTCCTTTCAGGTAATCTTGCGACATCTTCACAATACTTTGAGGAAACAGTCTTTCGGCAGGCAGTATGTAAACCGCTGCGTCGGCTTTCCTCCGTATCGAGAAGTGCCCTACATCGTGTTGAACAAAAAACGCCCCCCTATCCAGGATAGAGAGGCGACGGATGAACTACAGAAGTTTCATGCCGGCATAGCAAAAGCCGGCAGTTCTCCGCTGTCGTCTCTCATCTTCCAGAAAACTTCTGCCGGAATTGGCACCATGTCACGAGCTAACTGACAAACTTCGTTTGTCTCACCATTGCCGCGGTACGAGGATAAGAGGTGTTTCTCACCACCTCTCCTATAGTTCGCATCGCTGTTGGCAGTTGACTGGTTGCCGGGGTTTCGCAGGGCCGGTCCCTCCACCCCTCTGGATAAGAGTGTTACAGCTACATGAATTGGAAATGTGCCTTCCACACGGAAGCACCTCATATTATCACGTAACCTCGGTTTTGTCAAATAGAATCGCGCAGTTGGGTGCCCGTCATATTTTTGCGCGGCAACTCTCTCAAATGAACCACGAAGACACGAAGACACGAAGACACGAAGGCACGAAGGCACAAAGAACAACCAGGTTGAATGTTTCGAC
>CAZFFM010000075.1:0-12998 GCA_964517425.1 uncultured Ardenticatenales bacterium | reverse complement strand
GAGGGACACGCATCCTCACATAAGTGAGTACGCGTGTCACCACGGGAGCGACGGGCGTCGTTCCAACAGTGACAATAATATTGGTACATCAGGGGGTAGCACAACTCTGTGGCTTGGCAGGCAACGAGAGTGTTTCCCCGTACAAAGGCTGCTGCGATAACCATTCGTAGCAGCCTGTTTCTTTGTTGGTGAAGGGCCGTGCCCCACTCACCGACTGCTTTTGTAAAGTGAGATACTGCACTTATTATAGCATTCTTTTTGATAGGGTGCAAATTGGTCAGTGCTTCCTGGCACGACCATTTTTCCTGCCGGTACCGTTCCTGGCTGATGTCACCGGCCAGGTACAGTTCGGCAGTCCGAGCCAGCCGTTCGCGGACACGCTGCTCTTCCTGGGCGATTTGTTCCCGGCTCCCAGGCTCATACAGGCTGGCCGTAATCTTTTCCACCACCGCATCGGTCACTTCAAACTCTTGCAGGAAGTCGAAGACTTGAGCTTCGACCTCTTCCGCGCGGACCATGGGTTGCTGGCAGCCCAGGTGCTGGATGCGGCTGCTGCACTGGTAGTAGCGGGTGCCGTTGTTCGACGAAATGGCCCGCATCGGGCGTAGGCAAGCCTCGCAATGGAGGATGCCGGAGAGCGGGTAAATCCGGGGGCGGCGAGCTTGATCCCGCGTCCGGTGACTCAGTTGTCGGCGCAAGGCCAGAGCCTGCTCAAACTGTTCGCGGCTGACCAGGGTGGGATGCTTGCCGGGATAGGTAGTCATGACCTCCTGACGTTTCCGTTTGCGCCCCTTGCTATCGCGGCCGTAGTAGACGATGACGCCGGTGTAGAAATGTCGCTGCAGTATCTCGCGGACACTGTCTTTGGTAAAGGGGCCGGGCGGATACCTGCCGCGCAACCCTTTGGTACGCAAGCCAATCGTGGCGCCATCTTCCAGGGTGTGCTGGTAGGCGTTCAGCCGCTCGGCGATGTCTCCGTCGGAGGCCTGGCCATCGATGTACCACTGAAAAGCCTGCTGCACGGCGACTTGCTCGATGGGATGGGCGATGAGTACCTGCCCGTCACCGCGATCGGCCTGACCGGCGTAGGGGCAGTAGCCGGGACCGTTGGGGTCGGTACAGTTCGAGCAGCGGCCATCGCAATAGCCAAGGGGGATGGAACCGTTCCACATCCCCTTGCGGGCGCGGGCTTTCTTGCCCTTGCGCGTCTCTTCGCGCAGGTTATCGATGTAGATTTCAGCCAGCATACCGAGCACGGTGAGGGCCAGTTTGCCCCAGGGAGTGGAGAAGTCCAGATTCTCGCGCACGGAGACGAAGCTCACCGCCTGGCCGGCCAGTTCGTCGAGCGTGGACAGCAAGCCCTGGAGGTGACGAAAGAACCGGTCAACCTTGTCCACCACGACGACATCGAAGCGGTCCAGGGCGGCGTCGGCACGCAATTCCTCCAGCGCCGGCCGGTGGCTGTTCCGTTTGGCGGAGATGCCGGCATCGCAGTACTCCTGGACAATGTGCCAGTGCCGGCTCTGCACAAACGTCTGAATCGAATGACGCTGGGCCTCCAGGCTGTGGCCTTCCACCTGTTCTTCGGATGAGACTCGAATGTAACTGGCTACACGCATGTTCTGGCCCTCCCGGGCCGGTGCCGGTCGCCGTCGAGCATTCGAGACGGAGTGGGTCAGCCATCCTCCAATGCCCCTCATGCCAGCCAATGATTCGCCCGCTCCCTGTCGGCTCCTGCTGGGAGCGGGCGGCGCGGACGACCTATTGACTTAGTTTTACACTGGCGATTCGATTCAAGCTTACACCGGCCTCTGCTGCCTCTAGTACCAGTTGCCGATGAATCTCGGGCGGTATCCGTACCACGAACTTTCCACTATATCTCTTGATAGCAATCGGCTCAGGCACAAGCTCGTCACTCTCCTTCATGTCCGCAACGACATCAGCCACAACCTGCCGAATACCTTGGAGTGCATTTTCTGGCGTGGGAGCCAGCCAGCTCAGGCTGGGAAACTCGGCACAAAGGCCCACATATTCCCCGTCTTTCTCCGACCAGGTTACGCGATACGTATATCGGTCATTCGTTAACATTGGTCTCCGACTCCAGTCGCTCAATTGCTTTCAATACTTGTTTCACCTGGTACACCTTGGCCATTCCCTCATGGTCCTGGATGTTTACTCGCGGGTCTCCTGGCCAGGGGGTCTTGTAGATGCGATGGCTGCTGCCTTTCTGTCGAGCCTCACCAAAGTAGAACTCGCACACTTTGCACAGGTCTCGAAAGCGAATCCCTCTTGGGTTTCGTCGCATTTTGCCAACAATGTCCTCTACCCTAACCATAGATATATGGTACCACTACTGGTACCCTTTGTCAAGTCCGATTAAAGGCCCCTTCTCCTCCCTATCATGCGGGTGGTGCGCGTGCTGATCGCCGGGTTCCTGTAATCACGATTAGTCCTCCTGCCTGGTCAAGGCCGGCAGCAGCAGCCGGTCGAAGGGGGGCAAGGCTTCCCAGCGTTTGATGGTCTGCCCCCGCACGTAGAGTGCGGAGACCATCAGGCGCAACAGACGGTTCTGTTCCGCCCCGGTGGCTGCGGCCCACAGCGTGGCAAAGTCTTGCAGGTAGGGCTGGGCATCCTCGCTAACATCGTGCCCCTCGGGGTCCAGCTTGCTCAGTTCGCGGAATACTTTCCGCTCGATCTGCTTGTATTGGGCGCGAGGGATTTTCCCGCCCTGGTAAAGCTCCTGGTTGCGGCGCAGTTCGGCGCGCAAGGCCATCTTCTCTCGCAGCAGAGCATCGAGCCCTTCGTCGCGCATCAGATAGGCGGCGATGCGCTGCGACCATGCAGCGGGCAGCTTCAACTGCCCGACCACCTCGCCAAGCTCCTGCTCAATGGCATCGGCCTTTACATTCCGCTGGTGCCACTGCGCCTTGGGCAACTTCTCCTGGCAGAGGGCATCGCGGTAGTAGCGGCTGCGCCCGCCGTTGCTGGAGAAAGCACGCAAGGGGCTCTTTTCCTGCGCACAGTACAGGAGCCCAGACAGCGGGTAGATACGCGCTTGCCGCCCGGTCCGATTGGGCCGCGTGCTGCGCGCTTCACGCAGCCGGCGACAGCGGTCGAATTCCTCCGGCGTCACCAGCGCTTCGTGCTGGCCCTGGCGCAACTCGGTGGGGCGGCGTAGCTTCTTGCCGCCGGCGGTGGTGCCGGCATAGCCCACGAAGCCGGCGTAGAAGGGGTTGCGCAGGATGGCACGCACGGCATCCTTGGTGAAGGGGCCGGGGGGCTTGTGGGGCAGCTGCCCTTTGGTGCGGAATTGTACTACACGCCCATCGGGCAGCTTGTGTTCGTGGGCATTCAGCCACCGGGCGATGTCGTTGTCCGAAAAGCGGCCGGTAGCGTACAGCCGGAAGGCCATCTGCACGGCCAGCGCCTCGATCGGGTGGGGTACCTGCACTTTCGAGCGGTTGCGGTCTCGGTCGCTTACCTGCGGACAGTAGCCGGGGCCGTTGGGGTCGGTGCAACTCGAGCAGCGGCCGTTGCAATAGCCCAGGCGGAAGGAGCCGTTGGGTAAGCCCTTGCGATACCGCGTCCGCTTGGCCTTCTTCGTATCTTCGCTAAGCGCATCCAGGTAGAGTTCGGCGACGGCCCCCAGCACGTAGAGGACCAGCTTTCCCCAGCGGGTGTCGAAGCCGATCTGCTCGGAGACCGACACCAGGGTGACCTCGTGTTCGCGCAAAGCCTTGACGGTGTCCAGCAAGCTGGGCAGGTTGCGATGGAGGCGATCCAGGCGGTCGATGACCACGACGTCCACCTCGCCGCGACGCACGGCCTTCATCATGCGCAGGAAGTTACGCCGGCGACGGGTGGTGCCCCCACTCTGCACATCTTCGTACGTGGAGACCACTTCCCAACCCTGTCGTTGCGCGCAGGACAAACTACGTTGCCGTTGCGTCTCTAGGCTGTAGCCCTCGGCGTGGCCCTCTTCATCCATTTCCTGCTTGGAGAGACGACAATAGACGGCGGCTCGCAACTTGCCGGCCGGTCGCTCGGGCACGTCGGCAAAGATTTGTTCCCAGGCCCGGGCCTCGTCCGAAAAGTCGGGCGGGGCCAGGCGGATGTGTTCAGACATTGTCCAGTCCTTTCTCTTGTTGGTTCCCTGCTTCAACCGGGCCGGCCTCTTTCGTTGGACACAGGCCCAGTATCCGGCGCAACACGCCGGCCGTGGCAAAGCAGAACTCGTCTACGCGGTCAGATTCTTCTTCCGAAAACAATCCCCCGAACAGCCTATTGTTGTGGTTATCCATAGCAAGTACCTCCCATTTGGGTAACTTGCCTGCCGGCAGGCATTCGTTTGATCGGTGTGGCCACACCCCCGAAGACCGTTGGCCCGGTTTTGACACACACCCTCGTAAGGGGTATAATCACCGACCAAGTGGTCTCTTGCGCACAGCATACCGCATTCGCACGGCTTTTTCAACCCGTTTTCTGCCGGATGTATGTCAGATGTATGCCACCCATGAGGAGTAGTGAGAAAATATGCGTACTGATTCCCCAAATCCCGTGAATTGGACGGCGTTAGTTATAACATTGCGTACTCTCCTGAGACATCTCGGCCCTGAGGTGCTCACCATTCCGTGGCACGATATTCCTCCTCCGTTGGATCTTCTGCTACAAGACTACGCCTCTTCGTCATCTGTTGCCTATGCAATGAGCTCCGTCCAGGGGGTAGACAGAGACCTGGTGGTCGACCTGGTGGGGGAGATGGCGCTCATTCGCCTGGCGCTTGCCTACCAGGATGGCGTGGGACTCAGCACGGCAGGCACGGCGGAGGCGGCCAAACGATGTGTGGGGATCATGCTGGCCTGGGCCGAATTCACCCTTCCCAGAGAACGTGCCGATACGAATACACGCCTCGGCACGGTGAAGTGGCTGGTCGAGCCGAAGCATTGGCAGGAGGTGCTGGCCCAGGCCCTTGGCAGAGAGAGGCCTCGCGAGCTGGATGGGACCCTCACGGAGGCTATCGGCTCGGAGATGGAGACTCTGCTTTCGCTCTCCGGATCGCCGCGGCGGGCAAGCGAAAGCGGATCGGCGGAGAGGCGACGCGTGCAGGGCTGGGTAGAGATTGCGTACCAGCTTCGGGCTGCGCTGAACAAGCCCGACACCCGGCTATACGGGGCGGGGGAAATACGCAGAACGTTTCGGCCACGGCCTGTCCACAGGCAGGCCATGGATGATTTGCAGGCCTTAATCGAGCAGGGACAAGGGAGCGAAGAGTTCACAATCCTGGGGGTCGTCGGTGCTCCCGGCATTGGCAAGACAACGCTTCTGGAGTGGCAGCGAAAGCACTTGAAAGAAAACACGTTTCGGATCGCCAAGCTCTTCTTGCTGGGAGAATCGCCCCGTTTCCTTTTCTATTTGCGCGAGCTCGCCGTCTTCGCCGGCCACCCCATGCCCCTGTTCGTGCCCAAGGTGGAAGATGCCACCGGAATGGCGCACACCGCCTTGCAAGGGAAACGGGTATTCCTGGCCCTGGACGATGTTCGCGCGGCGGAGCATGTGCGTCCGTTCCTGGTGGGCGGACAGGGTTCCGTGCTCGTGATTGGAACCCACAGTGTGGAGGCACTAGATGATCTGGCGGTGCCGCATAATCGCCGTGTGTATCTGGACGGCATGACGGAAGAAGAGGGCCTGGCACTCTGCGAGCTGATTGCCGGCCCGCTCAAGCCAAGGCAACGGGAGATCGCCAAAGAGATGGGGCGCCTAGTAGAATGGATCCCGCTGGCGGTAGAGTCGCTGGCTGCACAGTGCGCCTCGGTGGACTGGGCAGAGATGCTGGCCACGCTGAAGGAGGAGAAGAAGTCGCCCACGCTGCAGGGAGAGACGGTGTGGGACCGGGCTATCCGCGATGCGCAGGAAAGCGTTTGGAAGGTGCTGGAAGCCGAACGGAAAAAGTGGCTGCTGGAGCTGGCTCGCCTGCCGCAAGCCTCTTCCTTCGATGTGCGAGCGGTGCAGAGTGTGACCGGATTGACCAAGGGGCAGGCGCGAGACCAGCTCTACTTCCTGGCCAGGCGCTATGTGCTCAGGCCGGCCCCCGATGCTTCCGGAACGGAGGGCCGGTATCGCATGCACTGGTTGTGGTGGCGGTTCGCACAGTGTAAGGCGGAAGCGGCAGGCCTCGACGTGAAGGACACAGCGTGGACGGAGCGGTACGCCGGGGTGCTGGTCAAGCAGGGACATTGGTGGTGGCCAAGCTACCGGGCAGCCGATGGCTGGCAACCGGGGCATTGGTTCCGGCGCTGGCACCTGCAACCGGTATCAACTCATCGTCGGAACTTGGTTAAACAGGTGCGGAGCTTCGTGCAGCCCTATTACGAGGGCATAGAAGAAGCATGGGCGGCAGAGGGCATTGAATCGGATTCCCTCCCGGTGGAGGTGCATGGGACACGCCTTTTGCTGCGACGGCGAAGCGACCGCTATGCGCTGTTCGTTGTGGTGAGCGGAATTGTTCTGGAGGCTCTATTGGTGCTCTCGCGGGATATGCAGGCTACCTTCGACACCGGGCCATTCGTCCTGCCGGGCTGGATATGGGCGGTCCTGGTGGGCGTCTTTGCCTTGGCCGTCTGGATATTCGGCGTACACCTGGTGAATCTCTACCGCTTCATGGACCGCTGGGTGGATGGACGCGGCGATACGGAAGAGTGAGGGGGGAGGAACCCCCGAACGATTTTGACAGCGCCCAAAACCTGGTGTATACTTTTGGGAGCTTCACGTCGTTGGCTCAACGCTGCCATCATGCCCGTTTGGACGGGTCCGCGCGGCTTGCAGCCGCCTGGCTACGTACACAGTCATTTCAAGCCCAGTCTCAGGTGAGGAAAGTCTGTCCCGGCACTCACACTTTCCCAAACACAGTTCGGTGCTAGAATGTATGAATTCGAGTATTCCAGAATCGCTGGAAGATCTGTCTTTTTCCCAAAAACGGGGACAACAATTCATATTCTTATTCTCCACAATTGGCGAACCCTGCAGGGCTACCAACTCTTGACGGGAGGGCCCTATGGCTGCGATTGATTTGCAGCGCATTGCCTTGCTCATTGGCAAAGAAGAACCGTTAACTCATTACGTGACGTACATCACCGACGCAGTAGTTGCACTGGACCGGTGCCCTGGGATCGGTGCGCAACAGCAGGGCCGCGCTTCCAGGAAAGCGGGATTTTCCTCATTAGCCATGCTGGCTGACGCTAGATGGTCATCCCTAGGAGGATCCCTACGATGGATTTCAAGAATTCACAATCATGTACAGCTACCCGCCCGAACCGTAGACCCCTGTGATGTAGCGTAGCCGGTGGTTGCACACAGACGGTAGATACGCCTATACGCTTGTCTTCACAGGAGGAAATTCCTCATGACAACCAACCATGTACGTGGCGTACGGGCCAGTACGTGGCTCAAGGTTCAGCGTTGCTTCGTGATTCTGTGCCAATTGCAACGCGGCCCGGCAACGCGCGACGAGTTGATTCATGTCGTCGAAATGATGCTCGGTGGCGCAGCATACGGCGCTGCTCCGGAGAAAGCGCTGGAACGAGACGTGCAACAATTGCGCCAAACCTTTGGGGTGACGATCCGGCTCCGCCAGGGGACCTATTCCCTGGCGGCATTGGGAGAGCTGCCCCTCTTGGACCTTCCGGACCCGGCACTGCGAGCGATGGCCTTCCTGTACAGCACATTCCAGCCGGGTGCTCCTGGAACAGCAGACGTGCGTGGGCTGCTTGATACGCTGGTGTCGTACCTGCCGGAAGATCGCCGCAAGACTATACATCGTATGCGATCCGTACCGCACCTTGATCTACATCCTGTGGATGCAGGAGAAATTGACGAGCGGAACTTGAACACGATAGAGCGTGCCGTGGTCAAACGTTACCGGTTAGCCTTTGACTACCTCTCGCCACGTCACGAAAAGCGGGAGCCGCGTCGCCACGTGGTCGAACCGTACGATCTCGATTTCGAAGACGGCCATTACTACCTGGATGCCTTTTGCCTGCACTGGAGCGGGCCTCTCGGGTCGCGGGACCACTACAACTATATCCAGTATCGCGTAGATTACATCGTTCCCGGAAGTGCCAGGATGTTACCGAACAAACTGGCCCCTGGACGACGCAAGCCACGGACGTACATGCTGCGTTACGAACTGGCGCCGGTCATTGCGCGGGGTGGCGTCAGCCGGCGCTTTCCGGAAACCGAGGTGCGCATTCGGGATGACGGCTGGGCCGAAGTGACAGCGAAGATTACGAACCCCTTCATGGCCGCCAAACGGCTGCTATCCTACGGGGCCGGCTGCCGGGTGCTCGGGCCGCCGGAAGTCGTGCGTCTAGTGCGCGAAGCGGTGCGTGGCATGGCCGAAATATACGGATTTGCCGGCAAATAGTCTGCCAGACCCCACTAATGTGGGTACGCGCTGTGGTATAATAGGGATAGGCAGGATATGGACAGGAGAGAGCAGAACCGGCGGCCGTAAAATTACGGCAGGGACAAGACTGAAGTCTGCTCGATGGGAGGATACTATGGCTACGATTGACCTACAACACATTGCCTTGCTCATTGGCAAAAAAGAGCCGTCGGTTTTCAAGGATTACCTGGACATGGTAGCTAATCGGGCCTTGCTGCCCTACAAAGCGGTTTTGCAATGGGGCGGAAAGAAGGGAGAGAGCCTTCATACCCACGTACTCAACGGTGTCTTTGTGTTGGAGACACTTCGGAAACTCCTGGGCCTGAACGACATAGAAACTCGTGTGCTCTATACGGCCTTCACCGTTCACGACATCAACAAAGCGTTGGATCGGCAGGTAGCTTTCGGCAAGCTGGCGACGGAGGAAAACGTGGCTGGCGAGATCGAGCGACTAGGACTAGGTGAGTTCTTCCCCGCCTGGCGGGACTACCTGACCGACATCACCAGCCTGGTGCGGGGACATTCTGGCCATCACCATGCTGGCGGTGAGCGCTTGATAGTAAAACGAGCTGCCGAATATCGGCTAGGATTGGAACGGGTGAATGCCCTGTTGCACCTGATGCGAGCCGCGGACGTGGTGGACCTGTCGCACACAGTGGGAGAGCAAGCCCACAAGGCAGACTTCCTGGGCCACCTCAATGCCTACTTGGCCGACAGAGGCCTGCCGGTCCAGTACGAGTTCGCTGTCCATCGCCTGTCCGAGATGCGTGGGCTGCTGACCAACGTGATTCACAACGCTATCGTTGCCGAACTGCGGGACGAATATGGGCTGGTGCCGCTCCTCTTTTACCCTGACGGTGTGGCCTATCTGATCGAGCGAGGACAGGATATGGTTATCGGCTCAGATGACCGACAGAGTATCGCCCGGCGCATCGCAGGAGCTATCTCCAGCATGACCGAGGCGAAGTTCCGTGATTTCATATCCTCTACAGGGCAGGGCATCAAAGTGGATGCAAAGTGTTTGGAGTTGGGCATCTCTTTTGACCGCATCTGGCATGAGATTTATAATCGGGTCCAGCGGCGCAACTTCGACTCATCCAACCTGGACCGCAAGGCCAAGGCACGGGCCCAAAGAAGTTTCGAGAGAAATGCCAAAGTAGTTCCTGGGGCAGCCTCGGACGTCGAAAATTTGTTGGCTGCGCCAGATTCCTGTGTCGCGACCGATCCGGCTCGCCTGCGGGCGGCCGAATTAGCCCGCAGCTACTACGTCTTCCTCAGCACCCACTTCGCCGAGAGGATAGCCAACCCTTGGGAGCATATCTACCGATTGTTAGAATTGCCGGAAGCTCAATGGTCGGTCTACGCCTATTTCGATGCCCGCTACGACCGTCCCTATGTTCTGGCACGAGACTTGGCACTGTCCGGAGAAGAAGTCTACCGGCGTATCGAGGCGGACGGCATGGCTCTGATGGGCGAGACCAGCGCCGGTAAAGACCCCAAGGTGGCGCTGTTTGACGACTACCTGACCCGTTATGCCATCTTCGGACAAGGTGAGCAGGAAGCAGTGGATTTCGGTGATCACCTGGCCCATTACGTGACCAGCCAGCACCGACAGTGTGTTTATTGCAGCAGCCCGTTCCCCACCGGCAAGTGGATGACGGCTGATGTGCGCTCCGATGTCACAGTGCAGACCTTTTCCAACCGGCTGCGGGGCGGACGGGGGGAACCAAAGAAGTATATCTGCGCCGTATGCCAGATTCAGTTTATGCTGGAGAAGTTGAACTACCCCACAGTGCGGGGTGAAAAGACAATGTACTTGCACCTGTTCCCTTATTCTTTTCTTACCGAGCCATTCATCCAAGGGCTGAATAAAACGGTGCGGCAGATCACTAGCGAAGACACTGCAGTGCGGGCCCTCAATATGCGCCACCAGGAAGCAATGCGGTCCTATCTGGAGGGGAAGATGGCAACTCCGACCTTCCGTGCGCGTACGGCGAAAGACAAGCCACAACCCTATGGCCTTTATCTGCCCCGCTACGCTGAGACGGTGGGTAACTTGCTCATCTTCCCCATCAATCCAGCTGGCGAGAACGACACCAAACGGTTCCTCTTTGCCTTGTGGAATGCTATGATCTTGCAACGACACTTCGGTACCAAGGTATTGCTGAGCAACTCACCGCTGGCACCCTTGAGTAAAGAGGAATTCAGCGATCTGTACGTAGACGGCATCCCTATCACTTGCCGGGGATTGTTGGCTTACAACGACTATGCCCAATTCAAGGACAGCACGTCAGAACCTGGAACACTTCACAAATTGTGGAAAGAGGTGGGTCACGTCTTTGCTTTGCGAAACCTTACCTTCACTGCCGGCAGCCGGCAGGACGAAATGGCAACCCTGGTGAGCACTTTGGCCGCTGGCCCGCTAGCCCTTTTCTACACGACGGAGAAACTACTGGAGGCCAAAGCGCGGGCCGGTCAGCAAGGAGAAGGGGGACTGGCCACCTGGCTATCGCAGCAGGCTTTCCCCCATTTGGAACCATTAGCTTTGAGTAAAGGAGGTAGGTGGATGACAAAACTGAGCAAGGAACTACAACGGTTGGCAGGGATCACCTGGCAGAACGGGCTGCGGGGACGGTCGCTGGAGAAGAGTAGCCTGCTCTTCCCCCTGGACGAAATGTTCCAGAAACTGGGGTATCCCGGCGGTGCTGCCGATCGGGAGGCACTGATGGCTGCAGCGACCATGGACATCTTCGACCATCTGCATCGCATCGCCGACGAGCGGTACAAGCCGGGTCGCAAGAAGTGGGAGGCCACCAAATCGTTTGTGGATGCTTTCTTTGATGGTGTGTTGGACGGTGTCTATGCCGGCAACGTGCGTAAGCTGCTGGCGGACGAGAAGCTGCTCCGCTCCGCCTTCTTGTTCTACGTGCGAGAGCAAATCCCGCGCAAGGAAGTGCCAGAGGAAATCGAAATCGAGGAAGAATAAAAGAATCATAGGCCACAAAGGAGGTCACGAATGAGCATCATTGACAAGTACACCGATCACTTTCTCCCTACCTACAGCAACTATCCCCAAGGGCACTATGCTAGCTTGCTCCTGGTACGACGGATCGAATCGGAAGCGATGTTCCGTACAGAGGGGAGCGGCGAGCCGTTGAGCAAGGAGTTCGTTCACGCCGGACTTGATGGGAACAACGATGAGATCATCCAGCGGATCGTGATCAGCAAGCGCAAGCAGACGGCAGTGGAGCGGCGTACTGGCAGGGAGCTGCTGCGCAAACATGGCAAGTTGTTCGAGGGACAGCGGACAAAGGTGGTTTGTGCACTCAATCGCAACGACCCTTGTGAGCGTTGCATGGATTGCATGATCTACGGCTACGCCGCCGGCGGAGGCGGAGCGCAGAAATCGCGAGTCATCACCGACGATGCCTTTAGCCTCCACCCGGCCGGGGTGATCACCAATACCCGTCAGTTCAACGCCCTGTTCGACACCGGTACCATGCGCGACCCGGAGACGAAGCGCCCTTCGCACAGCATTGGCACCGATGAGTATGTCAAGCCGGAAGCCACCTTCCTGGACATCGAGACGCTAAAGGACTTGACGGCCAGTGAGTTCCGCTATGTGTTGGGCAACGTGCTCCGCTCTACCCGCTATGGAGCCATCTCTTCGCGCATCGGCAAGGTGAAAAACATCTTGGTCGGTGTGGTCTTCAGCGACTGCGAGCTGTTCAGCAACCTGGAACTCACTCAGGCGGTCTACGACCGGCTGCGGGGCAATGGAGCGGAACTGGACTTCCCCCTGGGCAGTGAGACCGTGGTGGAGGCAGTGCAGGCGGTAACCGGCGAGTTAAGCGAGCGGGTGGTGGGACAACTGACGATCTTGCCACCGACTGAGGTGGCCGCGCTGGTAGACGAGATCACCAACTTTTACCAAGATAAGGAGACTGTACGCCACATGTTGGAGGAGACCACAAAGATATATGGCCCACAGGGATAGGAGGTAGGCCATGCACATCTATCGTTGCAAGCTAACATTGATGGAACCTACGTTCTTCAGCAGCAGGGAGGTGAGCGCCTACTATCAAACGGAGCCGCTCATCGGCAACTTTGCCCTGGCGTATGCCTTCGGTTTTTGTCAGTCGCCCTACTTCAACGATGGCACTATTCACTACCGGGAACACCTGTCAGCGCTGAACGAGCGCGGGGTCTATGTGACGCCAGCCACCATCGTGGGCGAACCCCGCTTCAGCCTGGGCCAGTTCAATGCCCAGGCCGATGCTTACTGGTATGCCTTTGCCAACAATGTCATTGTCACCCGGCCTGATGGAACCTGGGCTGAGAAGCAGGGTGCCGCCTGGTACGTTCACTGGCCCGACGGCCGGCGACAAAAGGTTGGGCTGGAGAACCGGCCACAGCATGGGCGCATTCGGTTTCTGGCCATCGGCAATCGGGCAGTGGCCTTCGTGGTCAGTCAGGAGCCGTTGCAACTGCCGGCCTACATTCGCCTGGGCAAATTCATGAGCAAGGCACGGGTGGAGACGGAGGAAACACGCTTGCA
>CAZFFM010000074.1:0-13113 GCA_964517425.1 uncultured Ardenticatenales bacterium | reverse complement strand
AGCTACAAGATGAGCCGCAGCCGGACGATATCGTTGGCCAAACGATGCAAGCAGCGTTGCGCCAGGCCACCTTGTACCGCATTACGCCCACCTGGATTCGTTGGATTGACAACGCGCAGGGCTTTGGTCACAAAGAAGAATGGGTGGGCGGCGATCAATAGAGAAACATGGGCTTGCCGAAGACATGCGTAACCTTTGGGCGATAGGCGTCCACGTCATACAGCTCCGCAACATCAACACGTTTCACACCCTGGCTCACCGTGTCGGCCGGCACCGACGTATACTTTCCGCCCTGCAAGGCAACCATTTGCCCCGTACGCCCTTCGGCGATGAGGTTCATCGCCAGGTTTCCAAAGCCGGTGGCCACCATGCGGTCAAGCGAATCGGGTGACCCGCTGCGCATCAGATAGGCCAACCGCTGATACATGATGTGCTCTCCCGTCCGCTGTTTGATCTCCTGCGCGGCGATTTCGCCAATTCCGCCCAGCTTGCGGTGGCCAAAAGCGTCGGCTTTGCCGCTTTCGATCACCGCCCCCTCGATCATACGAGACCCCTCACTAATCGTTAGCATAGCATAGTTGCTTGGGTTCTCGTGTTTGTCTTGCAGGAGCAAATCTGAAAGCTTTGCGATGTCGAAGGGCACCTCCGAGATGATGGCGCGATCTACGCCGGAAAGGTATGCCGCCACCAGGGAAGTCTCCCCGCTGTTGCGCCCGAATAGTTCGACAATGGCAATACGTTCATGGGAACCGGTGGGCGTCCGCAAGTCGGTGATCAGGTTCACGCTTCGAGTTACTGCTGTCGAGAATCCAATGCAGTAGTCCGTTCCGAAAACGTCGTTGTCCATAGTCTTGGGGATACTGACCACGGGGACACCTTGGCTGTGTAGGTGTGCGCCGTAGCCCAGCGTGTCATCACCCCCGATAGGTACCAGCACATCAATGCCCAGATGCTCGATGACGCGAAGAACATGGTCAGTGCAGTCCAATTGTGTAGTGGGGGGATGAGATGGGTCTATCAGGAAATCTGGAACGTGTATGGGATGCACCTTTGCAGGGTTCGTGCGCGATGTGTGCAGGAACGTTCCCCCGCTGCGGTCAATGATGCGCACCACTTGTTTATCGAGTGGCAAGATATACCGCTCATGCGTTTGTTTGTCGTCGGGGTTGTAGTTGAGCAACCCCTTCCATCCCCGACGGATTCCAATAACTTGGTGGCCCTCATCCTCAGCGCGAAAAACGAGCGCCTTGATGCACGCATTCAAACCGGGCACATCGCCTCCACCAGTCAGTACGCCGATTCTCATTGGTTCCTCCTGTTGTTCCCTGAGGGTCTTCGCCTCTCGATAATTTGCTGCTTAACTTGCACATTTTCCTTGCCCAGATAATCTACTAACGTTTGTTCCAACGCCATGCTGTAACAAGTCGTGTTGTTGGGAAAACCTACTTCAACGATCTTGTCGCTCCGATGAATGAAGAAGCTGAAGTGGTCTTTGCCGGACGACTTGGCAAGCATTTGGTAGACTTTCCGCGCTTTTTCCATGTCTGCCTGTTGGTCATCTGTCTGCCGGAGAGTGACTTGTAAGTGGTAGTAACTTTGGTCATTCCCGCGCAGCTCCATAGCAACGGACGATTGCCCATTCCCATTGGATGAAAGATCAGAATCGTCTTCCGCATTCATCGGCTCATCATACAGGCGCACTGTGTTGCAACGGATTTTGGCCGTGTCATTCCGGGTATCCACGATCCCGTGTACAAGCAAAATGTTATCTTCTTGCCAGAGCTCGACGGTGTTTTTGTAGGTGCGAGGAAAGACCACGACTTCGATTTGACCTTGAAGGTCTTCCAATTGGGCAAAGGCCATCGGGTCGCCTTTTTTCGTCGTGATGACGCGAACGTCGCGGACCAAGCCGGCAACAATGACCCGCTCATTTTCCATCTCCGGCGTAATTTGCCCGCAGAAGGTGGTAATGGTTTTGCCCACATCTCCGGCGATTTGCTGAAGAGGATGTTCGGAGACGTAGAGTCCCAACAACTCTTTTTCCCAAGCAAGCTTTTCTTTCGAGGGGATGTGGTCTACCGGGCCAAGGTTGTCGAGCAGCGAGCCGGCGTTGCCTGCATCCGTCTGGGGAATCGCGTCGAACAGACTCAACTGACCAATATCGGCTGCTTGATGCTTCCTTGCGCTGGTGGATATCATGCGCTCTGCTGCTGCCAATAATTTCTCGCGGTTCCCCAGGCTGTCGAGCGCGCCCACTTTGATTAGACATTCCAGCATACGCCGATTGACCTGGCGCAAATCTACCCGTTCACAAAGGTCATCCACGTTTGTGAAGGGTCCCCCTTCGTCGCGAGCTGCTAGAATGGCGGCAATCGGCCCTTCGCCAACGTTCTTGATCGCGCCCAAACCAAAGCGGATCGTGGGTTTCTCGTTCCCCTCCGCATCCGTTGCCGCCTCGATAGTGAAGGAAATGGCGCTTTTGTTCACATCGGGTGGCAGGACGGCGATTCCCAGACGGCGGGCCTCCGTTACAAGGATGGCCACCTTTCCGCTGTTGTGCCGCTCCACGGTCAGCAGTGCGGTCATGTATTCGACGGGGTAATGGGCTTTCAGGTACGCCGTCTGGCAAGTGATCGTCGCGTAGTTTGCGGCGTGGCTCTTATTGAAACCGTATCGCGCAAAGTACTCGATGTCGTCAAAAATCTTACTGGCCGGCCCTTCTGGGATACCCCGTTCGATGGCCCCGCTCACGAATTTTTGGCGGTGTTTCAGCAGTTCTGTCTTCTTTTTCTTGCTTACGGCCCGCCGCATCAGGTCGGCTTCGCCGGGGGTATAGCCCGAAAGCTGCGAGGCAATCTGCATGATTTGCTCTTGGTAGACAATGATCCCGTAGGTCTCTTCCAGGAAAGGCTTCAACGCCGGGTGGTGGTATTGAATCTCTTTGCGCCCATGCATGCGGTCGATGTACTCGTCAATGTTCTCCATTGGGCCGGGGCGATAAAGGCTGATGGTAGCCACAATGTGTTCATAGCGCGTTGGTTTCATCGCGGTCAGCACGCGGCGCATACCTTCGGATTCTACCTGGAAGAGGCCGGTGACATCTCCGCTGGCCATAAGCTCAAAAGCGTCGGGGTCATCGGTGGGTATTGTGTCCAGGTCCAGCTTGACGCCGTGACGCGCTTCGATCAAGTCACAGGCTTGGTGCAAGACCGTCAGCGTGGAAAGTCCCAGGAAGTCGATTTTGAGCAGACCGATGGATTCGAGAATATCCATGGGATACTGCGTAACGACGCTGAGGCCTCCTGTGTCGTTGGTCCCTTTTGTGGGGCGGTGCAGGGGCGTGTATTCGACGAGAGGGCGGTCCGCGACGATGACGCCGGCCGCGTGCGTGGAGGCGTGACGGACGACGCCTTCCAAAGAGAGCGCACGGTCCACCATTTCTTGAATATAGTCTTTACTTTCGTAAAGTTCGCGGAAATCGCTGCGTTCCAGAGCCTGCGAAAGTTTCACTTTGGGGCCGGACGGCACCATTTTGGCCACCGCGTCCACCTCTGACAAAGGGATCTCCATCACTCGTCCGATGTCCCGGATTGCCGCGCGGGGTCCCATGGTTCCAAAGGTGATGATCTGCGCGACGTTTTCCTTCCCATATTTGTGTACCGTGTATTCGATCATCTCTGCGCGACGGTCATCGGGGTAGTCGAGATCTATGTCGGGCATGGTCACCCGACCCGGATTGAGGAATCGCTCGAAGAGCAGGTGGTTGGCCAGGGGGTCCAGGTTGGTAATGCCGATGGCGTAGGCCACGATGCTGCCGGCGCCCGAGCCACGAACGTTCCACCAGATGTTGCGGCGACGGGCAAACTCGCACAGGTCCCACACAATCAGGAAGTAGGTGTCGAAGCCCATGTCGTGGATGATGTGCAATTCATGCTCCATGCGGGCTTGTACTTCGCTCGAATTGGCTTGATCGCCATACCGTTGGCGTATACCTTTCTCGGCGAGATGTCGCAAATAGGTGCGGGCGTCGAAACCGTCCGGCACGGCAAAGTGCGGCAGATGATACCCTTTGCTGTCCAGATCAACAGCACACTGTTCGGCGATTTTCAGTGAGTTACGCAAAGCCTCCGGAGTTTCTGCAAAGAGGGCAGCCATTTCCTGGGCACTCTTCAGGTAGTAATCGCCCCCTTCCATGCGCATCCGCTTGGGGTCTTTCATGGTGGCGTTGGTCTGTACGCACAGCAAAATTTCTTGGGCGATGGCATCTTCCGCTCGAACATAGTGAATGTCATTTGTAGCGACTACGTTCAGATCCATTTGTCGCGCGAATTGCACGAGTTCCCGGTTCACTTGATCAAGCTCTGGCACGCCGATGTGTCTCTGCAGTTCCAGGTAATAGTGTTCGGGTCCGAACAGGTCGCGATACCACGAAACTGCGTCACGGGCCTCTGGTACTTTGCCCGCACGGAGCAGGCGTGGCACCTCGGAGGCGGCGCAGCCCGATAGACAGGTCAGGCCGGCGGCGTGTTGGGCCAGGAACTCACGGTCGATTCGCGGCCGGTAGTAGAATCCTTCCAGTTGCGAGGCGCTGGCTATGACCAAAAGGTTGCGATAGCCGGTTTGGTTTTGGGCCAGGAGCAACAAGTGGTGGGGGCGCTTGTCCTGAGCTGGGTCCCGGTCGCGCATGCCGCGACGGGCCATGTAGACTTCGCAGCCAATGATGGGGTGCAGCCCGGCGCTTTTCGCTGCGCGGTAGAATTGGATGGCTCCATACATCACGCCGTGGTCCGTAATGGCGATAGCCGGTTGTCCCAGTTCTTGGGCGCGTGCTACCAATTGGTTGATCCGACTCAAGCCGTCCAGCAGGCTGTATTCAGTATGTGTGTGCAGGTGAACGAAGTTGGCCATAAGTTCCCATCAGACTCCCGGAGAATTCGACAAAATCCTGTGGCAATTATACCATAAAGGTGGAGGATGAGAAAGTCGAATCCGATGACCTCCCGCTGCGCCGGCCTCAGTATACTCTGGCCCACGCAGGTGGCCCCAAACCATGTCCCCAACTTGTGACGGTCACATCATGGAGCATTGACCCGCTCATCACGCTGTGGTATAATTTGCAGGAACGTGATTCCGGCGTTACTATTCAGGCAATAGGCGATTACGGCACCAAGACCGACAAAAAGTTGTCGCTATTTCTGTAGGACACAGATTTGCAGGATTAACACAGATTTTCCGATGATTTGGCCTAAGAATCTGTGTTCTAAAAAGAAAAAATGGGGCTCTCCGACAGCCTGCTAGGACACGCTAAGGGGAATGCCTCGCCCTACTGTGGGGCACATCTCGCTGGCCGGCACGGATTGCCCCGGTCAAGTCGAGAATCAAATCGCCCAACGCGGCTTCTACGAGGAGAGGCTGGCCAGCCCATCGCGTAAGCACTGCAAATCCTCAGCACTATTGAAAAAGCCGGTGGAGGCCCGCATCCAGCCCGGTTTGCTCAAGGGGCGGATGATCACGCCCTGGTCGGCTAGGGTAGCGCAGGCCGCGACAGCATCCACGCCTTCTACGCTGAAGGTGGTCAGGCCGGCATAGTTGGCAGGCGTGTGGATGGTAGCCCCCGGCAGCGCGCCTAGCAGATCGCGGCACAAAGCGGTCGCCTCTCGCCCGAACGCAAAAACCGTGTCGTACCCGACAACCTCCTCCAGCCACTGCAGGCTTTCGCGCATGCCGTAGATGGCCGGCCAGAAAAGCGTGCCCGTTTCATAGCGGCGGGCACCGGGCGCAGGCATGAAGCTCCCCGACAGATCGATGGCCTCGTAGTCGCGCATGGAGAAGAACCCGACGTAGGTTGGTGACAATTCGGCCACCCGCTCCTTCTTGACGTACAGAGCCCCGACACCTTCCGGCCCACAAAGCCACTTGTGCCCGGGGATGGCATAGAAGTCAGCGTCAAGCGTATGCACATCCACGGGGATGATGCCGGCCGACTGTGCGCCGTCCACGGCAAGCAATGCGCCGGCGCTACGCACAGCCTGTGCGATTTCCGCCACCGGCAGAACAGCGCCCGTCTTGTAGCTGACGTGGGAGATGACCACGAGTCTTGTGCGCGGAGAAAGCGCCGCCGCAATTTTTCCGGCGACATCGCCGTCTCCAAGCCCGAGGTCTACCATGCGCAGGGTCAGCCCGAAGCGGCGCAAGGCAGCGTAGATAGGCAGCAGCCCGCCGGGATGTTCGAGCGTGGTCGTCATAAGCTCGTCACCTGGCTGCCAATTCAGTCCCCAAGTGGCGATGTTCATGCCCTCGGTGGTATGGTGAGTCAGGGCGATTTCGTCACGGCCGGCACCGAGCAGCCGCGCAAAGCGCGCGCGCAGGTCATCGAGCGAGGGGAGGCTTTCCTCCAGAAAGGTAGACAGGTTCGAGCGTCCCTCGACAAGCTGGCGTTGGGCATGCTCGGCGATGGTCTGCACGGTTCGACGGGGCATCGGCCCGGCGGTACCGGTGTTCAGGTAGGCTACATTCTCTGTAACCGGTAGTTCCTTCCGTATGTTCGTCAATAGTTGTTCCATGGCTCCTCAAAATGGTTACCACTCAGGCAGCCTTGCCGTGACGGGCTAAAGCCGTCACTGGCCGCGAGAGAAAGTCGCTGAAGCGACTGCCCGGTGGCAATTCAGCCGCTTTTAGCGGCTTGGCGGGGCAGCCCAGTGCCGATTTTAATCCGGCACGGGCCCTACCTGAGCAGTAACTCAAAGCTCCACGCTCCACGCTCCACGCTCCACGCTCCACGCCTTTTTCATCCTTGGTGGCGCGCAGTTGCTCCCGCGAGCTGCGCGGCCCGCAGAAGCTCCGCCACGCCCCACGCCTGGGCAATGCAGCCACGCGGGGTGAAGGGTGCATCGCCATCGAAAATCTCGCTCACGCTGCCCACCCCGTGTCCGGTCAGATGTTGAATAAGTGGTCGCAGGTACGAGCGCGCCAAATCCACATCGCCATAAACGCGCAAATGCGCCTCGACGAAAGGACCGAGCAGCCAACTCCAAACCGTGCCCTGGTGATAGGCTCCATCGCGTTGGTACTGATCACCGCCGTAGCGGCCCACATACTGCGGATCGTCCGCGTCCAGGCTGCGCATGCCGTGCGAGGTGAGCAGACGGCGCGCACAAACATCCACGACCGCTTTGCGTTGCTCCTTACGAAGCGGGCTATGCGGCAGGGAAACGGCCAGCAACTGGTTCGGTCGCAACGTGGCCTCGTGGCCGTCCGGCCCATCGAGTACGTCGTAGCAATAGCCGGCGGCCTCGTTCCAGAAACGTGCAAACCCTGCTTCCGTTTGGTCTGCCCATCGGGCATACTGTTCTGACTGCTCCCCCAGGATTTGGGCAAAGCGGGCCATGATTCGCAGGGCATTGTACCACAGTGCATTGACTTCCACCGGCTTGCCAATACGTGGGGTCACCACCCAGTTGCCAACCTTCGCATCCATCCAGGTGAGTTGGACACCCGGCTCGCCGGCGTAGAGCAGTCCATCGGCGGAGTCAACCTGAATCTGGTAGCGCGTTCCCTGCCGGTGCTCATCAACGATCTCCTGCAGCACGGGAAACAGTTCGGAAAGCAGGGCCATGTCGCCTGCGCCGTCCTTCGATTGCGCCTGGCTCGCTTCATGATAGGCCCGGATCGCCTCGAAATACCAGAGCGTAGCATCTACCGTGTTGTATTCCGGCGTCTCGCCCGATTCGGGAAAGCGGTTTGGCAACATGCCGCGGTCTACGTAACGCGCGAACGTGCGCAAAATGCTGGCCGCAATGGGCAGGCGACCGGTAGCGAGGGTCAGGCCGGGCAGGCTGATCATGGTATCGCGCCCCCAATCTCCAAACCAGGGGTAGCCGGCAATGATCGAATAGCCGTTGGCGCCATCTGGCAAGGGCCGCCGGACGACGAACTGGTCGGCAGCGAGGGCCAGGTGTCGTTGCAGCGCTTTGTCTTGTCCGCCATTTGCCGGACCGTTTGCCGCAAGCAGCGATTGCTCGTAGTCGCGCCGCGTGGCGTAGGCTGCGTGGCCGTCCAACGCAGGCGCTGCGTCCGTGCTGGCGACCAGGGTCAACGATTGGCCGGGCTGGAGAGTGGCTTGGAACGTGCCGGCGTGCAGATGATCTTCGTAGGCATCCAGCCCCCGGTACGATTCGGTCGCCAGGAACACGTTGCGATTCCACATGTGCGCAGCCTCCACGCCGGCCCCGTCGCTCAGCAAATGGAAGGATGTCGCGCCTTCAAAAGCGGTAACGCGCAGGCCGTTGGACACCGGTTCAATGCGCATCTGCCAATCTCCCGCGCGCGTGGTACCGTGGTGGTCGCGGTAATTGACCAGCGCCTTCAAGTTGAGCGTAAGGGGGAGCGTTGCCCGTCGCAGGTCGTATCGAATGTAGGTAGTGTTGGCTCCCGGGTGCATCCAGACGCGCTTTTCCAGCAACGCATCGGCACAGACAAACGTCCAAATGGGCGTTGTGCCTTCCAAGTGAAATCGTTCCAGGTGGTGGAAGCCGGTTGGCTTGATCAGATTTCCGGCCCAACGATTTGCAAACAAGGGAAAAGGCTCGCTGTCATAGTATGCCGTTTCGTCCAGCTTCGTCAAAAGGAGTGTGCGCCCCAAGGGAGGGTTGAGTGCGGCAATCAACAGGCCGTGATAGCGGCGCGTGAGCAACCCGGCCACCGTTCCCGAAGCGTAGCCCCCAATCCCGTTAGTGACCAGCCACTCCCGGGTTGCTGCGGTTTGCACATCCCCGCATATCTCACGGCCAAAGTCAATCATGATTCCGCCGGGATCATACCGTTCGTTCTACGCTCAAGGCGACAGCTTCGCCACCACCCAGGCACAACGTAGCCAGGCCGGTTTGCAAATCGCGATCCTGAAGGGCGTAGAGGAGTGTTACCAGCACACGCGCGCCGCTTGCCCCGATGGGGTGTCCGAGGGCGATGGCTCCGCCGTTGACGTTTACCCGCGACCAATCAACCCCCAACTCGCGGCCATCGGCCAGCGTTTGGGAGGCAAAGGCCTCGTTCATTTCAATGAGGTCAAAATAATCTATGCCCACTTCCATCTTTTCGGTAAGCCGGCGCACGGCGTAGATGGGGGCGGCGAAGAGGGCCAGCGGCTTGACCGCGGCCTGGGCATAGGCCGTAATGCGGGCCAGTGGCGTCAGGCCCAGTGCTTCTGCCCTGGCTCGGCTGGTCACAACCAACGCGGCAGCCCCATCGGTGATGCCGGGCGCATTGCCGGCGGTGACGGTTCCGTCTTCTTGGAATATCGGCTTCAGGCGGGCGAGTACTTCCTTGTTCGTGTTGGGGCGCACCGCTTCATCGGTGTCGAACTGGATGGGAGGCCCCTTGCGCTGGGGCACGGTGACCGGCACGATTTCGCTCTTGAAGCGGCCGGCGGCGATAGCTGCGGCGGCCCGGCGGTGGCTTTCTACGGAAAGCGCGTCCTGATCTTCGCGGTTGACATTGTATTCGCAAGCGATCCACTCTGCGGAGTCGCCCATGTGCTGATTCTCGATTGCGCACCACAGGCCATCGTGGACCGTACTATCTACCATTTCAGCGTTGCCAAGCCGGTAGCCGAAACGCGCTTTGCGCAGCAGGTAGGGTCCCAGGTTCATGTTTTCCATGCCGCCGGCGACATAGCAGGACCCGTCACCGGCACGGATGGCCTGCGCGGCCAACATGACGGTTTTCAAGCCGGAGCCGCACACCTTGTTGATGGTCAGAGCGCCGACATCTTCGGGGATACCGCCACGCAAGGCGGCCTGGCGGGCCGGGTTTTGGCCCAATCCAGCCTGGATGACATTGCCCATGATCACCTCATCCACCTCGGATGGGTCAATGCCGGCTCGCTCGACGGCTGCACGAATGGCAACACCGCCCAATTCGACGGCCGGCACCTGGCTTAATGTGCCCCCGAATTTTCCGATCGCGGTACGAGCCGCTCCCACAATGACCGGTTCTCGATCTTTGGACATTGTCTGATTTTCCTTCCCGGTGATGAAAATAGGTAAAGCTGCGCCTCAAACCGATGAACAGCCAGACTCACGGATGGAAAAGAACACGGATAAGAACCCAAGAAATCATCCGTGTTTCCTTCTATCCGTGAGTCTAAACTTGACTCGTTTGTAAAGAATTTGTGGTGTCAAGGATTTCAGGTACCCCAAAAATAGAACGCTGGTTGCGCTGATTGCCCGCTGATAAACGCAGATAATTTCAAGAAGTCAGCGAAAATCTGCGTGTATCTGCGTCCTATTCCGGGGAGGCTGAGCGGATACGAAAATAGCGCGGCCCTTGTCACCCTCCCCACTGGGCAAATCTGCGAATTCATTGCATAGATTCTAGCACATTTCGGGTGGTGTGCAAATGCCCTTTGCGCCATCTGCGAGAGAAGACGCAGACGTGCGCGTACACAACACAAAGACGCAATGATTCCTTTGTTTCTTACATGATGGCCCGTACGGGCGGTGTACTGATTTGCCCATCCTTCAGCGTACCAACAAGTCCGGCAGGGGGGAAAAACAAGAGAGCCGGCCCTTCATAAGTCTAAAGGCCGGCTCTCTTGTAGCAAAGCTACGTGTGCGGTCTATGCGTGTTGAAGTGCCGTTGGTATCATGACTCCGAGCACACGTTCCATTGCCATGGTGTGACTACACACGCCACGACCGACGAAGTATCCACAATCGCACCGCCACTCTCCGCTCTGAAATTTCACATGGTGACTATCGTGGTGGCCGCTGATCTCGACATCAAATGAACGAAACTGAATTCGATCCAGCTCTTCTGCGTATTGCTTGGCCTTCAGAATCTTGCCGATCATGCCCGAATCCATTCAAATCCTCCTTTGCGATTTTATGTGGAGTTGGCTACACCAACAAAAAACACCAAGGCAGTGTTGCCTTGGTGATATTCAACAAGTTAGAATTGTTGTTTTGATTCAGTAGTCGCAATGGTCCGTTCCTCCCTCACGAGTATGGTTACAGTATACCCCGAACAACCGATTTTGTCAACCCCCTTTTTCCGGACATTTCTCATACGTTTTCCCTACGAGAAGGCTACAGGGGAATTGAGGCTACCGGGTGACCGGCCAGGTCTTGGATTTGAAGGGAGAGCGACCCCACGCCGCCGGCTGGAATCTGCCGAAACACGCGATAGGGGTGGCCGGGGGTGAGCGTGACGGGCCACTGTGCGATCACAGTGCTTCCCTGGCGCAGCAAAAGCTGTCCGGCAAAGGGGCTGCTGGTCTCCAGCGCAGCGCGCACCTCGTCTCCCTGCACGGTGGCGTTGACAGCCACAAGCTCATTGGCGAAGCGGTAACCGCCAAGGCCGCTCACAGGGTACCAATGTTCTTCCCAGGTCAACGTTTCGCCGGCGTTGAGCGTGCCGTAGTCCCAGAACGTGGGCGTAACGCCGCCCCATAGTTCGACGTAGTTGCTGTCGTCATCCGTCCACAGCGAGGGATCGAGCGTCCCCGGCCCAAACACCTTCGCGCCCTGCGCAATCTCAGGCGGAAAGATCCGCACGATTCCCTCGTCCACGCTGGTATCATACGCGCCCATGAATGCCTGGGTGGCCCGCGGGCTGGCAAAGAAGCCCAGGTAGCCTTGCCAGGTTCCGTAGAGACTGAGGTCGCGGCCATTATAGACCGGCCAGGAAATCGGCGTCTTCGGCACTGGCAAATTCGGATCGCTGGTGGAGTGCACGGCGACCCGGTCCGTAGGCAGCACAAAGCGCAATGACGGTGTATTGCGGTTGTTGGCCAGAGCGATCATCGCGTTTGCCCAGAACTGGAACGGCTGGGCGCTGCCGGTCGGGTTGTAGATGCGGGGCCGGATCGTGAAGTAGCTGTGCGTCGAATCGAGCGAAATCGCTACCGAAACGGTCATGCCGGTGTGGTCTTCCGTGTCGCTGACCAGGAAAGTGACTTGATCGCCGGTAGAAGCGGCCTGTACCTGCCAGGGGCGGTATTCGTTCAGGCCGTGTTCATCTACCGGAAAAGCCCACTCGATCCCGCCGGCGGCCAGCCACCATCCGCGATACCCCCAATGCGTGGGCTTGAGGACGGGATTGCGGTATAGCAGGTCCCTGCCAGTGGTCTTGTCTACCCAGCGATAGATGCGCCCCCCCAGCGCCGGCACAATGGTGATGGCTGTGTAGGCGTTTTCCAGGAGGATGGCCTGGAACGTCCGTGGCGACGGCGGGCCGACGTGGTCAAAGTCCATGCGAGGATAGGGATAAATCGGATCCGCTGCTTCGGAAGGCATGAACGCCGTCTCATACGCGTAGGCGGGGATGGTGATTTCGATGTTTCTGGCGCTGACTGTGCCCACGGGAGCCGTCGTCGCCGTCGGCAAGGGAGCCGTCGTCGCCGTCGGCAAGGGAACAGGCGCGGACGTCTGCGTCGGAACTTGGGTTGGTGCGGCAGTTGCCGTTGGCGTACTTGTGTGGCCAGAACTGGGACTCGGCGGGATCGGCGAAGGCTGTTGCACTGCGCTCGACTGCGCCGAGATTATCGCCCCATTTGCCGGGATAATCAGGGTCTGCCCGATATGCAGGGTTCTCGTTACGGCGATCCCGTTGGCCAGGGCGATGGCCTCGGCCGTCGTGCCATAGCGGTGGGCAATGCGGTTCAAGCTGTCCCCCGATTGCACGACATAGATCGTGGCCGTCGGTGAAGGTGCCGGCGTGACTGTGGGTGTCGAGCTTGTCGGCGGCACAGGACTGTTTGTCGGCGTGCCGGTTACTGTCTCCGCCGGGGCTGCTGTACTCGTTGGGGGCACGCTGGGGAACGCGGTGGGCGACGGCGGCACCGTTTTCGTGGGGGGCAACGGCGTTTGCGTGGGAAGCACGGGCAGCCGGCTGATTTTGACGGTGCAGCCAACGACTGCACTCGCGATAATCAGGAAGATGATCAGCAATCCGGTTTTCTTCCTGTTCATGGATGCCTCAGTGATCAGATGTCAGTCGCCAGATGTCAGTCGCCAGGTGTCAGTCGTCAGATGCCAGTCGTCAGATGTCAGTCGTCAGATGTCAGTCGCCAGATGTCAGTCGCCAGATGTCAGTCGCCAGATGTCAGTCGTCAGA
>CAZFFM010000073.1:0-13143 GCA_964517425.1 uncultured Ardenticatenales bacterium | reverse complement strand
ATACTTCGTGTCTTTGTGTCTTGGTGGTAAGGGCAGGGCGTGAATGATTGCAGACACAAAAATGTGACGGGCACCCACCTGCATACCCTCTTTGACAGGTACAGAAATATGGTGTATACTGTATCCAGCTCTTCGTGCCCATTCACGTCATTGCCTCAACGACGCCTTCATCGCGACCCTGTGAGGCCACACGGAATGCGGCCTGCTGATTGACATGATCATTGCCGGCCGATTGCGGAGATGCTTGCACTCTCTGCAAACTGGTCGCTTCCCTGCGAAAACCTGTCCGTCGAGCGGTAGAACCGGCCACAGTGAAGAGAAAGTGATAGGGAACTCCTAATGCTGCAAAGGAGAATGTCATGATCATGCGCAGGCTTTTGTTGGTTGCAGGCATCATGGTGGCTATCACCGTTGTTGGCTTGGCATTCCTCGCAGTCGGCTCCCGGACATACACGAGCCACGTCCTGGCCAGTTGGGAGGAGGAGCGAGCCAATCGGACCGGGCCGCTCATGCTTTACCCTGACGCAGGGGTGGACAAATTCAACTCGTCAACGACGCTAGGGTTTGTGCCTCTTTGCCGGGGGCTGGCGATGTCCACCGTTATCGCCAATGGGCCAACAACCATTCGGCGTGATACACCGGCCGTAGGCCCGGACGGCAATGAACAAATACCGACGGAACTCGTTGAAATGACTCTGCAAGGAACGATTGACCTAGGCCCTGTGGTAGGGCCGGTCACCATACACGAGAGCCCTGACAGGCGTTCTGTAGGCCAGATCACCCAGATCAACCCTGGCAAGGACTTCCCGGCCGAGAGCTTCTTCGACGTGTTCTTCGAAGTGGAGCTTCCAGGCGGCATCATAGGCGTCAACCACGAACCGGTCCCCATGCGACGCATTATCTGGGACATTCCGCCCCTGCTGATTGATTACAAGCCGCCCCCCGATTTGCTCGTTCATCTGTACGAAAAGGACAGTGGTCGTTACTGGGGTTGTATGGTGCATCCCAACCATTTCACGATTCCCCCTGTTCATGTACATGCTTCCATCCCCGATCCCATCGGCTCTGACCTTGTCCACCTTGATATCACTGTCAAGAACCCAGACAGCCAAAATGCCGTCCCGGTCGCCCTGTATGAACAGCTTGACTACGGCACCTGCTTCTATCAACTGCAACCCGACTCGCTGCAACTGGATGGTCCAGGGCATGTTTATCCCGTTAGCGCCCAGCTCAACCAGCAGCCCAACGGCATAAACTGGGAGGCTGATAACGACCCCCTTAACGGTTGGCAAAGTGTGCAACTTGATCCGCTTCATCAGGCGGTCATTGGCTTTGACGCCTTCATGTTCTGTCCCCCGGGGCAGCCTGCTCCCAACATTGCCTACGTTAACGCACCGCCAATCGGGCTGAATTGGGAGCCCATGACAATGACCATGCTCGTGCCCGGCAACGCCGGCAACTTGACGGAGGTCAAAAAAGAGGCCCCGCCTTTCGTCAAGGCTGGCGACTTTATGACCTACACCCTCATTCTACCTAACACCGGCGCGGTGGGAACCGCCTACGCCACCCTGACCGACGCGATCCCGTCCGGCACGACCTACGTTCCGGGCAGCGTCACCGGCGGCGCCACCTACGACGCCGGCACCAACACCATTCTCATGACCGCTGTCGGCATCAGCCCGGTCACCACAAAGACCATCGAGTTTCGGGTGCGCGTCACCGATACGCTCTCCAACGGGGACGTGCTGACGAACACGGCGTTCATTGCCGACAACTGGGGCAATGAATTCCGACTCAACGCATTGACAGTTGTGGTTGACAATGCCCTGGCCGGCAAATCAAACTTTGAGAACCAGAACACCACCTTCCTCGCCGGTCCACCCGCGCCACTCAATCTGCGCGTGGTTGATCGCCAGGGGGTCAACGTGGCCGACGGCACGCTGGTGACGCTCACCAATTCCGGAGGCACGCTGGCTCCGCAGGGGAGCGGAATGCTGTCCACACAAGACGCGCTCACGGTGACCACGCACAGTGGCTTGGTAAGCGTCACCCTCTCCTCCGCCATCAGCCAAACCGTCGTCGTCACCGCCGAAACGGCGAGCGGGGTGATCGAAGCCCAATCGTTCAGCTTCCAGGAGCCGGCGCACCGCCTGTTCCTGCCGGCGATTCTGAAGGTGAGCGGCTAGTATTCTGACGAAGAAGTGTAACCGTTCAGCACCCCCTGAATCTGCCACGAATTGCACGAAAAAAACAAAAATTTAGTGAAAATTCGTGTAATTCGTGGCAAAAAAGAGATTGAAGCAGGTGTTTCCAGGGTAGTCCCTGAACGCTTACGAATAAGTTACTGGTTAAGCAAGACTGGAGTCAAAACAGACTGCTGGACACAAAGACACAAAGAATCGACGACGTTCCTTTTCTGGTGTCTTTGTACCTGCCGTAGGCAAGTCTTCGTGGTGAGCGTTTCTTGCTCAAAAAAGAAATCGTACCCATGAGGCTTATACTGTCTGGCAGTTTCCACCGAATGAGATACACAACCCCCGTCCGAGGATTGTTTTGACTATGGGCTGAAGTATGTTATAATTCACCAGCATCTCCAAGGTTGACAGAGAAGGGGGATATTGGTGAGAGACAACGCTGTATCGCTGCTGGGTGTAGACGAAGCACGCAATTTCATACTGGAACACATCCGCCCACTGCCTGCCGAGGAAGTTTTCTTGTTAGATGCCCGGAATCGGGTATTGGCAGAAAGCGTGACCGCCGGTGACAGCATTCCTCCCTTCGACAACTCGGCCATGGACGGGTATGCCGTACTTGCCGACGATGTTGCAGACGCCACCCTCGAAAACCCCGTCACCCTCTCTTTGATCGGCAGCGTAGCCGCCGGTGCAGTCCCCGAGCGGGCCGTTACCCGGAGAACAGCCATGCGCATCATGACCGGCGCACCCATACCGTCCGGGGCCACGGCAGTCGTCCGCTTTGAAGATACGGACGAAGGCCGGGAAGGGGCCACCGAAGGCCTTGTGCGCATTTTCCGCGCTGTGCCACAGGGGCATAACATCCGTTTGGCAGGCGAAGATATCCGCTCCGGTCAGACGATTTTGCCTAAGAACACCCTGCTTCGTCCCCAAGAAATCGGCGTGCTGGCGGCCTTGGGACGCAGTCACGTCGCCGTGTACAGACGCCCGCGCGTGGCGATCCTGGCCACCGGCGACGAGCTGGTCGGTCTAGGCGAAGCGGTGCAGCCAGGCCAAATCCGCAACAGCAACGAATATAGCAACGCCGCCCTGGTCGCCCAATACGGAGGAATCCCCATTTGCCTGGGCATCGCCCGCGATAACGTGACCGATTTGACAGCAAAGATTCACCAAGGGCTGGCCGAGAATGTGGACTTGTTCCTCACGTCAGCAGGAGTCTCTCTCGGCGATTACGACATAGTGAAGAACGTACTCGCCGCCGAAGGACAGATGCACTTCTGGCAGGTGCGCATCAAGCCGGGGAAGCCTTTGGCCTTCGGGCAAATCCAGGGGGTACCGCTCCTGGGCCTGCCTGGAAACCCGGTCTCTTCCATTGTCGCGTTCGAAGTTTTCGCGCGGCCGGCGATTCTACGGATGGCCGGCCACACGCATCTCGAGAAACCAAGACTGCGCGCCGTGTTGCAAGAAGCCGTCACCAACAGCGGCCGGCGCCATTACATGCGAGCCGTAGTCTCCCGTACCGGCGACCAATACTTTGTGACCACACGTGGCAGTGGTGTAAACGTACAGGGTTCCGGCATTCTCTCCTCTCTGATTTGGGCAAACGCGCTCGTGATCGTACCGGAAGATGTCACACACCTCCCGGCCGGCACGCCAGTTGAGGTCGAGCTGAATGGGCCCATCGTGGAGTAGCCGGGCCACGACCCTACGAAATTCATAATGCGTAAAGGAGTTGCAGATGGCTAGACGCAAAGTTGCACATCCACGGAAAAAAGAAGCAACGTCAGAAGGTCCTTTTGGCCGGCGGGAGATTCTGCTGGCCGGCGGGGGAGCAGTCATCGTTGTGGCCCTGATTATCTTCTTTGCAAGCGGGCTATTTCGTTCAAATTCGACCGCTCCATCGAGCAGCAAAACCCCTGTCGTCGAATCAGGGGGACGCACACTTGGGCCGGCAGATGCACCGGTCACCGTGGTAGAGTACTCCGACTTCCAGTGACCGTACTGCGCACAATTCGCCCGTGGGGCGGGAAGCCAGATCAAAGAGACATACGTGAAAGAAGGAAAAGTGCGTTTTGTCTACAAGGACTTCATCATTATTGGCGAAGAGTCAACCTGGGCTGCAGAAGCGGCCCGCTGTGCCGGAGATCAGGGCCACTTTTGGGATTACCAAGACAAGCTCTTCGAGAATCAGCAGGGCGAGAATCGCGGCGGTTTCTCGAAGCCCAATCTCAAGCGCTTCGCCACGGAGCTTGGTCTGAACGCAGACTCCTTCAATCAGTGTCTCGACTCAGACAAATATCGGAATGAGGTGCAGCGCGAAACCGCAGAAGGGAAAAGCCTGGGGGTACGCGGCACGCCATCAATCTTCGTCAACGGCCAGATGGTCGCCGGCCCTTCGTTCGAACAAATCCAAGCGGCCATCGAAGCGAACCTATCGACGGGCTCCTGAGAAACATGGAAACACAAGAGGCCAGCGATTCCTCCCGGTTCGCAACGGGGGCATTTCCGCTGCTGGCTGCATTGGGTCTGGCCGTATCGTTATATCTCTGGTACGTTCACATTTCGGGCACAACCGCTCTTTGCGTGGGCGTGGGGGGGTGCGAAACAGTAAATGCCAGCCGGTACGCAGAACTGGGCGGCATTCCGGTAGCCTCCCTGGGCGCATTCACATACCTGGGGTTGGTACTGGGCTGGTTCATCCGAGGGCGGTTGTTCAAGAACAACCGGGCGTGGCTGGCCCTGGCCATCTTTGTCGTCACTTTGATCGGCGTACTCTTCTCCGCTTATTTGACCTACCTGGAGCTTTTTGTCATCTACGCCATCTGTCCCTGGTGCGTCACATCAGCGGTGATCATTACGCTGCTATTCATTATCGCCGTGTACGAATTGCGCACCGTGATGACCGAATAAAAATTCAACGATGCTGCTCAGAAGAAAATTGCTGGGACAAGAAGACTAACGGAGAAAATCATGACTTCAACGACACGTGGAATGTCCGCTCTGATCGCAACGCTCGTTGGCATCGGTGTAGTCTGCCTGTGTGGCGGGCTGGCCTTTCGCATCGGACTCAAATCGCTGGCCAGCGTGCAAAGCAACGCTGGCCCTTCGAAGCAAGCTGCGCCGACCCCGGCGGCACAGCACCCCCTTTCCACTGCATCTCCTGTACCGACAAACGCACCCTTGCCGACAAACACAGCCGTAGCAAAAGACACTCCGGAACCACTGCCCACGGCAACGACCCAGCCCGTTGTGCCCACAAGCACGCCGCCACAGAAAACCTACGTGGTGAAGCAGGGAGACACCTTGAGCAGCATCGCCCGCCAATTTGGAGTGACAGTGGATGCCCTGGCGCAGACCAATCACATCGACAACCCCGACCAGCTACAGATTGGGCAGAAACTGATCATTCCATAAGGGGGTTTGCCCTACAACTCTACGGCATCGCGGAAGTGTTCCAGCCGGCGGAGCTTTCCCCCGCGCGAGAGTTCTATGGCGATCACATCGATTCGCCAAAAAACATCCTGGGTTCCCAACTCCTCGGCCAGGTAGAGTTGGGCCAGGGTGAGCAAGCGCTTCTGCTTGGCAGCGGTGACCGCCTCCTCCGGCAAACCGTAGTTACGGCTGCGGCGTGTCTTCACCTCGACAAAGACCAGGCAATCGCCATCCTGGGCCACGATATCCACTTCGCCCAGCCGGTGACCGCGCCAGTTGCGCGCCAGGATTGTACAACCTTGTTGCTGCAAATACCTCGCCGCGATCTCCTCACCGTGCGCGCCTACGCCCCTGTTGGTCACCTGTTTCGCCTTTCCCCGAGGCAAGAAGAGTTAATATAAGTTCAACTTCTCAGAGAAGTTGAACTTCTGCTAATTCTATTGACTCGTTCCTGCTATTCTACGCCAGATTCTCTCGTTGTCAAACGCACGATCCCAAGAAGCGTAGTCCCCTCCAGGCAAACGCGTGCGTTGCACGGAGAGTATTTGACGAAAGTCGAGGGATGGTGTATTATGACCGCACATAAAACGAGGAAACTTGTCACGGAACAGCGGTCTCATTCCGCTCTGGTTGCACAAAACAGCGGCTGACCGTGATGTCCGGCATACAATGGAGCGAGTTATCGACTATGAATCCAATCGCCTTTCAAATAGGCCCACTTGTCTTCCGATGGTATGGTCTCTTGATCATGATCGGAGCCTTGGCAGGAGCCTACGTCACCAGCCTGGAAGCACGCCGCCACGGAGACGACCCAGACCACGTGTGGAACGCCTTGCTCGTTTGTCTGATCCTGGGTCTCGTTGGTGCAAGGCTGTACCACGTATTCTCCAGCCCGCAAGATTCCCAAATCGGGCTTCGCTATTACCTCAATCACCCGGCGGAGATCATCGCCGTCTGGCAAGGTGGGCTGGGAATCTTTGGTGCAATCACGGGGGGATTGCTGGGCCTGTACCTTTACACACGATACCAAAAACTTTCCCTCTTACATTGGCTGGACCTGGCTGCACCAGGCCTCCTTCTGGGACAAGCCATTGGCCGCTGGGGAAACTTCTTCAACCAGGAGTTGTATGGCTATCCGACCACCCAGCCCTGGGGAATCCCCATCGACCCGGCCCATCGCCTGCCTATGTTCGCCAGCCTGCCCATTGGCACACGCTTCCACCCTACGTTCCTGTACGAATCTTTGTGGAATCTGATGGCCTTCGCCATACTGCTGTTTATCCTGCACCGCTTTGCCAATCGCCTGCTTACGGGAGACGGCTTCTTGCTCTACATGATACTCTATCCTTTGGGGCGCATAATCGTGGAGCAACAACGCCCAGACGCCTGGCTGACTGCCGGGATTCCCACTGCACAGCTTCTCTCTGCCGCCTTCATTATCATTTCGTTGGCACTTCTCGTGCTGCGCCATAGAAGACAGCAGCCAGTCGCTGCCGGCCAGCATGGAAGATGAGCGGGCTTTCACCGGATAACTCTAATCGATAACATGAACTCAATAACAGACAAGATAACCCGCATCCTCAAGTTGGAGCAAGAAAAAGGCTGTCAAGACACGGCAGTGATCGGTGGATTGGAATCATTCATCCAGCGGTGGAAAGATGACGTAACCAAAAGCCACCCGGACCAAGAAGTCGCTGAGCTGACAGAATTTGTGGCTGCCCGCTTGAGCAACTATGCTTCACGTGAGGTTCCCGCGCGCACCGACGCCATCCAGCAAGTCATGGACCGTTTGCGCACAGCCCCCAAGCGAGAGGGAAAATCGGCTCCACGCAAAGCGCCGCCCCGCCGCCGTTCCGCGCGGCCTGCGCGACCTCCACAGAATCTGGAAATGCCCATCCAATCGCTCAGCGGCATAAGCGATGTGTACGCTCGCCGGCTGACCCGCATGGGCATCAAAACAGTTCGCGACCTGCTCTTTCACTTTCCTCACCGCTATGATGACTACAGCGCCCTCAAGCCGATCAGCGACTTGATGTATAGCGAAGAAGTGACCATCAGTGGAGCGGTACAACGGATCACCAACCGGCAAAATCGCCGTGGCATCATCATCACCACCGGCATCATCAGCGACGGCACCGGACAGATTCAAGCCACCTGGTTCAACCAACCCTATCTCCTGAAAAGCTTGGCCCCCGGAAGAAAAATCGTGCTCAGCGGCAAAGTGGACGAATACCTGGGACGCCTCACCTTCCAATCGCCCACCTGGGAACCATTGGAACGTGAACACATCCACACGGGCCGGTTGGTGCCAGTCTACCCGCTGACCGAAGGGATAGGCCGCCTTTGGATGCGCCGGCTGCTCAAGCGCGTCGTAGACCGGTGGGCAAAAGCCGTACCGGACCCTCTGCCCTCGTCAATCCGCAAAAAATATAAACTGCTCGGCCTGACCGAAGCCTTACAGCAAATGCACTTTCCAGACAACTGGGACCGCCTTGCCCAGGCACGCCATCGTCTCTCGTTTGACGAGTTCTTGTGGATCCAAATCGGTGTTCTGCGCCAACGCCGGCGCTGGCACGCCCAGACCGGTCGCGCCATCACCGCACGTCCAGAACTCGTGAAAGCGTTTCAATCCACGTTGCCCTTCACCCTGACCGGAGCGCAACAACGCTCCCTGGAAGAGATTCTACAGGACATGGGCCAGCAGGAACCGATGAGCCGCCTCTTGCAGGGCGATGTTGGTTCGGGAAAGACCGTAGTCGCCGCCATCGCGCTGCTCGTCGCCATGGCCGATGGCCTGCAAGGCGCTGTGATGGCCCCCACCGAAATTCTGGCCGAACAGCACTACAAGACCTTCACCAAATTGTTTGCCGAAAATGGCAGAACAGAATTGCCGTGCCCTACACTGCGCCTGCTGACCGGAAGTTTGAGCAAGAAAGAACGCGAACTGACCCTTGCCGAGATTGAGGCCGGAAAAGCGGATATAGTCATCGGCACCCACGCCATCATTCAAAAAGGGGTCAACTTCCACGACCTGGGTATGGCGATCATTGACGAGCAACACCGATTTGGCGTACAGCAACGCGCTCTGTTGCGGAGCAAGGGACACTATCCCCACATCCTGGTGATGAGCGCGACCCCCATTCCTCGCTCGCTATCCTTGACTCTATACGGCGATCTCGATCTCTCGGTGATTGACGAAATGCCGGCCGGCCGGCAGCAAACCACCACCAAGTGGTTGTCGCCCCAGGAACGAGAGCGGGCCTACGCCTTTCTGCGCCGGCAAATACAAGAAGGACGGCAAGCATTTGTCATCTGCCCGCTGGTCGAAGCCTCCGACAAGATCGAGGCCAAAGCTGCGGTCGATGAACATGCCCGCCTGCAAAAAGAGATATTCCCCGACCTGAAGCTGGGGCTGCTACACGGTCGGATGAAGGCCAACGAAAAAGACGACATAATGCAGCGCTTCTACAGCCAGGAATTAGACGTTTTGGTCTCTACATCGGTCGTAGAGGTAGGCATAGATGTGCCGAACGCCTCGGTAATGCTCGTGGAAGGAGCCGACCGTTTTGGCCTGGCCCAGTTGCATCAGTTTCGAGGTCGCGTAGGCCGTGGGGAGCACAAATCCTACTGCCTCTTGCTCTCCGACGCATCGAGCACGGAAGCAGAAACCCGCTTGCGAGCGCTGGAAAAGACCACCGACGGTTTTGCCCTGGCCGAAGTGGATATGGAAATGCGCGGCCCTGGTGAGTTTTTTGGTACACGACAGAGCGGCTTACCTGACCTGCGCGTTGCCAAACTCAGTGACACGGATGTACTGGTAGAAGCCAGAGAAGCCGCCCAAGAGATCATTACAGCCGATCCTGCTTTGTCCCTGCCAGAACACCAGTTGGTCGTCAAACAGGTGGATGCCTTCTGGCAACAATCGGCAGACTTGAGTTGAGCGAAGAAGACGATCATGCGGGTAATTGCGGGTCAGGTTGGAGGAATGCGACTCAAATCGCCACGTGGCGTACATATTCGCCCGATGATGGATCGTGTGAGAGGGTCCCTGTTCAACATTCTTGATTCACGAGGCGGTCCGGGCAATCGCGTTCTGGACCTTTATGCCGGCACAGGAGCTGTCGGCATTGAAGCACTCAGCAGGGGGGCCGCTGCAGCAGATTTCGTAGAAAGTCACCCGACCTGCTTCAAAACGATTCGCGAGAACCTGGAGAAGGCACATTTTGATGACCGGGGGCGGGTCTTCCGCTTACGCGTGCAGCGCGTACTGAAACACCCGGAACTGCTCGCCCTGCTGTCTGGCGATATTCCGAAGTATGCTTTGGTATCGGTCACGCCGCCCTATGCTGATGCGGACATCGTGGAAGTGGCGCAGGCCATAACGCAGATTGACCTTTTGGCGGATAACGCCGTTGTCGTGGTGGAACACCCGCGCACATTCGATATGCCCGAACAACTCGGAACCCTGGAGCGATTCCGTGAACGGCGTTATGGAGCGACCGTACTGAGCCTATACAGTAACGCTGTCAGCGCAAATCACATTCGATGAAAGAAGGAGACATTATCAATCATGACCATCGCTGTCTACCCGGGAGCCTTTGACCCGATCACAAACGGGCACATGGACATCGCCAATCGGGCTGCGACCATTTTTGACCAGCTCGTTGTGGCCGTATACGCGCGCCCGTCAAAGGACCTGCTCTTTACGACGGAAGAGCGCATGGAGATGGCACAAAAAGCATTCCGCGACGTGCCGAACATTACCGTGGAAAGTTACGACCAATTGACGGTTGACTATGTCCGAAATCGCGGCGGACAAGTCATCGTCCGGGGCTTGCGGGTTGTTTCGGACTTCGAGCTTGAATTCCAGATGGCCCTGATGAACCGCAAACTAGCTCCGGATTTGGATGTGGTCTGCTTGATTACCAGCCTGGAGCATTCATTCTTGGGGTCGGGTATTGTAAAAGAAGTCGCCATGCTGGGGGGTGAAATCGAGCCGTTCGTCCCGTCCCATGTTGCCCAGGCACTGCAGACGAAGTTTGCCAAACTGGGGGAGGCCAGCAACGACAAAGTTCCCATCATCTCACTGGGAACGGCCTAAACCAGAGCGCGGCGGCACATTGCTCTGCCGGGGGGCTACCTTTGATACCGGGCGACCAGACTGTCACACTGTCACCTGGGAGCTGTGCCCCGCATACCGTCATACAGGAGGAGAAAAATAGACATCCTGTTCTTGGTGGATCGTTTAGAAGAACTGGTCAATAGCGCATGGCAAGTACCTACTACCAAAAACGTAGTGGTCAGCCAGGAGCGGTTCATGGATTTGGTGGACCAGTTGCGTTTGGCCATTCCCGCCGAAATTCGTCACGCGCAGCGTGTACAACAAGACAGAGAACGTATCCTGGCCCAAGCAAAAGAAGAGGCCCGTCGGATTGCCGAACATGCTGTCGAAGAAGCCAGCAAACTGACGGATGAGCAACCCCTTACCCAGCAGGCCAGAGCACGCAGCGAAGAGATTATTGCCAAGGCTTACGAGGAAGCAGAGTTTATGCGCCGCGAATCAGATGCCTACGCTCTGGACACACTGAAAAATCTCCAAACTCAGTTGCAAGCCATCGAAAAACAGGTCCAGAATGGTATTGAAATCCTGAAGATAGACCTGCAGACCGACGAGCCCGTCGAGTCCGGCGACAATACTTGACAGATCGGGACGGTTAGCATATAATGCGCTTTAATATTGGGCAATTGCTCAAGCAGTCGCCAGGGGCTGTGCGGCGTTATTCTGTAGATGAAGATATGTCCTGGTTGGAGACTGAGGTGCACTGCTCCTCTGCCTTGCAGGGCAAGATTTCGTTGCTGCGCGTAGTCGACGGCATCCTCTGCATAGGTGATCTGACTTGCCAGGTCGAATTGGCCTGCAGCCGGTGCCTTGAGCCGTTTTCTGAAGAAGTAGCCTTCACATTCGAAGAAGAGTTTCACGAAGCTGCACAAGATTTGGACGACGAGGACATCGAAGACCCATCCCTTTTCCTTGTCGACCAAAACATCTTGGATGTGTCGGAGGTGGTGCGGCAGAATCTGTTACTTGCGATTCCGATCCGCTCGCTGTGCCGCCTCGATTGCAAAGGCTTGTGTCGTTTCTGCGGAGAAAACCGGAACCTGCGCACGTGCGACTGTCCCCCTGAAGAGGGCGATCCACGTTGGGCAGCCTTGCGTACGTTGCGAGAAGAATAGGCAGTGGCTTAATCACTTTTACGACAATCAGAAATATGCTAGTCTCCCGCTTGGGTGTTGATAAACATAATGAACCACAGATTACACAGATACCACGAATTTCTTGCTTCTTAATCTGTGAAATCCGTGCAATCTGTGGTTAAAACACCCCATATTTTTTCAGCAACACGTAACGAGGAGACTACCACAAATACGAAGAAGGAGTATCTGTAATGGGTGCATTACCAAAACGAAAAATCTCAAAAGGACGCCGCGACCGCCGGCGCGCCCACGATGCGTTGTCGCGCGTGCAAATGGTCTCGTGTCCGCATTGCCATGAGTTTCACCTTCCCCATCACATCTGTCCGCATTGCGGAACGTTTCGCGGGGTCAAATACATTGCGGGTGACAAAGAAGAGTAGACCTTGGGCGTAGGGCAGCCCTGCCCGACAAGCCTATGAAGATTCTCCACCTCTACAAGGATTACTATCCTGTCCTGGGAGGCATCGAGAATCATATTCGATTGCTGGCCGAGGGCCAGGCAGCCCGCGGCCACGACGTCACAGTCCTGGTAACCAATCGGGGGCTGCACACAACCACCGCAAGGCAGGGGGGCATACGCGTGATCAAAGCCGGCCGGCTATTGACCGTCGCGCGAGCCCCCCTCAGTCTCACTTTCCCCCTTCTCCTGGCCCGGCAACGGCCCGACATTGCTCATCTGCACTTTCCGTACCCTTTTGGCGAAGTCTCCAACTTGCTCCTAGGCCGGGCCCGTCGCACGGTCATCACCTACCACAGCGACGTCGTCCGCCAGAAAGGCTGGTTGCGACTCTATCGCCCGTTCCTCACCCGCGTGCTGGATCACGCCGACCGGATTATCGCTACCAGCCCGCCCTACATCGAAAGCTCTCCGTACCTGCGCCCGCGAGCAGGCCGTTGTACGGTGATCCCTTTGGGGATAGACCTGCAACGTTTCCAGACCCTGGATCATACTCTCGTGCAATCGCTTCGCGCGCGCTACGGCACCGCCCCATCCCCCGGCACGTCCGACTATCCGCTGCTCCTTTTCGTCGGCCTGCTCAGATACTACAAAGGCCTATCGCACCTTTTGCAAGCCATGACACACATCCATGCACGGCTTCTCGTGATTGGCGAAGGCCCCATGGAAAATGAGTGGCGCCGGCTGGCCGGTGAGTTGGCCATAGCGGACAAGGTCCACTTCCTCGGCCAGATTCCGAACGAGCAACTGCCGGCCTTCTACCATGCCGCGGACCTGTTTGTCCTGCCTGCTACCCTTCGCAGC
>CAZFFM010000072.1:0-13189 GCA_964517425.1 uncultured Ardenticatenales bacterium | reverse complement strand
CCAGGCCCAGCCCGGCGCCGTAGACCGTTTGGGGGTCCCAGCGTTGGGCAATGGCTACCGCAGCGACCACTTTTTTCGGTTGTAAAGGCATCGGGATGTGGTAGACCAGGCCGAGGGCAATGTTCGTCAGTCCCATCACCACCAGGAAGCCGGCCGGGTTCAGCCCGACGATGACGATATAGCCGACGGCCAGAGGGAACAACGTCCCGAAATCGCCCATCGAGCCGGCCAACTCCCGCCGGCTGAACTCGAAATCCCCGATTTTCATGGTTACGTTCCGTAAATTGGCCAGTATGGTCTTATGCTAGATTAGACGTGAATGCTCGAATGCCCTGCCGTGACGGGCTGAAGCCGTCACTGGCCACGACAAAGTCGCTGAAGCGACTGCCCGGCGGGAGTGCAGCCGCTTCCAGCGGCTTGGCCTCGCCACCAGTGCCGATTTCCAATCCGGCACGGGCCCCTTGTGGTGGAACTAGCATAAGACCCCAGTAATGCATATCAGGACTGCGTGTTGCGTAATGGCCCCCCGCGAAAGCCTTACGCAATACGAAGTACGCAGTACGGTTCACGCCGTCCATCATTCATCATTCTGCATTCATCGTTTCAGACCGCCCTACTTTCCCATCTCCATCGGCTGCAGTCCGATCATGCCCAAGTCTACGCGGAGACGCAGCTCCGTTTCACCCGCTTTGCCCACCTGTCCGTGCAGCGAATCGCCCAGGCCGCGCCGGCTCTCGCTGCCCGATTGCAAGGCAAACTGATTGCGGATCATGCCTACGCCGGCGTTGGCAGCAATGAAGAATTTGCTATCCGGCGGCAACCCCAGGCCCACGATACCCAGGCCTGTGTCCAGCTCGTACAAGCCCTTGTAGACGAGCGGGCCGCCGAAGGTCACGTTGCCCCGGCCGGTGGTAATACGCAATCCTTTGGTGCCCGGCACCACGCCGATCGCCTCCACGTTGCCGATATCGTTCCACACCTCCAGCCGGCCACCGGTGCCCCGCACACTCACGTTCCCCCGTCCGTTGCGGATCAGAATATCGGTGGAATGGGGCACCTCGAAAAGCAGGTCAACTCCCGTATCGGCCACTGCGCTGAAGAAGCCGGGGTCGCCGTTGCGGGATGTGCGCACGACCAAGCTGTTGCCACGACGAACGATCTTCACATCCAAGTTCCCCAAGGCTTGCTTGGCGGCGCTCGCGTTCAATGCCCGTGCCCATTTCGTCGCCTGCACGCGGCCTTGAATGTTCGTCGCCACCCGCACCTGAACGTCTCCCACATCGTTTTGCACATCCAGCTCCAATACACCATTCCCCGGGACCACGAATCGCTGTTCTGTACGCTCCACAGCACGGGAGCGACCGACCGCCCAATCCCGAACCGTGTCCAACCCGCCCAGGGTGAGGAAAGAGAGTACGGCCAACACGGCCAGCATGATCGCCGTGAAGCGGGCCATGCAATAAAGCCGCCAGCAAGCGATCTTTCCAAATTTGCGACAGTTTTCTGCGACGTTGGCCAATACCCCTCCATTTTGGATTTGCGATTTTGGATTGTTGCGTGTCGTGTCGCTCGACGCTCTTCGCTCTATGCAACACGCGGCCCGCAGCACGCAAACACGACGAGAGTAGAGGGAGAACCGCACGGTCCTCCCCCTAACCCTGCCGGCAAAATGTTACTGCGCCGCTTCGGCAACCAGCTTCTTGGCCGCGTCGAACGGGTACTTCTTTACCAAGTCGTCAACCGACTGGCTGAAATCGTCGCCACGCATGGAGTGCATCAGCGTGACCGAGGCATAGTAGTCATCGGCATACGACGTGCCCGCAAGCTGCACAGGGACACCGTTGCCGTTGACGGCATGGCAGGCCACACAGGTGACCGGGCCGGCGTACTTGCCGTCCGGGCTGAATTGCAAAGCCTGCTCGTACGTGGTCTGATCCGGGCCGCCGTTCTCCTTCGCGCCGACCGTATACAAGCCGTGGATCGATTCGTGACACGACTGGCAGGCCAGATTGGCGTGTGCCTTGGAGTAGCGATAGAGCGAATACTTGCTCGCCTGATCAATCGGGAAATAGGTCCCGCCCATGCTTTCCACGAAGGGTGCTACGTGGCAGTCGGCGCAATGCGGCTCGCCGGCGGCCAGCCACCAGTCTTCGCCGGCGGAGGCGTCGGCGTAGGTGACGCCATCGCCCACCTCCGGCAACGCGGCCGGCTTGTGGTTCGCATAATAGCTGATCAGGGGGTTGCCCTTGGCCCCGACCGTGGGATCGAGGAAAGTCGCCGTGTAGTCGGCCTCGCTCATGCCGAGAGACTTGGCGATTTCAGCCACGCTCTTGTTGCGCAGCGTCTCCCCTTCCTGCGTCTGCGCAGCGTCCAGCTTGTCCGCGTTGTAGAGCGCATGTGCGTCCTCGTTGTGACAGTTGGTGCAATAGAGGCCGCGCACTTCGCCGTCCACTTGGCTGACGTTCTTCCACAGCCACTTGCCAACTTCGTTGAGGAAGAAGGGCGGTTTGGCGTCGCGGTTGGCATGGGCATCGCGGCGCAGATAGCAGCCGCCACCCGATTCGCGGATGTCCCCATCGGAGAAGCGGGCCTCGCCGTCCAACGTGATCGGGCTGTAGCCCTCGCCGGTTTTGTTCTGTACCGGATCCTGATAGTGCGTCGGATGGCACATCTGGCAATTCTGCGGCCGGCCAAACTTGTCCGGATAGGGCACCGCACCCAGGTGAATTTTGTGGATACCGACGGTGAGCGGGGTCGCCTTCTGCTCTTTGGTCTCGTTTGCCTTGAGCCGCCCCTGCACGTTGTCGCCGTGACAGTCGGAGCAGTTCACCGCTTGCTTCTTGCCTAACCGGTTGTAGGACGCCTTCGGGTTGTAATCGGACAGGAAGTCGGTGCCGAAGCGCGCATCATGTAGCTCCAACACAGAGATCGCGCCGGCCGCCAGGCGGGCCATGTACTCGTTCATGTCCGGGTAGGTAGTCATCCAGTAATCGTACTCTTCTTTGTAATGGTTCGTCGGGTTGTTGCCGTTCGCCTTGTTGCTGGCGTGGCATGCCTCACAGTTCGGGATGTCCACCGGATTGGTGCCGAAGAATTTGACCGGTTCACCGTTTACCTGCACCGGCTGGCCGGTATTTGTATCGTACAACGTGACTTCGGCATACTGATAGGGTTGGAAATCGCTTTCGCCGATTCCCCGGTGGCCCTTGTCCACGAACTTCGAGTCGTTGAAGGCGGTCAGTGGAAGGCCCAGCGCGTCCCACACGTAGCTGGTCGTCAGCTTCAGCGGAATGTCTGCGATGGCGCCGTAGCGCGATTCGGTGAAGACGATGTCGCCGCCCCCTGCACCCACATAGCTGGCGAAACCTTGTAGGGCTGCGCCGGAAGGCCCGTGGTCGATCTGCACGGGAATTTCCTTACCCACGTGCAAACGGTCCTCCGCCTTTGCGCCGTCCGGTATCGTTCCCTCCAAGTCCTGATAAATGTACAGGTGGGTCCAAACGTAGTTGGCCATGTTGTCGTTCGGATCGGTGCGGTCGCCGTCGCCGTTCACATCGGCCGGCACGCCCCAATAGGCCATCTTGTTCCCTTCGCTGTAGGTGTTGTCGCGAATTCCGTAGCGCAGATTCACGCCGTCGTCCGGCGAGAGCATCTTGGGCAGGGCATTGTCTGCGCTGGCTACTTTGACGGCCTGGGCCTGCACGCTGTTGTAGGGCGGGATCACGCAGCAATAGTTGATGTCGAAGCCCACACAGTGCATGCCCAGTTCATAGTTGATGAAGATATTGTACGTGTTCGGTGGCAGATAGGCCAATGCGCCATCCACCATGGCAGTCTTCAATCCGTCCAGGGCGAAGGGCAGTCCCTCACCGGTACCGGCCGGCTTGGGGGCCGCCGCTTCCGTGGCTACAGGGGCCTTCGTAGCCGGTGGCGCGGCTTTCGTTGCGGGCGCCTTTGTTGGTGGTGGCGGCACTTTCGTCGCCGGTGCAGCGGCCGGAGTCGCTGCGGGCGCACAGGCCGCGAGCAGTAGAGCCAGTAACACTCCCCATGCGACAAGCACCCACACATTTTTCTTCAAAACTGAACTCATTTCAATCTCTCCTCCTCTCCTTCTGATGATGGGCCATGAATCAGCAGTGGTAACTTGCGGCACGCAAAGGCATCACCTCTCCCCTCGTGATTTTAGATTGCGGATTTACGATTTTGGATTGACGTATTGCGCATTGCGTTGATACTTGACCATTGACAATCGTCAATTGATCATTGCCCCACGGCCTCAATCGTTCTTCGCGCCGGCGGCAATCCAGCTCTCTATCGTGCGGATTTCTTGTTCGGAGAGCGGCGCGCTGCCCATCGGCATGGGTGCTCCCGCTGCGGAGATAGCGCGCAGTTTCTGAGGGAGCAGGCTGCCGGCCGGATCGCCGGCCTGCACGACCGGTGCATGTTTGCCGGTGCCCATCAAGGCATCGTAGGTCGTGGCGTCCCATCCGCCCATGGCCGCGGCCGCCTGCGGGTTGTGACATTGCCCGGCACAGCGCGCTTGCAGCAGAGGGAGAACGTCGGCGGAGAAAGTGACAGCGGCGTTCGCCTCGGGTGCGGGACCGGGTGTGGGCACTTCGGTCGGTGGCGGCACCGGCGTCGGAGTCCAGCCCGGGAAGAGGGGCACGCCCCCCACATACTGGTGACAGACGTTGCAGAAGGTGTCAGGGTTGTGGCAGGCCAGGCATTCCTGATCGCCCGCAGCCTGCACCAGCGCCGGGTGCGTGACCTTCCACGTTTCGAGCGGCCGGTGGTAATCGGGCGGCTGCAGACCGGGCGGCACTTCCAGAGTCAGCGAGCCTGTACCGTTCAGCGAAGGCGCCGGGCCGCCGGCACGAGCAGCCACGCCGGCCAGCCCGCACACCAGGAACAATAATAGCAACAATATAATCGCTTTGCCCATCGTCCCTACACCTCCTGATTTCCGTTAAGCACCAAGGCGCGACCGAACAGCGCGTGTACCCCTTCCACCTCCACCCCCAGCTTGTAGTGCGTATTTACCTTCTTGAGTTGCGCCTTGCAGATCGCGCACATCGTGGCCAGGTAATTTGCGTTGGTCGTCTGCACGGCCGTCGCGCGCATCTTTGCCCCGGCCATGCGCACATCCATGTGTTCGTCGGAGAGCAGCCCGCCGCCGCCACCGCAGCAGAAGGTATTGATCCGCGTGGTGTTCTCCGGCATCTCCTCGAAGCGGTTGCACGAGGCGCGGATCAGTTCGCGCGGCGGTTCCAGCGGCCCACCGGCCCGGGCGATGTTGCACGGGTCGTGGTAGGTGACCACGTATTCGTCGTTCGCGCTCTTATCCAACTTGAAAGCACCCCGTTTCAACAAGTCGAGCGTGAACTCGGTGCAATGGATGGGTTGGGGCACCTCCAGGAAATCGAGTGGGCCATTGAGCGTGTTCATGTAGAGGGCCACGCGCCAGGCATGGCCACACTCGCCGAAGACGATCTTCTTCACCTTCAGCCGTCGCGCGGCGTCGATGATGCGCTTGTTGACTTTTTTCATGTTGTTGAAGTCGATGAAGAGACCGAAGTTGGCCGCTTCACTGGCGTAGGTGGACGTAGTCCAACTGATGCCGGCGGCGTGGAACACCTTGCCATAGCCCATCATCGTGTCCAGGTTGGCGAAGTTGTCGGCAGAGGGGGGCACGAGCAACACATCTGCGCCGACCTCGTCCACCGGCATTTTCACATCCACGCCGATATCCTCTTGCATGTCCTCTTCCAGGAACTCCAGGTTATCGGCCCAGGCCGGTGCGGGAATGCCAATGTTGTTGCCGGTGCGATAGACGTTGGCCAGCACTTCGGTGATGTACTTGTTGGCCACGCCAATGCTGGCCATGATCTCGCGCGCGGCCATGGTGATCTCCGCCGTATCAATGCCGTAGGGGCAAAAGACGGAGCAGCGCCGGCACTCGGAACATTGGTAGAAGTAGGTGTACCACTCGTTGAGCACCTCTTCGGTCAGCGGTTCCGCGCGCCCCAGGTCGGGGAGCCAGCCGGCCGGCGTGAAGTAGTAGCGGTACACTTTGCGCAGCAGCTCGGCGCGAGCCACCGGCATGTTCTTCGGGTCACCGGTGCCCAGGAAGAAGGGGCACTTGTCGGCGCAAGAGCCGCAGCGCACGCAGATGTCCAGATAATCGCGCAGCGAGCGGTAGCGGCCCAGCAGTTGTTCCATTTTTTCCAACGCCCGCTGCTGCCAATTGTCCACCAGCTCAGGGGGCAGATTGATCGCCTCCATGTGATCGGCGTGGGCGCGGTGGCACTGTTTGTCGGCGAAAGCGTCGCGTTGCAGGCGAGGAACTTCGATTTTCATGTCGGCCATGCGTCATCCTCCCCCAAAGGTGGTGAACTCACCCGACTCAGCCGGGTAGTCCCACGGGTTCACGTAGCGTCGAATGCGCCCATCGTTGCGCTGGTTGCGTGTGGGGCTCACGAACACGCCGCCCGCGTGCATCAACTTGCTAAAGGGGAAGTAGACCAGCAGCAGGATCACCAGCGAGAAGTGGACCAGGAACCACGTGCTGGCCGGCATAACGGTCGGGGAGAGGGTGATGATCCCCAGCATAAACACTTTGACGGCGACGACATCCACGCCGGCCACGAATTTCATGGCCAGGCCGGTGAGGGCTATGCCTATGAGGAGCAGGAGCACCAGGTAGTCGGACAGCACGGAGATGTAGCGCACCTGCTCCAACGTAAACCGCCGCACGAGCAGGAAGAGGAGCGGGATGAGAATGAACTCACCCGCATAGACGCCGATGTGGTTCAGCCCGGCGATCCAGGCCGGCACAGGGAACAGGAAGTAGCGCAAATGCTTGAGCAAGATGAGCAGCAGCGCGCCGTGGAATGTCCAGCCGCCCAGCCAGAGGGCCTTGTCGCCCCGAAAGAGGCTGCGGAAAAGGACGACCTCGCCGGCCATACGTGCCGTGACCCCGCCCAGCGTCTCCGGGGCCGGCGTGGTGGGAATCTTGAGCGGTACCGGTGTTTCGGCCCACACCCACAGCCGGTAGCCCACCCCAACCCAGAAGATAGCCAGCGCCAGGTAGGCCAGTACATTGAAGATCAGACTGACGCTATCCATGGTTTACACACACCCGGTTGGCTTGGGCAGTCCGGCGCAGCGGCAAGCTCCTTTGTCCAGGCCGGTGGGGAAGATCTGGTACATGTGCTTTACCGGCATATCACAGGCTTTGCCGATCTTGCGGATCATGGGGGCAATGCCGAATTGCAGATAGTAATCCCGAATGTAGTTGATCACCTTCCAGTGTTCCTCGGTCAGCTCCGGAATCGCTTCCTCCTTGGCGAAGAACTCGGCGATCTCCTCATCCCACAAATCAGGGTCTTGCAAGAAGCCATCCTCGTCCAATTCCAATGTCTTTCCTTTGAATTCGATTGTTTGTCCTGCCATGGTTTGTATCCTCCCTTTTAGATTTTAGACTTTAGACTTTAGATTTTGGATTACCGTGTTGCGTGATGTGTTCGCGCGTTGGTACGTATCACGTATTGCGTGTTGCGTGTTGCGTGTTGCGTGGCACGGTTGCACATTTCACGCCTTCACGTTCCCCTCCCTCCCTCTCTCTATCTCTATCCCTATCTCGCACCGTTCATCATTCATCCTGCATTCATCGTTTTGGAGTCGCTCTACTCCCTACTCCCTACTCCCTACTCCCTACTCCCTACTCCCTCCCAAAACCTCACCAATGGAACCGTACACCGGTGCGAGAGGACATAGGCCACAGGACGTAGCCATCCAATTGTTTATAGGTCATGGGGATGTCCAGTTTTTCGAAGAATGTCTCCCAGCCGATGCGATTGATCCAGTCTATGACTCGTTCGTGTTTGCGCGCGCCGGCGACCCAGGCCTCGATGATTTTCCTGACCGCTGCGCTCGTTTCGGGCCAGCGCGGTGGTGTATTCGGCAGGTAGGGGATGATCAGCTTGGAGAAGTTCGGGCCGCTGCCGGCGTTGCCCGACTTGCCTCCGACGTAGATGGCTACGCCGTCCGTCACGGGGTCGCCGATAGGCATACCCTCGCACTGTCCGACGCAGGCCACGCAGTGCATACAGCGATTCGGGTCCACCTGCACGCTCTTGGGAGGCTTGGGGCGGATCGCTCCGGTTGGGCAGACGGAGATGATCAAGGCCATCTCGCACTTCTTGACCTTCTCATCGTCCACCCGCGGCAGGTCGCGGTGAATACCGATGACACCGATGTCGGCGGTGATGCCCTCGCCGCAATTGTTGACACAGCCGGAGATGGAGACCTTCAGCTTGGCGGGCAGGTCTTCTTTGAGAAAAATGTCGTAGAGGTCGTCGCCCAGGGCTTTGCTGATCGCGGCAGCGCCGGTGGCCGCGAACTGGCAATGGATCCAGCCGGTGCAGGCCACGATATTGTGCAGGGTGTGGTCCACGCCGCCAACCGGCAGGCCCAGAGCGTTCAGGTCGACGATGGCGGCGTCAATCTGGGCTTCGGGCACGCCGACCAATTCGAGGCTCTGGCGGCGGGTAATGCGCAGGTGGCCTTCGGCGTACTTATCGGCGACGGCACAGATGCTGCGTGCCAGTGCCGTGCTCACGCGACCATTGGGAGGCATACCGGCGCGTACGGTGTAACACTCCTCACCACTCTCCGCTACATGTTTCAGCACCCCGGGTCGGGGCACTTCGTGATAAATCCATTTGCCGTAATTGCGCTTGACAATGGGCGGTATCGTCTTTTCCAGTGGCGGTATACCAATTCCCGGCATTGATATTCGCTCCTTTCTAGCGGCCTAGCTCTTCGGCTGTCCAGTGGTAATACACGTTTGTGCGTGGTTCGGCCATTTGACGAGGCGATGGCTCCACCCCTACCCATTCGGTAAACTTGTCCATGCCGACGCGGAAGATCATGTCACCCAGCCGTTCCTTGCGTCGCGCGTTTTCGTCGAACGCGTCGGCTACTTTATCGGCAATGTCAAAGATTTCATTGTAGTCGGGCGGGTTGGCCGGCACGAAGGGGGTCAGGACTTTGCCCAGCAGCGGGCCGTACTTGCCCCGGAATTTCGCGCCGACGACGATGGCCACACCCCGGTCCACGCCAGGGCGAATGGCGTACGAGCACTTGTTGATACAGAACATGCAGCGCACGCAGGAATCGGCGTCAATCTCCAGCGACTTTCCGTCCCAAATCATGGCCCGCGTGGGGCACATACGCACGATGGCGTTCATGTCGCCGCCGCGTCCAACCCATTCCGTCAGGCGGTCGCCATCCACGCGGGGCAGGTCGCGGAACACACCGATCAGGCCGATCCCACTCTTTTGCTGAGCCCGCGCGCAATCGTTGGGGCAGCCGGAGAATCGCACTTTCAGTTTGTGGGGGAAGCGGGGGTATTGCACGTCATCGAGGTACCGCTTGTACCAGGCGTCGCGCATGCCCATGCTGTCCATCAGGGCAACGTCGCAGCGGGACATGCCCAGGCAGTCCACCGAATTGCGGTAGGCATCAGAGGTTGACCCTACGTCGAAGCCGTGTTCATTCAGGGCCTTGACGGTCGGTTCCAAATCTTCTGTAGGAATGCCCAGAATTTCGATGTCACCGCCGGCGCTGTGCAAATGGAGCAAGCCGTAGGCATGTTCGTCGGTGATGTCGCAAACGGTGCGCAACATGTCGGTGGTGTAGAAGCCGCCGGAAGGGGCCAGCATACGCATGAAGTTCGCGCCCTTGGCAATGTCCGGTCGAGCGGAGGCGCGCACCAAGAGGCCCGCTGCCACGCCGGGAAGCGAGACGTAGCCGCCGAAGCCCCACTGCGTCTGCCGCAGTCGCATGGCCTCTTCGTACATCATCATGTGGTACTTTGATTTCTTTAATTCGGTGACGTGGCTGGGCCAGGGGCCATTTTCCAACTCATCGAGGAGGGGGGTTTCTGCGGCCTCGGCTTCTTCGAACCCTTCCACTTCCTCCGGCGAAAGGGTCTCTCCAGAGAAAACGGGGGCCGCCGCTTTGGCTTCGTCCGCCTCCGCACCTCGCAGCTCCTTCAGCCGCTTGGTCGCGATCAAGCAGTTGGGGCAAAGCGTTTGCTTTTTCTTCAGGTACTGGTACCGTTTGGCCACCCGCTCTTCCGCGGCCATCTGTTCTTCCGTGAAGTCTGCGATGACAAACCCGCATGTTGGACAAGCCATTATGACTGTCGTCATGCTTTATCTCTCCTTTCTATGTTCGCGGCAAGATTCTTGAACACACGAACTGCATGTGCCTACAACTATTCTATCTTATTCTGACGGCCAACTCAATAAGGCACACAGTCTATTTGCCTAAGTCAAAAGCCCTATTTTTTCTTTCCCTGCCAAAATGAACCACCAAAGCACAAATAAAATTGGTCAGGCGGCCGCTGGTTGCGCGTGTTGCGTATTGCGTAATGCGTGTTGCGTGCCGCTCGCCCATTGAAAATTGACCGTTGATCATTGACCATTGCGCCCCGCCTTTTTCATCCTTGGTGGCGCGCAATCGCTCATGATGACTGCATTGAAAATAGCAGCCAGCCGTCAGATCACGTAGCCCTGGAATGGGGATTCCAGGGCGGGGTGCCTCGCATGAATGACCTGGACTGGGCTGCAACCCAGGCGGCGTGATTCCATCCGCCGCCGTCTACCATTTTCATGATTGGTGGCGCGCGCAACCGCCAGTGGCCGACTCTTCCCAGAGCAAGGATTCTATGGTATACTACGACAAGTATATAGCTTTGTTAGCCGCCTGAGAGACACCAAGATGATACCGAGACAGTATCTCACTGCTTTGGAAATTATCCATGAGCGTTTGGAAAACAGTGCTGCCGAGTGGGTTGTAACAGGCAGCCTCGGTATGGCATTGCAAGGGATGGAAATAGAAGTTCACGATATTGATCTGCAAACGGATGAAGCAGGCGCGTACGAAATCGAAAAACGCCTTTCGGAATACGTCACTCAGCCGGTGCGCTTTGTGTCGTCTGAACGCATCCGGTCACACTTTGGCATGCTGGAAATCGAGGGCGTCAAAGCAGAAATCATGGGTGCGTTGCAGAAATGGATTGATGGAGAGGGTTGGGAAGAGCCGGTTGACGTTGCCTTGAACAAACGTACGGTAGAAGTCGGCGGAAAGAATGTGCCGGTGTTGTCATTGGTGTATGAATACAAAGCCTATCTCAAGTTGGGGCGCGTGGACAAAGCGGCGGCAATCAAGGAATGGTTGGGGAGATGAAGCATGGCGGTTGAGATTGGGCTGTTGCAACCGGAGGAACAGGATGAAGCACGGCGGCTGATATTGGCGGGGATGGAAGAGTACTGGGGCGTGCTGGACGAGAGCAAGAATCCTGACCTGAAGGATATTATGAAGTTGTATGCTGACGGTGTTTTTCTGGTTGCGGAGAAAGGAGGGGAGATTGTTGGAACAGGCGCATATCGCCCGGTATCGGACGAGGAAATGGAAGTGGTCAGGATGTCGGTGCAGAAGCGATTGCGGCGGCAAGGGATAGGGCGGCAGATATTGGAAGAGTTGTGTCGTAGGGCATGTCGTGAGGGATACAAGAAAGTGATGTTGGAAACGACGGCCCCATGGGAAGGAGTGATAGCGTTCTACAAAGCATTTGGGTTTGAAGTCACGCATTATGCGGATGGGAACGTGTATTTTGTGTTGGAACTGGGCGAAGCAGTGTAGGGAGCAGGTGGAGTCGGTTAGTGGCGGCTAACCCCGGCTGCAGCGGACAGCGGCTTCGCCGCGTGCGAACGGCGCGCGATTTGCTTGCAATTGTTCTGGTTGGCGAAGTTGTCTTGCCTGTGCCGTTGCTGCCGCTGAGCCACCCGAGATACGATCCGGTCGTCTGGGTTTCTGTTTCTTGGAGCACGAAACGGAAAACACAACCAGGGTCACGACGATTATTTTCGTTTTTCGTGCCGGTCTGAGGGATACGGTTACACAAGGATTGAGAAGTTCGTACGCGGTAGGCGGAAGAAGGAGGACACATGGTATATTCCTACCCCGGGGCATTGCACATGCATACCCCATACTCGGATGGTTCGGGTACCGTGCCGGAGATCGCCGAAGCAGCGCGGGCTGCCGGACTGCGCTGGATCATCATAACGGATCACGACACATTGCAGGCGCTGCCCGAAGAGGGGTGGTATGGCGGCGTTGCCGTTCTGGTCGGGCATGAAGTCACGCCGGACAAGAATCACCTGTTGGTATTTGGCGCCTCCGAAGTCATCTCGCATGATCTTTCGCCTGCTGAATGCGTTGCTCGTGCGCGAGAGTTGGGTGCGCTGAGCTTCATCGCCCATCCGGATGAACGAACCAAAAACTCTATGAAGCGGCCTTACGAATGGGAGGATTGGTCCATTCGTGGCTTCACCGGCATTGAGTTGTGGAACTATATGTCAGAATGGATGGAAGCGATCGCCCCCTGGCGAAAGTATCTAAACTTTTTTTTCCCGGCGACCACGATCAAGAGTCCCACGACGCGCGTATTGTCCTGGTGGGACCGGCTGCACCGCGAAGGAGAACGTGCTGTGGGAGTAGTCGGCGGCGATGTGCATCAGGCACGGGTTCGCTCGCTCGGGCGCGTTTGGGAAGTCTTTCCCTACGAACAAGTTTTCCGCACCCTTACCAACTATCTTGTCCTCAACCGTCCGCTGTCAGAAGATTTCCCGTCGGCCAAGGCCCAGATATTGAAAGCCCTGGGAAGCGGACGAGTGATTATGGCGAACCGCTATTACGGTCAAGCAGATGGAGCGAGCTTCGTGGCCCGGTCGGGCGACAAGGTGGCCACTGTTGGCGGCACGCTGGCCGCAGGCGAGCAATTCCAGCTAAGCGCACACGTTCCCCGCCGAAGTGACCTGCGGATTCTGCGTGACGGAAAAGTCGTCTGTCGTCGCAACGATACGAGCCTGCTTTTGACCACCAACCAACCAGGGAACTACCGCGTGGAGGCACGGCGCTGGGGGCGCGCATGGATCCTTACCAACCATATTCATGTGGAATAGTAGGCCGCCAGGGGATCGAACCCTGAACTCTCGGCTTAAAAGGCCGATACTCTGCCAATTGAGTTAGCGGCCCACGAAATGGCGTCCCTGACAGGATTCGAACCTGTGGCCTCAGCGTCCGCAGCGCTGCGCTCTATCCCCTGAGCTACAGGGAC
>CAZFFM010000071.1:0-13245 GCA_964517425.1 uncultured Ardenticatenales bacterium | reverse complement strand
AATGTTCCAACCTGGACGCTGGCGTTTTTTACTTTTGCCACGGATTTTCACGGAAGAACCAGAAAGAATAGATGAAAATCTGTGGAAATCCGTGCAATCTGTGGCTAAAAATGCCGTGTCATACGGTCAAAATGACTTTCGCCAGACTCCAGTCCCAACGTCGAAACATTCAACCTGGCTGTTCTTTGTGCCTTCGTGGCGCATTTGAGAGAATTGCCGCGCAAAAAAAATGATGGACACCCCTTACCCAGGCAGCGCGATTCATCCGCTGCCGGCCAAACGCAAGAAAATGACGGACACCCGATGAACGTCAGTTGATCTTATTGCCCAGATATGGTATGATAAACGGTATACACTATCTTTGCAGTATGGGTACGACTCATGAAAACAACTGAACAGGATATCCCACCACAAAGACTCCAAGACACAAAGGATGAAAGAAGCTCTTTTCTTCGAGCCTTTGTGTCTTCGTGGTGAGATAACATGATGGGAATCGCGGTTACGCTTGCGCCGCATTGGATCGCAGAGCCGTGGCCCGCCTCATTTTTAGAACACACGTTCCCATTTCTTGCCAAAAAACCCCCGAAAATCCCACAGTTTTCGGTCATTTACCCACATGGTGTGTGGTAAAGTGGAAAGGAGTGAACCGATGAACCGCCAACCTGTCGTAATCATGGGAGCTGCCGGACGAGACTTCCACAACTTCAACGTTTGCTACCGCGACAATCCGGCCTATCGCGTGCTGGCCTTTACGGCTACGCAGATTCCCAACATCGAAGGCCGCCACTATCCCGCAACGTTGGCCGGGGCACTTTATCCAGAAGGAATCCCCATCCTCCCGGAAGACGAATTGGAAACCCTGATCCGTCAGAATCAGGGAGTCGAGGTCGCATTTTCGTACAGCGATGTCTCCCACGAATACGTGATGCATCACGCCTCGACCGTTTTGGCCGCAGGCGGAGACTTTCGCTTGCTGGGTCCCCAGCACACCATGCTGGCTGCCCATGTGCCGGTGGTGGCTGTGGTGGCTGTACGCACCGGCTGCGGTAAGAGCCAAACTTCGCGCCGCGTCGCCCAAATCCTGGAGGCGATGGGACGCCGGCTGGTCATCGTGCGCCACCCCATGCCCTACGGCGACCTGACCCAGCAGGTTTGCCAGCGCTTTGCGGCGATGGCCGATCTGGACCGCTACCAATGTACAATCGAAGAGCGCGAAGAATACGAGCCGCACCTCGCTCAGGGCCGTGTGGTGTACGCAGGCGTAGACTACGCTGCCATCCTGCAGCAGGCGGAACAGGAAGCCGGCATCATTATCTGGGACGGCGGCAACAATGACCTGCCTTTCTTCCATCCCGACCTGTTCATCGTAGTGACCGATCCCCTGCGTCCGGACCACGGTGTTCACTATCACCCCGGCGAGGTGAACCTGCGCCTGGCCGACGTGGTGGTCATCAACAAGGTGGACGTTGCGCCCCCGGAGGGCATCGCTACGGTACGTCGCCTTACCCGCGAAGTGAATCCGGCAGCCACCATAATCGAAGCAGCTTCGCCTCTCTTCGTGCCCGACGGGGAACAGATTCGCGGACGGCGGGTACTGGTTATCGAGGACGGGCCAACGCTGACCCACGGCGGCATGGCCTACGGAGCGGGCATCATTGCCGCCCGGCGGTTCGGTGCCGCCGAGATCGTGGACCCGCGACCCTACGCGGCCGGCTCCATCGCCGAAACGTTCCGCCGCTACCCGCAAACGGGGGCGCTCCTGCCGGCGGTGGGCTATAGCCCGGCGCAAATCGAGGAGTTGCAAGCAACGGTGCGCGCCACGCCGTGCGACCTGGTCATCGTGGCCACGCCCATTGACCTGCGCCACCTGATTGCATTCGACAAGCCAGCCTTGCGCGTGCGCTACGAGCTGCAAGAGATCGGCAAGCCGGACCTGGAAGACATCTTACAGGCCCGATTCGGATAGCGCACGTTTGTGCGGACGTAAGCGTTCAGGGACTCCCCTGGAAACACCTGCTTCAATCTCTTTTTTGTGCCACGAATTACACGAATTTTCACTAATTTTTTTGCTTTTTTCGTGTAAATTCGTGCAATCTGTGGCAGATTCAGGGGATGCTGAACGGTTAAACGGTTACATGCGGACCACGCTTCTGCGCTTACATTTCTGCGCAACGGTTCGTGAGCCGGCCGATCCCTTCGATCTCGATGGAAATCTCGTCACCATCGCGCAGGAACCGTTGCGGCTCACGGAAAACGCCCACGCCCGGTGGCGTGCCGGTAAGCACCACATCGCCCGGGTTGAGGGTCATGGCCTGACTGATAAACGAGAGCAGGTCGGCCACGCTGAAAATCATCTCGCCTGTGCTGGAATCTTGCATCGTCTCGCCGTTCAGGATGGCGCGGATGGCCAACGCGTGGGGGTCCGCGATTTCGTCGCGCGAAACCAGCACGGGGCCCAGCGGGCAGAACGTGTCCAGCGATTTTCCGCGCACCCATTGCTTGTCGCCGAATTGCAAATCGCGGGCGCTGATGTCGTTGGCTGCCGTGTAGCCAAAGACATAGTCCCACGCCTCTTCCACCGGCACACGATAGGCTCGTTTGCCCACCACAAAAGCCAGTTCTGCTTCATAATCTACCTGGCTGGTGAGTGATGGTGACCAGCGAATCACCTCGTTTGGGCCGGTGACGGCCGTGGGAAACTTGGCGAAGAGGATCGGATGGGGTGGCGGCTCAACCCCCTGCTCGCGGCAGTGATCCCGGTAGTTAAGCCCCACAGCGATAACTTTCGACGGATTGGGGATGGGAGTGTGGAAGCGAACGTCGCCAGCCGGGTAGGTTGACAGGTCGCCCACTTTTCCTTGTGTTGCAAACTGACTAAGCTCGCGCGCCGCATCCCAGGCAGGACCGCCCGCCTCCAGGAACGCTCGCATGTTGTCCGGGATCGCCAGACGCGAAGCGTGCAAATCAATCACCAGGTCACCGGCCACCGCTCCCAGCCGAGTCTGTCCATCGTTGCTAAAGGTTGCCAGTTTCATTATGTCTTCTCCTCCATTGGTTCGGTGACAATCGCCAGGGCGTGATCATTCCAGGTAAGCGCAAGAATCATTCGGTACCGGCATTATACACAGATTCCCTTCAATTGTAAAATTCGGCACGGGTTGCCCTGCTTTCCCTTTTTTCGGAAATCAGGTATAATCCGGTCGCTGAAGTTGCGTCGTGGAAAAGGTACCAGCAATGAGGATGGAGGTGAGAGACCCGTGGGTATACCTTGGTTCTTGATCATCCTGGGCTTGCTCATAGCAATCGGTTTAGGAAGCATGATCTGGCGGGGACGAAAGGGGGACGACAAGTGGGGCGGATTAAGTTTCTACGCTGACTTGATTGCCCTGGTTGTCACATCGCTGTTGGTGGGCATATTGGCGTTGACTGCGCTGACCTCGCCGCCGGAGCCGGCACCGGTGTCCCGCTTGCAACAAACAGTAGTGCCGCCGGTCATACCGACCAGTCGCCCGACGTTGCCTCCCCCGCCGACCGCGACGCCGACAGCCACGGACACGGCAACGCCCGCGCCCCCACCCACGGTCACCTACACGGTCAAGTCGGGCGACACGCTGAGCTATATCGCCCAACTTCACGGCGTCTCCATTGACGCTATCGTTCGTGCGAACAAATTGGGAAGCGCCAACGCATTGCAGATCGGCCAAGTTCTTGTGATTCCCTTGCGCGGTGAAGAAGCAACGCCACCGGCCGCCAGAGAGGGTAAAACGGTCCACGTGGTGCTGTCGGGTGAAACGTTATCCGAGATTTCCAGGCAGTATGGCGTGAGCATCGAAGCGATTCTGCAAGTCAATCACCTGACAAGCGCTAGCACCTTGCGTGTAGGACAAGAACTGATCATCCCCAGCCTGACGCCTACGGCCTTGCCGGCGACGGCCACACCAACTGCGCAGCGTTCCCCCACACCTCCGACACCTACCGCCGCCGCGCAGGGCACAGCACAGCCCACCGCAACTACCGCGGCCACGACCACGCAACCACCACTGCCAACTCCATCCCAGACACCGGCGGGGGTGCGGGTCTACGTTGTGCAAGGCGGCGACACCCTGTCTTCCATCGCCAAGCGATACGGCGTCAGCACCGCGGCCCTGGTCGAGGCGAATCCGGGAATAAATCCCCGTGCCCTGCAAGTGGGCCAAAAAATCGTTATCCCGCCGGAGGGGAGTACCTCGCCGCCATCCGCAGTGCCGGCCCCCGCAACGCCAATACCGCCGCCGACCGCCACCGCACCGATCAGCTACACTGCACCGCAACTGATCGCTCCCGAAGATGGCCGTTCTTTCGGGGGCATCAATCAGGAGATCGTGCTGCAGTGGACATGGGACGGCCAACTGGGGGCGGACGAATGGTTTGATGTGCAATTGTCGGACGCTGCGGGACCATTTGAAGGGAAAGCGTGGACAAAAGAGTCTCAATGGCAATTGCCCAAAGACGTCTTCGACAAGACGCTGCGCTGGCGGATCATTGTCATTCGAGGCGTGCAGGGGCAATCCCGAACGGAGCTCAGCCCGCCAAGTGAACTCCGTCATTTGGATTGGCACTGATTTTGTGTTTTTTGTGCTTTGTGCTATGATTTACACAGTTTCGGAAGAATGACAAACGTAACCGTTCAGCCTCTCTTGTGATAGAACGCAGATGACGCTGATACGCGCTGATTTTCGCAATTATTTTCTGAGAATCAGCATGTATCAGCGGAGAATCAGTGCAATCAGCGTTCTATTTGGAGGGGGCCTGAACGCTTACTGACAAACACCAATCGAGACCGATTCTTTCTGTGTTGTCGAAACATCCGCTCAAAATCATTATAAGGAGTTGCCTGGTATGGAAGCAATCGTCAAACCGCAAGACCGAATCGGCCCATTTCGAAAGAGCCAACTAAAGTTTCTGGTGGGAGGGGGTATCATCGTTCTTGCCATCCTGCTGCTGATTGCAAATTCGTTGCGCGGAGCAGGGGCGTACTACATCACCGTAGGCGAGTTGAACGCCAAGGGTGCCGACGCTATGGGCCGCTCGTGGCGCGTGAGCGGGCCGGTGGATAAGGAGTCGGTGCAATACGATGCTTCTGCGCTCACGCTCAAGTTCGACATGACGGAGGAAGGCCAACGCCTGCCGGTTGTCTATCATGACGTGATGCCGGATCTGCTCATGAAGAGTACTAGCGTTATTGTTGAAGGTGGTGTCAACCAATCCGGTGTATTCGAAGCAAGTAGCATCTTGGTGAAGTGCCCGTCCAAATATCAGTCCGAGCTGGACGCCGGGCAGGAAGTTCCGCCCGATCATGTTAGCAACAACTCTTGACCAGCGCCATCAAAAGATGGCGGGCTGCGTCACACATTTTCCAGGAACTTTGAACTCGTAGGCGGGAGCGCCAGGAACTGCCCGCCGGCGACTGCACATTGCACTAGAAGGAGAAACTTTTCATGGCAAGTGTTGGTCATCTTGCGTTATTGTTGAGTCTGGGACTGGCGGCCTACGCGTCTGTGGCTACTTTGCTGGGGGCGAAGCAAAAACTGCCTGAACTTTGGAAGAGTGGCCGCCATGCGAGTTGGGCGGTTACCGGCATGACCTCCATCGCCGTCGCAGCTCTGGTGTATGCCTTATTCAGCCACGACTTTAGTATTCGCTACGTTGCCGAACACAGCAACAGGGACATGCCTCTGTTCTACACGTTGACCGCTTTGTGGGGCGGACAAGCCGGCTCCTTGCTCTTCTGGGCATGGCTCCTCAGCCTCTTTAGCGCCATCGTACTTTGGCAGCACCGCCACGATTATCCTGAACTTATGCCCCTGGTTGCGTCCACCCTCATGGCCGTAGAAAGCTTTTTCCTGATCGTGCTGAACTTTGAAGCGAACCCCTTTCAGCAACTGAGCTTTCTTCCGGCCGATGGACAGGGACTTAACCCCCTTCTCCAGAATCCGGGGATGGTTATACACCCGCCAACTCTGTACGCCGGCTTCGTCGGTTTCACCGTCCCCTTCGCGTTTGCCATTGCCGCGCTCGCTTCGGGCCGGGTCGGCGCCGGCTGGATTCGATTGACACGACGCTGGACGCTGATTGCATGGCTCTTCCTCAGCGCGGGCATTATGCTGGGAGCCAACTGGGCGTACAACGAACTGGGCTGGGGCGGCTATTGGGCCTGGGATCCGGTAGAGAATGCATCGTTCATGCCGTGGCTCGTCGGTACAGCATTCCTCCACTCCGTCATGATCCAGGAACACAGGGGGATGTTAAAGGTATGGAATTACGTCTTGATTTTGTTGACCTTCACTCTGGCCCTCTTTGGCACATTTCTAACCCGCAGCGGCGTGATCGACTCGGTACACGCCTTTGCGAGATCGAACATCGGCACCTACTTCCTGGCCTTCATCGCCTTGGTCTTACTGGGCACAATGGCTCTTCTTTTTGAACGGTGGGATGACCTGAAGAGTGACAACACCCTCGATTCCGTGGTCTCGCGCGAATCGGCGTTTCTCCTCAACAATATCGTGTTTGTGGGCGCCGCTTTTGCCGTCTTTTGCGGAACGGTCTATCCGGTGATCAGCGAATTGGTGACGGGAAACAAGATCGTCGTCGGCCCCCCCTTCTTCAATCGCGTAGAAGGCCCCATCTTCCTGACCTTGATCATCCTGATGGGCGTCGCCCCCTTGCTCCCTTGGCGACGTGCTTCCCGCAAACACTTGACGAGGAACTTTCTCGCTCCTCTCCTTCTGTCGCTGGTCGCCGGTATTGTGCTGGTGGCGTTAGGCACGCGTGAGGTTTGGGCAGTGGTAGCATTTTCTGTTTCCTTCTTCGTGGCTTTGACCATTGTGATCGAGTATTACCGGGGCACACGAGCCCAGATCAAACGGTCGGGGGACAATCCCGTGCGGGCAATCTACACCCTCGTCCAAAAGAATCGCCGCCGGTATGGCGGTTACGTTATCCACTTGGGCGTGGTGCTGATGGCCGTGGGCATCGTCGGTTCGACCTTTTACCGGGTCGAGACCGAAGCGACACTGGCCCAGGGCGAGAGCATGACCGTCGGCAATTACATGCTGCAATTCGACCAGTTTGCCAGCTATCCCACCCAAAACATGCAAGTCCACGCGGCAACCGTGACCATTTACGAAAACGGCCGGTATCTGGGGCAAGTCGTTCCGGAAAAGAACCTGTACATTGCCTCCAGTCAACCAATGACCGAGGTCGCTATCCGCACAACGGCAAAAGAGGACCTGTACGTCATCCTGGCCGGCTGGAGTGACAACGGAAACAACGTTACCCTGAAAGTGTTCGTAAATCCGCTGGTCGTCTGGCTGTGGATCGGTGGAGCCATCTTGATTCTGGGCACGCTCGTCGCTATGTGGCCTGACCCACGGGAAGAGCGCGTTCTGGCGCGTATTCGCTCGCGGGAGTTAGCCTGGGAAACGGTACGGTAATTGCAAACCGATGACAACACCGACAAGATCAACGATTGCGGGTAAACAATTGAATTTGAGAACGAGGCCATCATGATATTTTCCGTTGCCATTGCACTTTTGCTTGGAGTGGCTGCAATCGGCTTTGTGGCGCTGCCACTTGTGCGCAAAGAAGAGAACTCCGGCGACAACAGCTTATCGGCGATTAATCCAGCTTTGGAAGAACTCCTCTTTGATCGAGAAGTTACCCTTGCGGCTATCAAAGACCTTGAATTTGATCACACGATGGGCAAGCTGTCTCAGGAAGATTACCAGAAGCTGGATCATCAATATCGTGCGCGCGCCGTGAACATCCTCAAGGACCTCGAAGAAGTGGAACATGTCCCTACCGATGAAGAGCTCGACCAATGGATCGAAGTGACCGTACGCACGATAGAGGGGAGCCGCGCAACGGCCGGGGGACCGGAAAAAGGAAAGGGCAAAAACGCTCGCCACGCAGACCAGCCGGTTAAGAAGCGCATCGCCTCCTCGGCAAAATGTCCGGAATGCGAACGGCCCTACAGTGCAGGCGACCGCTTCTGTTCAGCATGTGGGGGGGCTTTGCCGTCTCTCTGCTCCGCTTGCGGTGGCAAATCAGAGCACAGCGCGCGATATTGCGTGCAATGTGGCACGGAGCTGGCCACCGCATGATTAAGGCCATCAACCTGATCAAATCTTTCGGCACACAGACGGCTCTGCGAGGCATCAACCTTTCGGTACAGGAAGGGGACTTCCTCACACTTTTTGGCCCAAACGGCGCAGGAAAAACCACCCTGATCCGCATTCTGGCCGGCATCAGCAGACCCACCGCCGGCAAGGTGCTGCTCAACGACATTGAACTGTCACCCTCCTGGTCGGATGCACGGCGGCACATCGGCCTGGTTTCACACCATTCCTATCTTTATCCGGATCTGACGGCAGAAGAGAATCTGCTCTTTTATGGTCGCATGTACGACGTGCCCAACCTCGCGGAACGGATCCACGAAATGGTAGGTTCCGTGGGCTTGCTGCCCCGCCTGCACGACCCGATACGCGACTACTCGCGCGGCATGCAACAGCGGCTTTCGATCGCCCGCGCTTTGTTGCACGACCCGTTACTATTGCTGCTGGACGAACCTTATACGGGCCTTGACCAGGCTGCCTCCGATAATCTACGGGACGTCCTTAACGCAACGACCCAAACCGGCCGCACCGTCTTGATGACCACACACAATCTGGAGCGCGGATTGTCTCAATGCAACCGTGTTGTCATTGTCAACAAAGGCCGCGTCGTGCTTGACGAGGCCCGTCATGCGCTAAGTACCGAGGAATGGCGGGAAGCCTACCTTGAAAACGTGGGAGCCACGCATTGAGGAACTACATCGCTAAGATTGCCACGATCGTTTGGAAGGACGTAGCAGCGGAGCTACGGACAAAGGAAGCAATCAGCTCAATGTTTGTCTTTGCGCTTCTGACCATCGTAATCTTTAATTTTGCCCTGGAACTGACCCCGGTCAACACCGCACATGTGGCCCCTGGAATCTTGTGGGTGACTTTCATCTTTGCCGGAATCTTGGGGTTGAACCGGTCCTTCCTGCGCGAAAAAGATCAGGGCTGCCTGGAAGGGCTGATGATGACACCGGTAGATCGCAGTGCCCTTTACTTTGGCAAGCTCCTGGCAAACTGGCTCTTCATTTCCATCATCGAGGCCATCTCTCTGCCGCTGTTTGGGATATTCTTCAACCTCTCGGTACTGCGATGGCCCATCTTGCCCATCACACTCTTGGGCACGCTGGGGTTTACAGCCGTAGGAACGATTTTTGCGGCGATGGCCGTCAACACGCGCCTGCGGGATGTACTGTTGCCAATCATGCTGTTCCCGATTGTCGTGCCGGTTATTATTGCCGCTGTGAAATCGACCGGCGCGGTGCTTGGCAACAGGCCGTTGGGAGAAGTCAGCCAGTGGGTTCAGTTGATGATCGCCTTTGATTTGATTTTCACGACGGTGTCATTCATGCTCTTCGAGTACGTGTTGGAGACATAGAAATCGTACCCCACACATATTTTGAAAGAGTATCTTACGTTCAGGAGAAAAGAGAAATGGAACATCGGCTTGACCGCATTGGCAGAATCCTGTTTTGGGTCCTACCCCCACTTATGGTGGCAGCCCTTTTCGCCGCATTCCTATACGCGCCGACCGAAGCTGTCATGGGGCACGTGCAGCGCATCTTTTACTTTCACGTCCCGTCGGCCTGGGTATCCTTCCTGGCGTTTTTCGTGACCTGCGTGTACAGCATCGCCTATTTGCGAAGCAAGAATCGTCGCCACGACGCCATCGCTCTCAGCTCAGTAGAGATTGGCATTGTCTTCACCACCATCGCCATTATCACCGGATCATTGTGGGCCCGACCTGTCTGGAATACGTGGTGGACGTGGGATCCCCGTCTCAGCACCATGCTGATCCTATGGTTGATTTACACGGCCTATCTCATGCTACGGGGGGCTATTGACGATGAGGAGCAACGGGCACGTTTCTCGGCCGTGCTGGGGATCATCGGCTTCCTGGACGTCCCCATCGTCTTTATGGCCATCCGTTGGTGGCGAACGATACACCCTGTGCTCATCGGCTCTGCCTCTGCCGACGCGAAGGGACAATTCAACATGGAGCCACAAATGATTGTGGCGCTCATGCTCGGCGTAATCACGTTTACTCTGCTCTACTTGGTGCTGCTCGCGCGCCGCGTTAGCTTGGAAGAAACCATGGACCGCGTGGCTCAGATCAAAAAATCCCTTGCGGACCGTGAAGAAGCAGTTTTGGGAGGAACGAGATGATCTACCTTTTCAGCGCATACACAGTTATTTGGCTGGCGCTCTTTTTCTATCTGTTCACTATCTCACGCCGGCAACGTGACCTGGAACGGGATATCGCCATTCTACAGGAAGTGCTCGATAGCAAGGATTCCTGAAACCCATTCTCACCTTGAGGCAACGGTCCCGAAGAGCCTTGGACTGGGACTGCCGCCTCAATATCCGCCTATGCTTTCCCGTCGCCGTGGCGGTCTCGCCAGAACATCGCGGCGACGAGGGCCAGCCCGAGCAACGAAATTCCCCACGCCCCTTTGCGCAATGGCGTATCGGTAAAGCGTAGCGAAAGGTGGTGCTGGCCAGCCGGCACGTCCACTTCCATCAGTCCGAGCGGAGGCACGCGGTGAATGGCGACCTCCTGCCCATCCACCCACGCCTTCCAACCGGGATAATCGTAAATGAGTACGCGTGCGGACGTACCGTGCGGCGAACGCACGTCCGCAGCCAGTGATGAACCTCGATAGCGCGTCAGCGTGACCTGCGCGTCCGGCGACAGTGCCTCGATCTTCTGCGGCACCTCGCCGGCTTCCATTTGCACCTCAACGGGAGATGTGCGCGGTTGCTCCTGTGACCAAGACATCATGCCCACCATGTCCAGGTGCTGTCGCTCAAAATCGAGGAAAACGCGCGGGGTCTCTTGGCGTTCGTTGGGCGGCGTGTACTGAGGCTCGGCGTATGGATGGGAGGCAACGACCACAATCATGGCCATTGCCACGACCGCCACGCCGGCGTCGCGCCGGTCGGCAAGCAGCCAGGTGTCCGCTGCGACGCCACCCAGCAATGCCGCACACACGCCAAGCGGTGCTAGCAGTCGCCACGGAAACTGAATCAGCGGGGCCACCGGAAACGCGTCCCAAAGCGGCCCGGCGACGGGAAGCATAGCCGCGACCAGCACAACTCCCAGCAAACCGAAGAAGGCGATCTCCAGACGCACGCGCCTGCGTACCTGCTGCCAGCCAATCACCAGAAGCAGCATCAGGGCCACCGCGACGAGGCCGATCTGGAAGCTCATACGATCACTCGCCCCGGCCACCGAATAGCCAAAGCCCCAGAACGAGGAAATCAACTGCCCAGGATGCACGAAGTGCAGGCGAAAGTTATAGCCTGGGGCCGTCCATTGGCTGAGTTCGATGTACCGTTGCTCGACCAGATTCGGCAGCCAAAAGACCGCACTGAGGGCCAATCCAAGCACACCGGACAGGGCCGCCCAGCCGAAGAGCACCAGCCGAGAGTGCCGTGCGGGCCGACCAGCGATGAGCAGCAGCCCGTAGAGGGCGACGATCGCCGTGAATATCAACGCAGTGACATTATGAGTCAGAACAAGCGCCCCGTAGCTGGCGGCGGCATACGCAGCGCGCCGGGGCGAGGGACGCTGCAACAGGTCGTGGAATGTGAGGAGCAGCAGGGGAAGCAGCACAAGGGCAAACGATTCGGCCAGCGCCGCCCGCACGTACACATCGACAAAGTGGTACGGCAGATACGTGTAAAGCAAGCCGGCGAGCAATGCCCCATTTCGTCCCACGTAGCGGCGAGCCAAGTGATACATAGCCAGCCCCCCCATCACGAAGCCGAGCGCGAACGTTGCTTTGGTCGCCGCACTGGCTCCTAACCCAACCAAGCGGAACGCTTCGGTCACATAGAAGACCAGCGGCGAGTAAAACACAAACAGCGGGTAGCCATAGCCGAAAGCGATGTCGGGACTCCAGCGGGGCAGCAGATATCCGTCCAGCACGCCGCTGTGGAACTCCATCGGGAAAAAGAGGGCGTGGCGAGCGTCATGGGCTTGCAAGAAAAAGTCGGGAGTGAGCAGCGAAGCCCAGGCAAACAGAGACAGCATGAGCAGTAGAATGGCGTGCCAATCCAGTTTGGTGTCGGGTTCTGGCCTTTTGAGTACTTCTCTGCTCCTTCGTTTCGTTGATTCTGTCATGAAAACGGCGGTCAATCGTCGGCTATCGGCTGCCGACAGGTGCAAGTCTGACCGTCAGGATTGTTCTATGCAGTTCACTCATGCTGCATCGGTGCCGGCCGAATGAAGACCCCTGGTAACCACACGAACCCCGCATCGGTTGTCATGCGCTTAGAATTAGTCGAGTTACTGACCATCGGCCTTCGCAGCAGGTACGTAACGACGAAATTCATCGAGCGATTTTGCATCAAGCGCGAAATCCAAGAGCATCTCCAGTCGGGCCACATTAAGTGCGCGCAGTCTCGCCTCTAAGTCTGCCGGCACATCTCCAAAGCGGTGGGCCAATACACGCAACAGTTGTCGCTGCGCCCCCTGCTCCAGACCTTGCTCCAGACCTTGCTCCAGACCTTGCTCCAGACCTTGCTGTAGGCCTTTTTGAATACCTCGTTGCAAGCCCTCTTCCAGTTTCTCTTCCAGCCACTCATCAATAAAGGTTGCTTCGCGCATCATCTCTATCTCCTCACGGAAAAATCGCCAAAGAAACTCCTTGTCAAAATACCGACCGGCAATGGTCACCGCGCAGGCTAGTAAATCCGCCCGCTTTTGCCGGTCTGTCTCGCGCAGAATGAGCGCCCGTTCTTTGGTCAAAACGGTGTCGTCCGGTTCCTCTTTCCGCAGCACAACCAAGAGTGGCGCCAATTCCGGCCAGCGTCCCGCCGCAATCTCATCGGCATATTCCCACAACGGCACTACCTGATAGGCAAAGCGGTTTACTGTCTGGCCGGCTACCTTGACTTCGTAGGCACTAGGTAACGGCCCCGCCCTGCGCCGGAGATACATCACGACCGAGACAACCTCCATGCCCAACTGACGCGTCAACAAGGCTGAATAGACGAAGACCCGCTCGGGCATATTCGTCTTGTGTTCTGTTTGGAACTCCAGGTGCAAAGCTTTTTCTTGCTCTCCGTCCGGCAGCCGCTGGACAAAGTCGACGCGCGCTTCGGG
>CAZFFM010000070.1:0-13318 GCA_964517425.1 uncultured Ardenticatenales bacterium | reverse complement strand
CCATCGCAGCCTTGATTTCCCTTGTCTTTATCGTGTGGCTCGCTTACGATGTGCTGTCACGGGATACAGGGACAAAGGAAATGCAGGAAGTGGGGGACATGATCTTTGAAGGAGCGGTGGCCTTCCTCACCCGGCAGTATGGCACGATAGCCATACTTGCTTTGGTAACTGCTGCCATTGTCACCGTGTTGATCGCCTTCTTCGAGAAGAACTCTGAGACGGCAATCACGGGGTGGAATCTAGGCATGCGCACCGGCATCGCCTTCCTGGTTGGAGCGGCTGCTTCTGCTCTCTCGGGCGTTACCGGTATGTACGTGGCGGTGAAATCCAACGTACGTACTGCCAGTGCAGCGCGTGGCGGTGTAGGGCCGGCGCTGAAAACCGCATTACACGGTGGCGCGGTATCCGGCTTCCTGGTCGTAACCCTCAGTCTGGTCGCTGTTTACGGCATGTTCCTGCTTTACGGGGGAACCAGCCACCCTGAACAGGCACCCTTCTTGATCGTTGGTCTTGGGTTTGGAGCCAGCTTTGTAGCCCTCTTTGCCCAACTGGGTGGGGGTATCTACACAAAAGCGGCCGATGTTGGAGCAGACCTGGTTGGTAAGGTCGAGGCCGGCATCCCCGAGGACGACCCCCGTAACGCCGCTGTTATTGCCGACCTGGTCGGCGACAACGTAGGGGACTGCGCTGGCCGCGGAGCAGACCTATTTGAATCTACCGTAGCCGAGAACATCGGCGCGATGATCCTCGGTGTCGCCATCTGGAAAACTACGAATAATCCGGCGTGGATCCTCTTTCCCCTGATTGTACGTGCAGCCGGTCTCATCACTTCCATGATTGCGTTGTTCTTCGTAAATTATCGGGACGGTGAAGAGCCGATGAATGCTTTGGGCCGTGGCTACATCGTGGCGGTCATTCTATCTATCGCCGCGCTATACCCTGTGGTGCAAATTACCATTGGCAACATCTGGTTCTTCTGGTCTGGCGTCGTCGGATTGGTAACCAGCGTCTTTTTTGTGCTGATCACCATGTACTATACCGAGGCACGCTGGCGACCGGTCAAAACCATCGTAGAAGCCTCCCGTACGGGAGTGGCCACCAACATTATCTCCGGGCTGGCCATTGGATTTGAAAACACGGCCGCTCCGGCTATCCTCATTAGTGCTGCCTTGCTCCTATCGGCATGGACCGGTAACAAAAGTGGCGTGGAACATGGCGCCGTCTACGGTACGGCCGTAGCTACAATGGGTATGCTGATGACCGCTGCCTACATTCTGGCCATGGACACCTTCGGCCCCATCGTGGACAACGCCGGCGGAATTGTCGAAATGACAGGGGCACCAGAGGAGGTGCGTGCCGGCACCGACGCCCTGGATGCTACCGGCAACACGACCAAGGCGCTGACCAAAGGGTACGCCATTGGCTCCGCGGCCCTGGCCGCCTTCCTGTTGTTCGCCGCCTACCTGGACAAGATCGAGCTGGTCCGTCAAGCCAAGGGATACTCAGAAGCCATCGTGAAGTCCTCACACACCGTTGATCTGGCCAAGGTGGAGGTCTTCGTGGGGGCGATCCTCGGTATCATGCTCATCTTCCTGTTCAGTTCCCTGGCCATGCAGGCCGTTAGCAAAGTGGCCGGCGACATTATTGAAGAGGTGCGCCGGCAGTTCCGCGAGATTCCCGGTCTGATGGAAGGCACGGCGCGCCCCGATTTTGCCCGCTGCGTAGACATCACCACCACAGGGGCACTCAAATCCATGGTTTTACCGGGCATATTGGCTGTGGGTCTGCCCATTGTCGTTGGCGTCTTGCTCAAGGCAGAAGCCGAGGGCGCGTTTCTGATGGCCGGAACCATTGGCGGTATCATGATGGCCACTGTGATGAACAACGGTGGCGCTGCTTGGGACAACGCCAAGAAGTTCGTAGAATCTGGTGCTGTCCATGACGCGCAGGGTAACGTTCTGGGTAAAGGTACTGAATTACATGCCGCCACAGTTGTAGGCGACACCATCGGCGATCCCTTCAAGGATACGGCCGGGCCCTCCTTGCACGTCGTCATCAAACTCTTGGCCACCATCACACTTGTTCTAGCGCCTATCTTTATTTGACGCAATACTCTGAGCGCTGACATCTGCAACTAAGGGGCGGCCCCTGGGGTCGCCCCTCCTTATAATTTTGGGAGAGGATGCGGAACTCGTGCGCATACTGGTAATTGGTGCGGGAGCCATTGGCTGCCTTCTGGGCGGACGACTGGCCAATTCCGGACACGACGTAACTCTGGTCGGCCGGCAGTGGCTCGTGGAAGCGGTAAAAGCGTATGGCCTCGATATCGCCCAAAAATCGGGTGACCACATACACGTCCGCGACATTCAGGTGACGGAAAACGTTGCCGGTGCCTTTGCACTCCAACCAGAATATGACCTGGCCCTCCTCACTACAAAGGCCCACGATGTCTTGCCTCCCATCATCAATCTATCCAAGGAAGCTGGTACGCTTCCGTTGGTCGTTACTTTCCAAAATGGGGTAGGCACAGAAGAGACCATCGCCGAAATCATCGGAGAAAACCATGTAATCGCCGGCGTCATCAGTGTCCCTGTCAGCATGACCGGGCCGGCGGTTATCGAGACCGTGCAACGGGGTGGGATCGGCATTGCGCCGGTGACCAACCAGGTCGTCGCGACGCCCATCGTCGAAGCCCTGCGTGGAGCGGGCTTCGAGGTGGCCGTTTATGACGATTTTCGGGCCATGAAATGGTCCAAGCTGCTCTTGAACATCATCGGCAACGCGACTTCTGCGATCCTGGGCTGGCCACCTGAGCGCGTGTATGCAAACCAGAGCTTGTTTGACATGGAACGCGCCACTTTCCTGGAAGCCTTGCAGGTCATGGCCGCGATGAATTTGCACCCGGTCGCCTTACCCGGCTATCCGTTGCCAACACTGGTGCCCTGGGTAAATCGTATGCCATCCTTCATCCTGCGGCCCATCATTCGACGTGCAGTTCGCACAGGGCGTGGCGGAAAAATGCCCTCAATGTATGTAGACCTGGTCGCCGGAAAGAGCCAGTTGGAGGTAGGCGTGTTGAACGGGGCCGTTGCCAAACAGGGTGAACAACTGGGAATCCCTGTGCCAACAAACAAGAAACTCACCGACATTTTGCAGCAGATAGCTGGTGGAAAGATTCCACGCGAAGAATACTGTGACCATCCACAGACACTATTGGACGCGGTTGGGTAGAAAAACGAAATGAATCGCATTGCCCGGCTTGTTGTCACCGCATTAGTTCTGTTTTGGATCGTCGCTTTAGCGAGGACTTGCGGCCTGCTTGGTGCACCATCGGCCCCCGCGGGCAATACCCCGACACCCGAGGTCACTGCCACCTTGCGCCCTACCCATACACCGCGCCCGACACCCACAGCTACACCGGTCATGGAGATTCACGTCGTGCAGGCCGGCGAGTCGTTATGGTCCATTTCTCAGCAATACGGCATCACCGTGGAGGACCTGATCATGGCCAATGACCTCATTGACCCCAGTCGCCTGCGGGTTGGAGATGAGTTGCGGATTCCCCCCGGAAAACGATAGCTCCACCATCCCTGCTTTCCGTCTCCCCGGCTCAAGATAATCATTGAGCGGCTGCGCGCCACCAAGGATGAAAATCACGTGGAGCGTCGAGCGACGGAACACGCAACACGCAACACGTTCTGACGACTGACATTTGACATCTGGCTACTGACGACTGTTTTCAAAGCAGTCGTTACTCGCCCAATCAGTCGTTCAGCTCACCAATGGCCTCGCGCAACGCCGGCACGACATCGAATAAGTCGCCAACGATCCCGTAATCGGCCACCTTGAAGATCGGCGCGTCCGGGTCCTTGTTGATGGCCACAATCACCTTCGACGTGCGCATACCGGCCAGGTGCTGGATGGCGCCCGAAATGCCGCAGGCTACGTACAAGCTGGGCGAAACCGTCTTGCCGGTCTGCCCCACTTGGTCGGAGTGGGGCCGCCAGCCGGCATCCACCGCCGCGCGCGAAGCGCCCACCGCCGCGCCCAACGCATCGGCCAGCGCTTCGATGACCACATAGTTTTCCGGGCCGCCCATTCCGCGCCCACCGGAGACGATGATGTTCGCCTCGGTCAACTCGGGGCGATCTCCCCCTTTCGCCTGGAACTCTTCCACCACGGCATGTGCGGCAATTTCGCCCACCGCAACCGGTTCGATGGTCGCCTGCCTGTCCGGAGCAACCTCCGCCGGCGGAAAGATGTTGGGCCGCACAGTAGCCATCTGCGGGCTACCTTGCAACGCGACCTGGGCGATTGCCTTCCCGGCGTACATCGGGCGGGTGATGACCAACCGGCCATCCTTCACGGCGAAACCGGTGCAGTCGGAAGCCAGCCCGACTCCCAGCTTTGCCGCCACGCGCGGGGCCAGATCGCGCCCACGGGCCGTCGCGCCGAACAGCACCACGGCGGGGTCCGCGCGGCGCACTGTGTCGGCGACCACCTGCGCAAATCGTTCGGGGGCATAGTCTTGCAGCGAACCGTCGTCGGCGGTGAAGACCGTCTGTGCGCCGGCCTGCCCCAATTGTTCAGCCAGCGCCGCCGGCAATGACGTTCCCAATACCAACGCCAACACGTGCCCCCCACGGCTCGCCGCGATGTCCGCCGCCGCCGCAACACACTCGAACGAAATTCGCTTCAACTGGCCGTCGAGGTGTTCGGCGACCACCAGTACATTGTTCGTGGACATGAATATCTCCTTTGTCGGCCTGTCGTTAGATCACTTTGGCTTCTTCCCGCAGCAAGCGGGCCAGTTCGCGGGCCTTCTCCTCCACCGTTTCACCCTCCACAATGCGGCCGGCCTGTCGCTGCGGGGGCAGCGTGACCGAAAGGGTCTCCTGTACCGGCTGCAAGCCGGCGAGATCCAGCCCCACATCTGCGGCAGACCAGGTTTGGAAAGGCTTCTTCTTGGCACCCATGATTCCGCGCAGTGTGGGGTAGCGAGGCTCGTTTTCGCCCTTTTGCGCTGTGAAGACGGCCGGCAGGCTTGTGCGCACCAGCTCATGGCCCCCTTCCACCTCCCGTTCGACGCGCGCCTCGCCATCGCCGATATCGTCAATCTTCACGACCATCGAAACGTGCGGCAGGTCCAAAAACTCCGCCAGATAGATTCCCGTTTGGCCGTGATCCTCGTCCACGCCCTTCCAGCCGGTGTAGATGAGGTCGAACTCGCCCACCTTCCGGATTGCTGCCGCCAGCACCTTTGCCGCGCCGAGGGGGTCCAGGCTGGCGAAAGCATCGTCGACCAGATGTACAGCCTCATCGCACCCCATAGCCAACCCTTTGCGGATCGTTTCCTGGGCTTCCGGCGGCCCAATGCTGACCAACGTGATCTTGCCCCCTCCTGCCCGATCCCGCAGTTGCAAAGCCTCTTCGATTGCATATTCATCGTAGGGATTGATGATCCACGTATCCAGACAGGCCGGGTCGATCTGACCGTCCTTGACGGCGATCTTCGTGGCCGTGTCCGGGGTACGCTTCATGCAGACAATGATGTTCACAGACCGTTACCTCCTCAATAGATTGCGCGCGATGACCAGGCGTTGTATTTGGTTTGTGCCTTCGTAAATCTGCATCAACTTGGCGTCGCGCATATATTTCTCGACCGGGTACTCCTTGATGTACCCGTATCCGCCGAAGATTTGTACCGCGTCGGTTGTCACTTCCATGGCGATGTCGCTGGCGTAGCACTTGGCGATGGATGATTCCAGGCTGTTTGGACGTCCGTTGTCGGTCAGCCATGCCGCCTTCCAGACCATGAGGCGCGCCGTTTCCACCTTCATGGCCATGTCCGCCAGCATGAACTGGATGGCTTGGAACTGGGCAATTGGCTGGCCAAACTGCTGGCGTTGCTGCGCATATTCCAGGGCCGCTTCCATCGCCGCGCGACCCACACCGAGGGCCAACGCCGCCACGCCGGCCCGTGCGCGGTCCAGCGTCTTCATGGCGATGAGGAACCCTTCGCCTTCCTGGCCGAGCCGGTTGGCGACCGGAATGCGCAGATTGTCAAAGATGACCTCTCGCGTATCCGAGGCACGCTGTCCCATTTTGTCCTCTTTTTTCCCGAATGAGAGGCCCGGCGTATCGCCCGGAACAATGAAGGCGCAAATCCCTTTGTGCTTGAGCGACGGGTCCAACGTAGCGAAGACCGTATAGAGCGACGAAGTGCCGCCGTTGGTGATGAACCGCTTGCTGCCATTCAGGACATATTCGTCCCCTTCGCGGCGGACGGTGGTGCGCATACTGGCCACGTCCGATCCGGCGCCGGCCTCTGTCAGGCAGAAGGCGGCCAGGTTCGGCGCGGCGCAAAACGGGGCGACGAACTGCTCCAATTGTGCCGGTGTGCCTGCCAGAACGATCGGGGTCAGGGCCAGCGAATTGCCCATGATCGTGGTGGCGACACCGGCGCAGCCGGCCGCAAACTCCTCGGCGACGAGGCAATCCTCCAGCGCCCCCAGCCCTCCGCCATTGTATGCTTCGGGAATGGTCAGATTCATCAGTCCCAAGGCGTGCGCGCCGTTGATCAGGTCTTGTGGATGGGTCGAGGTTTGGTCATATTCTTGGGCCACGGGAGCGATCTTTTCGCGCGCAAAATCGCGGGCCAGGTCGCGCAAGGCTTGTTGCTCTTCGGTGAGCGAGAAATCAATCATTGATTTTCCTCCTTTTGTGTGGGTGATAGACCGTCCAGTAAAACATAAGACGTATTGCGTATTGCGTGCTCGGCTGGTTTCCGGTGATGGGGTTTCACGCAATGTCGTTCACGTTTGATTGTATCATAAACTTGCCAGACTGTCAACTCCCTACCTACCGGTCGGTCGGGAAGCGACAGTCGCCGGAACGGGATTCCGGCGCGTCCAGGGCCGCCCTGGAAAGGGGATTCCAGGGCTACGATGGGGATTCCGGCGCTGCGGCTACACAGTACGCTCCATTCTCCACTTTCCCTTACTCCCTACTCCCTACTCCCTTACTTCCGACTCTCTCCTCCTGCCAGTACGAGCGGTTGTAGGCCGGCAGCTCACAGCGCAGCGGCTTATCCTGGCGATAGCCCAGGGCATACGCGCCCTGCACCAGTTCGTGAATCTGCGTTGTGCCTTCGTAAATGACCGCGCTCTTGGCATTGCGCAGATACCGCTCCACGTTATACTCGTCGGAATAGCCATACGCGCCGTGGATCTGCACCGCGTCGTTGGCCGAGGAAAGTGCCGCTTCGGTGCAGTACCACTTGGCCATGGACGTCTCGCGCGTGTTGCGAACGCCCCTGTTCTTGAGCCAGCCCGCTTTGGCGACCAGCAGCTCTCCCGCATCCCGCCGTTGGGCCATCCGGGCGATCATCTGCTGCACCAGTTGGTGTTCGCCGATCTTCTGGCCGAACGTTTCTCGCTGGTTCGCATATTGGACCGATTCTTCGAGGCAGGCCTTGATTACCCCCACTGCGCCGGCGGCTACGGTGTAGCGTGCATTGTCCAGCGCGCTCATGGCGATCTTGAACCCTTCCCCTTCGTGGCCCAGCCGGTTCTCAGCCGGCACCTCGGCATCTTGCAGCGCAATCCAGCCGGTGTTGCTGGCACGCACGCCCATCTTCCCGTGGATGGTGCCGGTCGTGACGCCGGGAAACCCGCGCTCCACAATGAAGGCAGAAATCCCCCGGTGCCGTGCGGCCGGGCCGGTCTTGGCAAAAATGAGAAAGTGATCGGCCACATCGGCCAGCGTGATCCACATCTTCTCGCCGTTCAGAATGTAGCGGTCGCCGGCCCGGCGCGCGTGGGTGGATAGGTTGGCCACATCGGAGCCGGCCCCCGGCTCGGTCAACCCGAAACAGGCGATTTTGTCACCGCGCGATTGCGGAACAAGATACCTTTGCTTCTGTGCCTCGTTGCCCCACTGGAAAAGGGGCAAACTGTTGAGCCCGACGTGTACGGCGATCGTCTCCCGCACAGACGAATCGGCCCATTCCAGTGCCTCGCAGAGGATACCCAGCGAAACATAGTCCATCCCTGCGCCGCCATAGCGCATCGGCATGCACACCCCCAAGAAGCCGAGAGCGGCCATTTTGGGCAACAATTCCTGCGGAAATTCCGCGCGGCGGTCATACGCCTTGATGAGCGGACGCACCTCGTTCCGCGCAAAGTCGTAGGCTATTTCACGCAGCATCTCCTGTTCTTCGGTAAATTGCATGAAATTCATTGCACCTCCTGGTTGATGCCAGATGCCAGTCGCCAGATGCCAGTCGTCAGATGCCAGTCGTCAGATGTCAGTCGCCAGATGTCAGTCGCCAGATGCCAGTCGTCAGATGCCAGTCGTCAGATGCCAGTCGTCAGATGCCAGTCGTCAGAACGCGTTGCGTGTTGCGTGCTGCGTAAGGCCGTTCGTCATGCAGTCTTCACGCAGTACGTTTCACGCCGTTCATCATTCATCATTCTGCATTCATCGTTCTAGAGTCGCTCCCCGCCGCCTACTCCCTACTTCTCTACTCCTTACCCCCTGATTCATCGTTTCAGCGTCGCTCCCTGCTAATTATACGCCAGCCTAACGCACAGAGCAAATCACGCTATTTGCACATCCTCAGGTGGTGTGGTAGAATCCCCTCATCCTGTCCCCTGGGAAGCTGCGTAACATACAACGATAATCAAAGGATGATCTCATGACAATCAAACTCGGTATTGCTGGACTTCGTGGAACGACAGAAGCGGGTAGCGGAGAGATACTAGGCCCGGACGTGGTACTCGACTGGGTGCGTGCCTATGGAACCTACCTCCGTCGCGAAACCAACACGGTTCCCGTCGTGGCTATTGCGCGCGATGGCCGGCGCTCATCCCCCCTGCTCAATCGTCTGGTAATTTCCGGCTTGCTCTCTGCCGGCTGTCCGGTCATTGATATCGGCGTTGCCCCTACCCCAACCCTGCAACTCTTGGTGCGCATGGACCGGTCTTTGCAAGGGGGCGTAATGATCACTGCAAGCCACAACCCCGCCCAATGGAACGGACTGAAATTTCTGACGCCCGATGGTTTTCTTTTTCCCATGTCCGGCTGGGATACCCTGCGAGAAATCCGCGAAAAAGGCGATTTCGCACAAGTCGACCTTCGACAAATACCTTGGACAAAGGACGCCAGCAAAGACGCCCTGGACGCCCACATCACCATGATCGGACAGTGGATCGAGGCCGAAGCCATACGCAGTGCGGAACCGCGTGTTATCATAGACGCATGCAACAGCACGGCCGGCCAATTTGCCTCCGAGCTTGCGTCTCGCAGCGGGTGCCGCGTTATCGTGATCCACGGCGAAGTCACCGGCGATTTTTCCCGACCACCGGAACCCTTGCCCCAGAATCTCGTTTCCCTCAGCCACATGGTCCAGCGTGCGGAGGCGGACATCGGGTTTGCTTTCGACCCAGACGGCGACCGGTTGGCGCTGGTCGATGAACAGAGCCGGCCCATTGGCGAGGAACGGACCATCGCCCTCTGTGCGCGATACCTCTTGCGCCGTTCCGAAGGAGATACGATCGTCACGAACGTGTCCACAACGCACGCCATCGAGGATTTGGCCAACGACGCAGACCGCCCGGTGCAAGTGATTCGCACGCCGGTGGGTGAAGCCTTCGTCGTCTCTGGCGTTTTGCAGGTAGGGCCGGAACGCGTGATCATTGCCGGCGAAGGAAGCGGCGGCGTAATCATTCCGTCGGTGAATCTGGCCCGCGACGGCATTGCGGCGATGGGCGTTATCCTCAGCCTGATGGCGACGGAGAAGAAACCATTATCCCAACTGGTGGCCGAACTGCCACAGTGGCAAATGGGCAAGGCTCGCTGGGATTGTACCGATGTCCAGGCCCAAGCCCTGCGCGATCTCACCACGCACTGGAAACAAAGCGAGACCGCTCCCGTGGTACAGTCTGAAACAGGGGAGAACCCGGCCCTCACACTCAGCAGCCAGGGGGAGACTTTGCGTTTGCAGCAAGATGGAAGCACCTGCACGCTCACCGTTGGCGGGCAAGGGGCCGACGAGTTTTTCCTCTCCGCGACCCTGCCAGACCCTTTGCCTCATGTCCTGCAACGAATGGTGACGGCAGGGGCCTGGAACGTGTATCTGGTTGACGGAATCAAGATTGTCGCTCAAGATGAAGACGGTTCGCCTGGAGACGCCTGGGTACATGTGCGATCCTCCAACACCGAACCGATAATTCGCTTGCTTGGGGAGGTTCGCGAAAATGCGTGAGCATTCCATGGCTCCCCTGAAAAAAGCCGCTCAGAGGCCCGTCCTCGGGCCGATTTCCCGCACCCGAGGACGGGTACGGGAGCCTTTTTCAGCGGAGTCATCCATCGCTCTGGTTCTCTTTGAAGACGAAGGCGTGGAGAATTTCTTGCCCCTCACATGGACCCGCCCGGTATGGGACCTCCGCTGCGGATTGAGTACCCTGGGAGAGAAGCTGGTGACCGCATATCCCGGAACTGCTGTGGTCCGTGCCTGTCGCAGATTTCTCGAACCGGCGATCCTGGAGCGTGGGGCCGGCGTTGCCGTGAATCGCATCGAAAGTGAGAGCGCGCTCTTCCTGAACGGCCGCATCCTCGCCAGGACTGGCTTATCCCAGCGCATCCCCCTGGATGGCCCCGACGGTCTCTTTGTGCAGGGAGAGGCGGTCGTTGCCGCGCGCTTGAGTGGAGCCAATCTAGCGCGTGTCAGCAAGCGGTTGGGCAGCCCCTTGCGTCGCAAAGACTTCGGTGATTTGCCTGTCCAGGAAGTGGAAGCCGAATTGGTGCAATATCCCTGGAACTTGGTGCATCGCAATCCGCATCGCATCGAAAGCGAGGTGGCAGCGGCCGGCATCCTGGGCGAGATCGAGGGCAACGTGAACGAAGGAGTGCATCTGATCAACGCGCACCACATCGCCATCAGCAGGGACAGTGTCATCAAGCCAGGGGTCGTGCTGGATGCGAGCAGCGGGCCGATCATCATCGGACGCAACGTCCTGGTCATGTCCCAGGCGGTGATCGAAGGACCAACTTACATTGGCGATGGATGCAAGGTCAAGGTGGGGGCCAAAATCTATGCGGGGACGACGATTGGGCCGGTCTGCAAGATCGGTGGCGAGGTGGACGAATCGATCTTTCAAGGGTACAGCAACAAACAACACGACGGATTCGTTGGCCACAGCTATATCGGCAGCTGGGTGAACATCGGCGCGGATACGAACACCAGCGATTTGAAGAACAATTATAGCACGGTGAAAGTCCCCATCAATGGCGTAGAAGTTGACAGTCAATCCATCTTTGTGGGCCTGATCGCCGGAGACCATACGAAAACCGGCATTAACACCATGTTCAACACCGGCACGGTGGTTGGTGTCGGATGCAATCTCTTTGGGGCCGGGTTCCCCGCGAAATGGATTCCCAGCTTCTCTTGGGGGGAGGCAGATGGTCTGGTCGAACACCGGCTGGATAAAATGCTCGACACGGCCCGCCGTGTCGCAGCCCGCAGGGGCGTGGATCTTACTCAGACCGAAGATGCCTTGCTGCGCGAGGTGTTTCGTGCCACCGCGTCAGCACGGTCGGAAGCGGGAATAACCGGTGCAGGGTAAATCTGAAAGTCGCCAGCCGGCACAACACGCATTCCGAAAGGTACTCCGGCTGTGGGGGCCGGTGATCCTCTGGATGGGCATGATCTTCGCGTTCTCGGCACAGCCAAACCTTCCCAAGGCATCCCAGAACTGGCTCGACTTTATCATCAAGAAGGGTGCACACGCTTTTGTCTATGCCGTGCTGGCCGCTTCGATCTGGCAGGCGCTTCGGGAGCAGGTTGCGCATCGCATGGGTGCATATAGCTTCTCGCTGGCCTTGCTCTACGCCATCAGCGATGAGTTTCACCAGACCTTCGTAGCCGGGCGACATGGCCGTCCTTTTGACGTCTTCGTCGATGTCTCAGGAATCCTGATTGGCATCTTCCTCGTTAGCAGGCGTCGAAGTCGGGTCGGGAGCCAACTCGATCATGATTTCTCCGAATAGATGCTCTTGACGCACAACGAGATGCTGCCGTTTGATCATCTCCAGCATGGCCAGGAACGTGGCGATGACCTCTTGTCGCGTTGAGGTACGGCGAAGGAGCTGGTGAAAGTGTATGCGTTTTCGTTTCGCCAGAATCTTGCCCAGCAGCTCGATCTTTTCGGCGACAGTCACCCGCAGCGGACGGATGACCCGATTTACGGAAGCCACCTTTGGGCGTTGAGACAGCAACGTTTGCAGCGTCTGGGCCAGATCAGCCGGCGCGATCCCCTCCAAAAGGGGACGGGTCGGAAATTCTGGCAACGGCCCCCCACGTTTGTACGCTCGCAAACCTTTTGTTTCCCGGTCGCGAAGTCCCGCAGCCACCTGCTTGAACTGCCGGTATTCTTCCAGCCGTCGCGCCAGGGCTTCCGCCGGGTCCTCTTCCTCTGGCATATCTTCTGGTTCTGGCTGGGGAAGCAACAGACGCGATTTGATGAGCATGAGCTGGGCGGCAACGGTCAGGAACTCTGCCAGCGTGCTGGGTTCCACTTCCTCAAGCCTCTCGACGTACTCCAAATACTGGTCGGTAACAGCACCCAAAGAAATCGCGGTGATGTCCAATTCACGGCGTTCTATGAGATGCAGCAAAAGGTCCAGTGGCCCTTCAAAGGCCGGTAGCCGGACGGTGTAGTCTGTATCCGGCACGGGATTAGCCGCCGGCCTGGAACTGCACGATGCGTGCGAAGCTATCCGCCTTGAGAGAAGCGCCGCCGACAAGGGCGCCATCTATGTCCGATTTGGACATGAGCGTATCCACGTTAGTCGGTTTCACGCTGCCGCCGTAGAGAATACGCACAGCGTTAGCCACGTCGCTGCCGTGCAGCTCTGCGAGTAGCGCGCGGATGGCGGCGTGCATGGATTGTGCATCGCCCGGCGTCGCCGTGCGGCCTGTGCCGATGGCCCAGAGCGGCTCGTACGCAATTACCAACCTGGCGACATCCTGGCCGGAGAAACCGTCCAGACAGGTGCGTCCCTGCGCGGTTACGACTGCTTCGGCCTGTCCGGCCTCACGCTGGTCCAGTGATTCGCCGACGCAGATGATTGGGGTGAGCCGGTTGTCGAGCGCAGTGCGCACTTTGCGGTTGATGAACTCGTTGCTTTCGCGGAAATACTGGCGCCGCTCGCTGTGCCCGACGATGACGTAGGTACAACCGGCGTCACGGAGCATGGCCGGCGAAATCTCGCCGGTGTAGGCCCCCCCCTCGGCTGGATAGAGATTCTGCGCACC
>CAZFFM010000069.1:0-13401 GCA_964517425.1 uncultured Ardenticatenales bacterium | reverse complement strand
TGCGTGCTGCGTGCTGCGTGCTGCGTGCTGCGTGCTGCGTGCTGCGTGCTGCGTGCTGCGTGTTGCATTCTCTCTATCTCTATCTCTATCTCTATCTCAACCCTCTATCTCCCACCGTTCATCATTCATCGTTCTGCATTCATCATTTCAGAGTCGCTCCCCGCTCCCCGCTCCCCGCTCCAATCGGTACTTCGCCGGCGGGGCACGATTTCCGTCGCTTGCTCGGCGACTTTTTCTTCGCCGGCATGGAGTTCGCCAACTGCCTCTTGCAAGAATTTACCCATCTCGGCCAGTCCTCCAATTTCATCGACCACCACGACCACATCCTTTAACATATCATCGGTGGCGGCATGAACCTCCTCGGCGATGGCGCTGTTCTCTTCGCTGACGGCGGCAATCCCTTCCATCGCTTGTTGCACCTGGTCGCTGGCCTGGGCCATGCGCATAGCCGCCTCCTTGGTATTGTCGCTCACCAGCGAAACCTGCTCCATGGACTGGGCCAGCATGTCGCTGTTAGCCTGCATTTCCTGGGTAGCGGCGGCGCTGGTTTGCACCTGCTCGTTCACATCTTGAACAGCGGTGAGGATGTCCCCTAAAGCCGCACCGGCATCTTGCACCAGGTTGGTGCCGGCTTTGACCTGATGTTCGACTTCTTCCCGCGCTTCCAGAGCCTGGCCCACGCTCTTCTGCACCCCGGCGATCAATTCAGCGATTTCCTTGGCCGAGGTGGCCGAACGTTCGGCCAATTTACGGACCTCTTCGGCGACGACGGCAAAGCCCCTGCCATGCTCGCCGGCACGCGCCGCTTCGATGGCCGCATTGAGGGCCAGCAGGTTCGTCTGGCCGGCGATGTCTTCGATCACTTCCACGATGTCACCGATCTGTTGCGCCCGGCCCCCCATCTCATCCACACGGGCATTTACCTGGGCCGATGCGTCACGGATCGCTTCCATGCCATGTGCCGATTGTTGCACGGCGTGCAATCCTCGTTCTGCCTGCTGTCCGGCTCGTGCTCCGGCGTCGGCTGCGGCCTGCGCTCCGTCGGCCACCTGCGCAATGCCTGCCGTGATGTCCCCTACGATATTGGAGGTTTCGGCCACCGTCGAGGATTGGGTCTCTGCCCCTTCAGCAATGTCTCCGATGTCGTTGCTCAACTCCTGTACCCGATCCCTTGCCGAATCGACGTTCTCTTGTTGGCGGGCCACCCCTTCTGCCACCTGCTCGATCGCTTCTGCCACATGCCGGGCGCGTTCATCCATCTGGGCGGACGTGTTCTGCAGACGGTCCACAGCGGTGGCGATCTGCATGGCCTGTCCCCCCACCTTGCCGGCCAGATCGCGCAATTGGTCCATGACCCCTTCCATGTACATCTTCATGGCCAGTTGCAGGTCCAGGTTGAGCACTTTGCCCAGCGCCAACGTCACTTCCATCAGTTTCCGTGGCCGAAATCGAAACTTTGAATACAGCCACGGGAAGATGACGTGCATGTAATAGCCGTACGCGCCGATATACCACTTCGGTTTCAAGCCCATGCGCGCGTAGGCCCGGCCCATCCGCAAACGCCCTTCAAAATATTTGTCGTCGTACCCCCCCTGGAACAAACTGACGAAGTAATCGGCCTGCCCCTTTTCCAGTGCCGCGCGGTCTTTACGGCCGGTGAGTATTCTCCACGGCTCTGGGTACTCGTGAACGTGGTCGTAGTGCGCTGTCGCCAGTTTGGGTGCGTCTTGCTCCACCATTGGCAGGATCTCTTTGAGAAGACTCTCTTCCTTCTCGCCAAGAGCGATGAAGTCAATCCGCGCCTGCTGGTTCTCGCTGTTCATTCCAACCTTCTTTGTCAAAGACTCTCTCTTTTTCTTCGTCACCCGGTTGTACTCCTTTCTGTCGCGAGCTGCGATACGTGTTACGTGTTGCGTGTTGCGTATTGCGTGTTGCGTGTGAGATGGTGAAGTAGGGAGTAGGAAGTAGGGAGTAGGATTACCACGTCCATGTTTCGACATTCCCCATTTTCCGCCCTCCGCTCCACGGTCCACCCTCGATGTTCCCTACTCCCTACTCCCTACTCCCTACTACTTACCACGTAATCACATATTCCCCTCCCCCGTCTCCCTGATAGTGGCAGGATGTGTGGCGGACGCGCACATTGCGCCCGCCGGCCAACTCCACGGCCCCCTGGAGCCAGCCGGGCACACTGTAGGAACAGAGGCCCCGGTCAATCTCCCCCTGATTGGCCAGCCGAAGCACGACATGGCCGGGCTTTGCTTCGGCCACAGTCATCTGGCTGCCGGGTACGTAATGCTGAAAGATCGTGGGCATCATCTTGAGAGTGTACATCGGGTCACCCTCGCGGAAGAAGTGGCGATGGATGGAACGCAGATCGCTTTGAGCGGTAAAGTGGCCCATCTGCCGGGCCAGACTGCCGCTGCCATCATCGAATATGTCGTTCACTGTGGCAACGAGGTTCGCATACATCTCTTGCGAATAGGTTCCGGTGGCGCTGAGGGGGCCAGACAGAACACGCCGGTCTTCCGGATTTAGACGGGTTAGCACCTGCTTCCAGGCCTCGTCCCCGAAACGGTCTTGCACAAAGCGTACGCGGCTGACGACGGACGTCCCCCGAATCGTGCCCCGACCGTTCCCGTTTCCGTTGCCGCCACGAGAAGCTGTGCTGGTGCCCGTTTCCTCCCCCAACTGGAAGCGGGCTACCACCACTTGCAGCTCCTGAGCCAGGGCATTCATGGCCTGCGATTCTTGTTGCATGGCCTGCACCTGGGCCGTGACTTCTTCGGTCGCCGCGCTGACCTCTTCGGCGGCTGCGCTATTCTCTTCGCTGATCGCTGCAATCCCATGCATGGCTTCTGCGACCCGGTCGCCACGCGCGCTCATCTGGCCAGTTGCCGCGCGATTCTCCCCGGCCACACGGGCTACCGCCTCCATGGCGTCAATCACCTGGCCATTGCTATCGGCCAATGTCTGCGCCATCCCGGTGATGTCGCGGACGCGCTGCTGGGCCTGTTGAACGGCGGTCTGGATTCCACTGAGGGCCTCTCCGGTGATTTCTACACTTTCGATCCCCTGGGTCACATGTTGCACCGTCTGGTTCATGGCCGCGACCACACCGTCGGTGCCCTTTTGCACGGTAGAGACCAGCGCGGCGATCTCCTTGGTCGCGGTCTGGCTTCGTTCGGCGAGGTGGCGCACCTCCTCGGCGACAACGGCGAAGCCCCGCCCCTGCTCGCCGGCGCGCGCCGCCTCGATGGCCGCGTTCAGGGCCAGCAGGTTCGTCTGGTCGGCGATGTCACTGATCACCTGGACGATCTCCCCGATCTGGGTCGAATGCTTTCCCAAGGCCTGCACCTTCTGCGCCACGTCGTTGACCGTTTCCTCGATCGTCCCCATGTCGCCGATGGCACTGGCTACGGTCACCGCCCCTTCATGGGAAGCCTGTGTTGCCTCGTTCGAAACAGCCGCTGCCTCCCCTGCATTCTGAGCAATCTGGTCTACAACCCGGTTCATCTGTTCCACAACATTCGAGGCCTGTTCAACAGTCCGCACCTGGTTTTGGGACCCCTCGTCCACCTGTCCAATCTCCTCAGAAAGGTGCTGCATGTTGTCCATGACCTGGGTAACGCTGTCTGCCTGTTCGGCCGTGCCCTGGGCCACTTGTTGAATGGCGTCTGCAATCTGTTGTGAGGCGTCCCCCGTTTGGCTGGCACCCGCATGCATCCGGCCGCTGCTGCCGATTACGTTACCGGCCGAGGCAGTAATTCCGGCGACTACCTCCCGCAGTCCGACGGTCATGTTGTGAAATGCAATCCCCAGTTGGTCTTGTTCCGAATGGGCAGAGACGGTCGCCGACAGGTCCCCCGACGCAATACGGTCGGCTGCGGCGGCCATGTTTTGAAAGTAAGCGGTCATCTGTTTTCCTGCGGCTACCATTTCGCCGATCTCGTCATCACTGGGGGGCGGCAGACCCACACCCACATTGCCGGTGGCCAACTGCTGGAGCGTTGCCCGTACCTGCTCCATCGGTTCCACGATCATCCGTCGCAGGGCAATGAGGGCGAACCCGGTGAAGCCGGCCGCCACGACCCCCATGCCGGCGAGGTTGCCCGAGTTGAGTCCCTGCCGCCCCACGACGAATCCGGCCAAGATGGCCACCGCCGGCCAGGGCAAGATCACGGCAAAGATTTTGGCCATGATTCGCGTGCGGAATCGCCAATACAAGACCGCATTCAGGCCCAAGTACACAGCGACGACCATGCCGGTCATGAGCAGATAGGGGTTTATGGTCATGATGTTTCTCCTGTGAGTATGTTGCGATTTTGGATTTTGGATTTACGATTTTGGATTGCTGCGATGCGTGTTGTGTGTTGCGTAAGGCCGTTCGCCATGAAGTCTTTACGCATTACGCATTACGTGTCACGTGTCACGTTTCACGCCCCACCTACTCCCTACTCCCTACTCCCTGATGAACCGTCCCGTGGCCATTGCCCAATAGTGCGCTCTCGTCCACCAGGATATTGTTCTCCTTGACAAATTCGTCCAGGTCTTCTTTTCGGATCTTGATCACCAAACGGGAACCGGTGTTGAAGGCTTTGAGGTCTTTGAACTTGATCCACCGGCGGATCGTTTCAGATGAAACGCCGCAGTAGGCTGCGGCCTCTTTTGTGGAAAGGGTGTTTTTCTCTGTCATACAAATGGCTCCTTTGTCAATTGTCAACGGGCACACTACTTGACAATTAACAGTCGGCAATTGATCATTGACTATTGTCAAGCTGCCCACGACTGCCACACATACGCTTATCGGCAAGTATGCCAAAAACTGTAGAGTCTATCCGTAAAATTCGCGTGAAGATTTGGAATTGTTGTGACTGTTTTGAAAATAACGCGCCTGGAACACTACAACGAATTTGGAATGGAGCGAATCGCTGCCTGAGATTCGTTCCTTTCTCCATTCGCTGTAGTGTTCCGCCGCTCCATTTTCATCCTTGGTGGCGTGCAACCGCTCGTATGCACTGCTGCTTTGAAAATAATCTTGAGACCTGACAGGTTTTCCTCGTTGCCTGTGCCGGAACGAGTCTCGACCTTACCCGTAGTGTCTTGGCCTTGTAAAGCCGTCCATGAAACCTGTCAGGTCTGGCGCTTGCTCGACGCTCCACGCCCCCCCCCGCCCCACTTTGACTCTCAACCGCCTCCGTGTTACAATCCCCTGCCATGAAAATACGAAACGCGGAACCGGTCGGCCTGGCCATCGCGCGCAACACAACCCTCCTGCTGGTTGTCACACTGGCATTCAAAGCACTCGGCTTCCTGGAGAAGGTGCTGCTGGCTTCCCGTTTCGGCACCGGCCCGCAAATCGAAGCCTACCTGATCGCCTTCAGCGTACCGTTTGGCTTGGCTGTTGTCCTGCGCGACCTGCTGGAGCCGGCGCTGCTCCCCGTCTTCGTGCGCCTGCGCAATCAAGAACGCGCGCGCGCCTGGCGATTGGTTTTCGTGGTATCCGCGCTCCTGGTCGCGGGAGTTGTATTCGTGGCCCTGCTGGCCTTCGGGAATGCGGAGCGTCTGGCACATCTCCTCGCCCCCGGGTTTCAAGGCCAGCGCGTTCACCTGACCGCGACGTTGATCCGCTGGTTGATCCCCTCGCTCCTGTTCCTGGGGTTGGCCAACCTCGCCGGCACGATTCTACATGCGGACAAACGTTTTGTCTTGCCGGCTGTGGGCGATGTGGTGTTTCGCGGTGGGCCGGTCGCCGGTCTGCTGAGTGGCGCGGGCATCGCCGGACTCGTTGCGGGTGTCTTGCTCGGGTCGCTGGGAAAGCTGGTAACCCAGGTTGCCGGCTTGCGGCGATATTTACCACCGTTTTTGCGGGAATTCGGGCAATGGGAAGCGGACGTACGGCAAGTTGGGCAGCTCGCAGCGCCCCTCTCGGTCGGTTTGTTGCTGGCCTATGTCGGTGTGCCGCTGGCGGAGAACGCTTTCGCCTCCACATTGGCCGGCGGATCAGTCGCCTCGCTGACCTTTGCCCGCAAGATCGCCGAGACGCTGGGGTCGATTCTGCCCTACACGCTCGGGGTCGTGGCTTTCCCTTACTTCGCACAGATGGTGTTGCGCGATGAAGCGCACGAACTGGAGCGAACGCTGCACCAGGCCTTGCGCGCCATTCTCTTCTTTTACTTGCCGATCACGGTCGGCGTAATTCTACTGCGCGTGCCCCTGGTGCAATTGTTGTTCCAGCGGGGCGCTTTCGGTGCGCAAGCCACGCAGCAGACGGCCTGGCCGCTGCTCTGGTATGCGGTCGGACTGGTTCCCATGGCCATAGAGCCGGTGCTGGTCCACTTTTTCTTCGCCCAAAGCGATACGGTCACTCCTATCGTTTGGGATGTGATCAGCTTTGTTACCGGCATCGCTCTGATCGCCATGCTGATCGGGCCAATGGGTGCCGGCGGCATCGCCCTGGCAACGTCTCTGGCCAAGGGGATAAAGGTCGTCGCCCTGCTCCTGCACACGGCACGCCGCTTCCCCTCCTGGCGATTGTCCGACCTGGTGCGGTTCGCGCTGCGTCTGTGCGTAGCAGCGGCGGGGATGGGGGGCGTGGTCCTGGTGGTCTCGACGTGGATGGCCTCGTCGCTCACCGTTGCCGGCACAATGGGAGTCGCGCTGCACCTTCTGGCCGCGGCATTGGCAGGCGGGGCAGTGTACCTGGCACTTTCGTGGGTCTTCGTACAACGAGCGATCGGCGAGCAGTGATCGGTAATCAGGATAGAGGGTTGGGATAGAGATAGAGATAGAGAGAATGTGGAACGTGGAGACGTGAGATGTGAGATGGGGGAACGTTCCAACGTGCAAATGCAGTACGCAGTACGCAGTACGCAGTACGCAGTACGCAATACGCAGTACGCGGTACGCGGTACGCAGTACGAAACACACAGCACATATCAATCCAAAATCGCAAATCCAAAATCGGAAGGGCAAACATACGATGAGATTGAGTCTTATGATAGGCATGGGCATGTTGTTGCTGACGGCCTGTGGAGCTGGGCAAACGGCGCGTAGCGCGGTTCCCGCGGCCACGTCCACAAAACCACCCTACGCAACTTTTACCGCAGCGCCGCCGACTGCGGTGTCCACGGAGACCGTTGCAGCGTCTCCCTCCCCGCCGGTAACCGCTGTGCCGCCCCCTCCGGCGACGGCCGTGTCACTCTCTCCGACGCCGGCAGCCGTACCGCCAACGTCTGCCCCTCTCCCGCCGGCTTCGACACCCGAGATCGGTTTCGTCCCGCAGAGGCTCGTCGAAAACACGCTGCTGGCGATGGAAACCAACCGGGATGGCGATTACGAGGTCTACCTGATTCGGCCCGACGGGCAGGTCGTGCGCGACTTGAGCGATGACCACAAGCACGATGACGGAGCCCCGGCCTGGTCGCCCAACGGCCGGCAGCTCTGCTACACCAAATGGCACGGGGGCCTGCTGGGGACCAACGTGGGGGCTCAAGGGGACATCTACATTCGCAACCGTGACGGCAGCGGTGAGCGACAGCTCACCCACGACCCAGCGCACGACGGCTGGTGTACCTGGTCGCCCGACGGGCAGCGGATCGCCTTCAAGTCGAAGCGATCCGGCAACTACGACATCTTCGTGATCGGCGTGGCCGGCGGCGATCCTGTGAATCTGACCCATACACCGGGTACAGACGACAGCCCAGCCTGGTCGCCGGACGGCACGCGGATCGCTTTCCATTCGAGCCGGGACGGAAACAAGGAAATCTACATCATGAACGCCGATGGCAGCGAGCCGCACAACCTGACTCACAATGCAGCGGATGACATCTATCCTGCGTGGTCGCCAGACGGACATCGCCTGGCCTTCGTCTCAGAACGGGATGGCAATCGCGAAATCTACATCATGAACGACGACGGAGGCGGGTTGCGGCGCATGACCGACAACAACTATGTCGACTCGCTGGCAACCTGGTCGCCGGATGGTCAATACCTGGCCTTTTATGCCAAGCCGCCGTCGGAACACGACAAGGAAAGCTACATCATGCGGTTGGCGGATGGGGCCGTCTGGCAGGTGACCTACAACCAGGAATCGGACGAGTATACAGCCTGGTCACCCTGGCTGCGTTGACGCTTTGCCCTATGGCCGAAGCCGCGGGGTGTTGCCGTCGGCCCACTGGCGGGCCCACCGCCATCCGGCATGTACCTCGTTTACTTGCATGATGGCGAGCAACGCGCCGTAGACAGTAAATCCAACCAATCCGGGCAGGACTACAGACATCAACCTTCCTGCCGGCGCGTTTCCCCAAGCATAGTTCCCGTGGGAGACAGCCCAGATTGCACCACCCATGATTGCCGAGGCAAAGACCGTTTGGAAAAGGAGTTTCGTCAGCCCTTGTCCCTCCAGGCGGCCCACGTGGCGGCGGAGGAGGGCCAACATGATCAAAGCGTGTGTGGTAAGCTGGATGGAGTTGGCAAACACGAGGGCCATCATTCCCCAGCGTCCCACCAAACCAATGGCGACGCCCAGGTAAGCGAGCACGCCGAGTACGCCGACGATTGCCGGCGTCCATGTATCCTGACGGGCGTAGAAAGCGAAAATCAATGGCTGATCCACCGCCGCAAAACTCAGCCCCAGAAGGTAAACGCGCAAAGCTCTGGCCGTCTGGGTTGTGTCTGCCGGACCAAAGCCTCCATGCTGGAAGATCAAGCCCACCACAAAGTGCGCGAGTATGAACAGGCCCACGGTAGCCGGAATGATCAAGACGATGACCAGGCGCAAACCGGTAGCCAACGTGGATTTGAAACCGGCGAGATTGTTTGCGGCGGCCAGTTGCGAAAGCGAGGGGAGCACGGCCAGGGAAATCGCGGCCGAGACAAGACCCAACGGAAAGTGTACCAGCGTGGTAGCGTATTGCATCCAGGCAATACTCTGCGGGCCGGTGTGTGATGCCAGATTGCGGTCAATAATTACGCCAATCTCGCTGACAATCAGGCCGACGGCGATTGGCACATACAGCCGCAGAATCCTGCGCAGGCCGGGATGAGCCAGAGCAAGGTTCAAGTAGAGGGGCACGTCGCGCAGATCTGGCAACAAGATGAGCAATTGCAACAGCGAGCCGATAAGAATGCCGAATGCCAGGCTTTCGATGCCGAATTGGTTGTGAAAAGCAATGGCGGCGAGGATGATTCCCAGGTTGTAGACGGCTGCACCAAAGGCCGGGTAGCGGAAACGATGCAGCGTGTAGAGTAGGCCGGTGATTACGCCGGAGCAGCCGAAGAAGACGATGGAGGGCGCAAGAATACGGATCATACGAGCGGTGACGGCCAGGAGGCCGGGGTCGAATCCGCTGCCCAGCAGCCAGGCAACTTGCGGCGCGAAAATAGTGATCAGCAACAAGAAGGCGCCCAGGGCGATCGTTGCCAAACTGAGCATGGCGCTGACCAGTCGCCACAATTCGGCACGATCTTCCTTTGCGGCGTATTCGCTGAATACCGGCACCAATGCGGAGCTGAGCATTCCGCCGATGAGCATGTCGAAGACCATCGTGGGGACAATAGCCGCGACCCGAAAGGCGCTGACCAAGCCGGTTGCGCCGAAGAGATGGGCGATTACCGTCTCGCGCACCAGGCCGAGCAGCCGGCTGGTAACATTTCCAACGGAGATAATGGAGGCTGCACGTACAATGCCCCGGCGGGCCGGGGTTGAGGTGTGTGTTGGGAGTGTTTCGCCGGAAGGTGGGTTACTCATGAAGTTCGTTTTCGTGCCGGATCAATGAGAACGTTGCTTTTTCTCGGATATACTTGTTTGTCGTGTTATGGAGCGGCTTCCTCGATTCGAAATTGGGCGCTAATTTGGGCGGCCTTGCTCAACATGCCCGACGCCGAACAATACTTTGTTTGCGAGAGTTCTATGGCGCGAGCGACGGCTCGTTCATCCACATCATGTCCCTGCACGATAAACTCCAGGACGATGTCCGTGTAAATCTTGGGATGGTCCGGGGCGCGTTCCGCCTTCACGCGAACCTGCAAGCCGGTGACATTCTGTCGCTTCTTGCGCAAAATCGAGATCACGTCCATCGCTGTGCATCCGGCCAGGCCAACCAGCAAGAGCGAGAGAGGGCGGAATCCTTTATTTTCGCCGCCTGCTGCTTCGCCCGCATCAAGAACAACCGTGTGGCCCGTAGGCGTGGTGCCTTCAAAGGCCATGCCGTCAACCCAAGTTACTTCTGCGTCTGCCATCTTGTGTGGGTCTCCTTTTAGCATTTCCGCCCGATATTTTCGCACTCGCCAAAGTCTCCGACAGGAGCGCACCGTGCAAGCTCCGGTAAGAAAGCCTGGCCCCGGCGGTTGTCACCCCGAGCACGAGACCTGCCGGCGGCGAAGGTTTCTTGTAAGCGTTCAGGGGCTACCCTGGAAACACCTGCTTCAAGCTCTTTTTTGCCACGAATTACACGAATTTTCACTAATTTTTTTGCTTTTTTCGTATCTTCTCAATAATTCGGGGTGACCAGAATGTCGCGCCCCCCTAACCCCCCAACTTTGGGGGGAATGTGCTCCCCCAGAATTGGGGGCCGGGGGGGCGTTCCCCAGTTATTGAGAAGATACCTTTCTTCGTGTAAATTCGTGCAATTCGTGGCAGATTCAGGGGGTGTTGAACGGATACGGTTTCTTTTCACTGCTCGATTTGTTCCAGGATTTGTCGGGCGATGACGGGGGCTTCGATGGCTGCCTCGCGCCCTTCCATGGCCTCAATGAGTGGATGGATGAGCCTGGCCATCTTTTTGTCGCCAAAGCCACGCAACACGGCCAGGGTACTGATCCGCAGCCAGGGCGTGATCTTTTCTGACGTGAGTTTGCGGAGTACCGCAGAGAGCGAGGCCGGTCCAATAGAGACCAGCGCTTCTGCAGATCGCCAGCGTATGCCGGCATTTTCGTCCGCCAAGAGAGCGGTGAGTGACGGGACGGCCTGCGGGTTTCCGATTTCGCCCAGCGTACGGGTAATGTGCCAGCGAAGATGGTCGTCATGCGTATGTTGCAGTGCGCTGCAGAGTTCGGGAACAGCCCGTGCCCCAAGCGAGGTCAGGGATTTGGCCGCTTCCCAATGGACAACGCTGTCGCCGTTGGCCAGCGCCTCTATCAGCGGAGCAACGATGCGATCATCCTGCAAGTTGCTCAGGATGGCCGCAGCGCGTGCCTGGCTTTTGCTATCTCCCAATTGCAGCACGCGAAGCAGGGCTTCTGTAGCTCGATTGTCCCCTCGTTGGCCCAGTAGAAGGGCGGCTGTTTGCCATATCGCGGCATTTTCATCCGTTTGACCGTCCAGCAAAGCCGCTAAACGGGCGTGTACACCGGCCCCCTCATTGTCCAGAAAGAGGCTCCGCAGTTTCAGGTCCAGGGAGCGGCCGGCTTTGATTTCCGACGAGGCTATGGGGACAGGTTGTCCGTTCCATGTCCGCAGAGCCAGCACCTCGAGCAAGTGTTTCCACAGTTTTTGGTCCTGGACATTGCGGAGTGTTGTATCAATCGTTGATTCTTCCCAGATGTCGGTGCTGAGCAATTTGCGCAACAAGCGCTCGGCCGAAGCAATGTCGCCGCCGGTTGCTTGCTCGATCAATTGTGGATTGCCGGAGATTGGCTCACCTGGGTCAGTATTTTTTCCTGAAGTATGCGTGGTCACGGCATCTCCCTATGATATGTGATAGCAAAGACTATTCCGGAACGATACGAAAACTGCTCGTGATCTCGGCGACGCCGGAAAGGGTCGCGCTGACAGAACAGTACTTTTCCTCGGAAAGCTTGATCGCCTGGGCGAGAGCCGTTTCGGAAAGATCCTCACCGTGCGCGACATACTCGACGTGGATTTGTTGGAAAGCCCATGGCGGGTTTGTGTCTTGTTCTCCCGTGATGTGCAACTCCAAGCCCTTTAGTGGCTGGCGTTTCTTTTCCAGGATGCCGACGACATCGTAGGCCGCGCAGCCTCCCAGCGCAGCCAGGAGAAGTTCAGCAGGGCGCATACCGGTGCCGTTCTCCGGATCCTGGGAAGAGAGTACGACGGAATGTTTGCTGCTATCCGTAGCGACAAATTGCCGGTTTTCTACCCATTTTAGTTTGACGTGTCCCATCGAAGTCCTTTCTGTAGCCGGCCGGTCGTGCCGCTTGCGTGGGCCTGCATAACAGGGACCCGCAATCTTGGTTGTGTTCGTCTGCCCCGTGCGGCGCGCTTAGCTCTGTTTGAGGCGGCCTCGGTCCTTGATCTTTCTGAGTAACAGCGCAGACGTCTGGGCAGGATCGGTTTGTTTGGGCATTGCGGGCTTCTGCCGAAGCTTGTAGGATTCAGTGAGGATTGTTTGCATGTCGTGTTCGGTGAAGAATGTGGTTTCGTACCCTCCTGAGGAGGTATCTGGGTTGGGAAACCGGCTTCGGCCTTGCATGACGATGCCGTCGTCTGTCTCAATCAAACGGATATCTCGATATCCATGCTCATCGGCCAGGCGACCAATGGCACGCAATACGTCCTGATAATCGCTCTTATCGAGGCCATCAAATAACTTCACTGTAAAACTCCTTCGTGCCGCGCGGATGCATCTTGGCCAAACAGTTGTAGGCGTCGGCTTCTGGTTCCGCGATTCTATTGCCGGACGCTACTTGGTGTTTTGCGCTGTTGGGCAAGGTTTTGGGAGCTAGAAGACTAGTTGTAAGCGTTCAGGTACCCAGAAAATAGAACGCTGATTGTGCTGATTGCCCGCTGATAAACGCAGATAATGTCAAGCAGTCAGCGAAAATCTGCGTGTATCTGCGTCCTATTCCAGGGGGGACTGGGCGGATACGACTAGTTTTCTAGTTGCCTGATTTCTTCATTGTCAAATATCCAGGTCTCGTTTGTCCAGGTTGTGTGGTAGCGACTGCTGGCGTGTTTCAAGCCTTGAACAATAATCCCATCCTGGAATTCGAGGATACTGATGTCTTTGACCATGCTTTGCTTGTCTAAGAAGCGGCCAAGAGCGCTGAGAATAGTTTCGTAACCAGGTTTTTGCGCTGCCCCTCTGCTCATTTCCTGTTTTCCTTCTTATAGATTGAGCTTGGATAATCTACGGCTGTACCTCTGCCCGAATATGCCGTACAAAGTAGGCTTCAACAGAATAAATTATACCACAATTATTCGGAATTTGCGAAATGGGCAGGGGTGCACTTCAGTCCGTCAAAGTTTTGCGTCTTCAATCATTCACGCCCTGCCCTTACCACCAAGACACAAAGACACGAAGTGGGGCAAGCGAGAAAGCCTACTCGTCAGGCCTATCCAATGTTCCAACGTCGAAACTGGAATCTGGCGAAAATCATTTTGCCCGTATAACACGGCATTTTCAGCCACAGATTGCACGGATTTCCACAGATTTTCAT
>CAZFFM010000068.1:0-13538 GCA_964517425.1 uncultured Ardenticatenales bacterium | reverse complement strand
GCGCGCCGGCATCGTGCGCAACGCGGGCGATGTTGGCCAGGTCCTCGATGGCCCCGAAGAAGTTGGGATATTGCACGGCAACGGCAGCGGTTTGGTCGTCTATCTCCGCTTCCAGCACGGTCAGGTCGGTGCGCCCACCGGTGGGGCCTTCGGGATCGAAGCCGATTTCGTGGACTGGCAAGGCCATGCCCTGCGCGTAGGTCTGCAAGGTCTGGCGGTATTCCGGGTGTACGGTGCTGGAGACGAGAATCTTGGTCCGCCGGCCACGCGAAGCGCGCACGGCCATGATCGCTGCTTCGGCCAGGGCGCTGGCGCCATCGTACATGGAGACGTTGGCCACGTCCATGCCGGTCAGGTCACACAGCATGGTCTGGTATTCAAATCCGGCCGTCAACGTGCCCTGGCTGACCTCCGGTTGGTAGGGAGTGTAGGCCGTATAAAACTCGCCCCGGCCCATCAAGTGCGGAACGACCGCCGGGATAAAGTGATTGTACACGCCGGCACCCAGGAAAGAGGGATGGTGATCCAGGTCGTCGTTCATTTCCGCCAGTTCCTGGGCCAGTTTACTGACTTCCAGTTCCGAGAGAGCAGCCGGCAGATTCAGAGGCGGGAACCGGTAAGGGGAGGGGATGTCAGTGAAGAGGTCTTTGCTGTCACCTACCCCGATAGCCGCCAGCATTTCCCGCCGGTCTTGTTCGGTATGGGGAATGTAGCTCATAATCGGTTTTCTCCTTTGCAATTGCAAATTAAACTCCTCAACCGGCCAGCAATTTCTCGTAGCCCTCGGCGGTGAGGAGGTTATCCAGCTCGGCGAGATCGCTGGGCTTGAAGCGCATCATCCAGCCTTCGCCATAGGGATCGTCGTTCACCAATTCCGGTGCGTCTTCCAGGGCCTGGTTGAAGGCCAACACCTCGCCGCTGAGAGGTGAGAACAGGTCGGACGCCGCCTTGACCGATTCGACGACACCAAAGGGCTTGAACTGGGTGAGCGGGGTGCCCGGCTCGAAGACTTCCACGTAGACGACATCGCCCAGTTCGGACTGGGCGTAGTCGGTGATGCCGGCGATGGCTTCGTCTCCTTCCAGGCGAACCCACTCATGCTCCGTCGTGTAGCGCAGGTCAGAAGGAATGTTAGACATGGGAATGGCTCCTTTCGATTTTGGATTTTAGATTTTGGATTTTGGATTGTCTGTTGCGTGTTGCGTGTTGCGTGTTGCGTACTGCGTACTGCGTGTTGCGTGTTGCGTGAAGACGTGATACCTGATCATTGACCCTTGTCATTGCCTTCATCGGGGGCGTTTGTAGAAGGGGCGCCGTACGGTTCGTGCTTCGACAGGGCGGCCCCGCACGACAACGTCCAGCCGGGTATCGGGCACAGCAACTTCGCTTTGGACGTAGCCGGTGCCGATGTTCTTCTTGAGGGTCGGCGAAAAGGTGCCGCTGGCCACTTCGCCAACGCGCTCACCATCGCGCTGGATTTCGTAGTGTTGGCGGGCGATCCCGCGCCCGACCATTTCGAAAGCGACGAGCTTCTTGTTGGGACCTTCATCCCGAACGCGCGACAAGGCATCCCGTCCGATGAAATCGGGCTTTTCCCAGGCCACATAGCGTCCCAGGCCGGCGGAGAGGGGATCGATGTTCTCGTGCAATTCGTGGCCATAGAGAGGCATGCCGGCTTCCAACCGCAAGGTGTCCCGTGCCCCCAACCCGCAGGGGAGCAAGCCCTCTGCTTCTCCTTCGGTGAGCATGGCCTCCCACAAAGCCAGGGCTTGTTCCGGGGGCACAAAGACCTCGAACCCGACCTCGCCGGTATAGCCGGTGCGTGCCACGCGCGCGGCGAGGCCGGCAACACCCCCTTGGGTGATGTGATAGTAACGCAATGCACCAAGGTCCAGGTCTGTCAGGCGGCCAAGGATACTTGCGGACCGCGGACCCTGAATAGCCAGCAGTGCCTGGCGGTCTGACCGGTTTACCGCTGACAAATCACCTGATTTTGGCAAGTGCTCTTCGACCCAGGCCCAGTCCTTCTCCATGTTCCCCGCATTGACGACCATGAGAAAGTGTTCATCATCCACGCGATAAATGATGATATCGTCCACAACGCCACCGCTGGGATAGAGCATCATGGAATATTCTGCCTGTCCCACAGCCAATCGTTTCACCTCGTTAATAGTAATGCGGTTCAAGAAATCTGCCGCCTCACGGCCAATGAACTCAAACTCGCCCATGTGGGACACGTCGAACAAGCCGGCATGCGTTCGGACGGCCTGGTGTTCGGCCAGGATACCGCCGTATTGCACAGGCATTTCCCATCCCCCGAAATCCACCATACGAGCATCTAGCGCCTTGTGCGCTTCAAACAAGGGCGTCCGCTTCAACTCAATCCCCATTTTCCTGCACCTCCTTAAAGGTTAACTGGACACCACAACATGACACAAAAAAGAGCAACGGAGATACCTGAGCAACCAAGTAGTCCGCGCTCTTTCATGTTCACAGCCTATTCCTGAGTGGAAATGTCTTCATGCCCACATCCTCGTGGTGTATTCTCCAGAAGAAGAGTAATGCGACAATTATATTTTACCGCGAGTCTGCGCAAATGTCAATATGTACTTTCTGCAAAAAGGGTGGCCGTCATTTTTTGTGAGGCAATTCTCTCAAATGAACCACGAAGACACGAAGGCACAAAGAACAACAAGGTTAAATGCCCCAGGAATACGCAACTCCTTTTTGTGCTTTGTGTCTTGGTTACCACTCAGGCTGCCTTGCCTTGCCGTGACGGGCTAAAGCCGTCACTGGCTGCGAGAGAAAGTCGCTGAAGCGACTGCCCTGTGGGAATTCAGCCGCTTTTAGCGGCTTGACGGGGCAACCCAGTGCCGATTTTAATCCGGCACAGGCCCTACCTGAGAAGCAACGTGTCTTGGTGGTAAGGGCAGACGTGAATGGTTGTGGACGCAAAACTTCGATGGACACCTCCGCAAATAGGCGCGCACTTGCCAATTTGCACGCTTTCTGTTACCATACCGAAACGTGAAATGCGACGGAATAACAAGGATCGGCGCACAAAGAGGTTGTAATGAGAAATAGCACACTGGTTGCCGTAATACATCGGCGTCAACGACGAAGAACGCATAAGCTGCCCCTTCCGCTATGGCTACGAATTCTGCTGGGTCTCCTTCTGATCACGCTGACAGCGGTGGCCGTGCCAACGACGGCCGGCGTTGTTGGCATCCTATACCTGGTGGATCGCTTGCCTGCCCCGATGGTGCAACTTGTCGAAGGCACGATTAGCAGTGCGGTAAGTCTCTACGCGGCACAAGTCTATGGCGATCAGTTGCCCGACCCGGCTTCTATCGCCACACAAACTCAGGAAACATTTAAGACAACCCGCCTGTATGATCGGACAGGCCAACACCTCTTGTATGAGATTTATGACCCGAATGGAGGCAACCGTACGGTTGTGCATCTGGACGACGTGCCGCTCGTGCTGCGTGAGGCAACAATCGCCATGGAGGATCGTACGTTCTACCAGAACCCCGGTGTCAACCTTCGAGGCATTGTCCGCGCAGCCTGGACCAATTTCCGTTACGGGGAGGTTCAACAGGGCGGCAGCTCCATCACCCAGCAACTGGTTAAGAATGTGCTCATTTCGCCCGAAGAACGCTATACGAAGAGCTACGAAAGAAAAATGAAGGAGATTATCCTCTCCATGGGAATCTCCCGGCGCTATTCCAAGGACCAAATTCTGGAATGGTACCTAAACACGATCAACTACGGGCGTCTGGCGTATGGCGCGGAGGCGGCTGCGCAGACCTACTTCAACAAGCCTGTAGGAGAATTGACCCTGGCCGAAAGTGCTATGCTGGCCGCTTTACCGCAGGCCCCGGCCCTCTATGACCCCATCACCAACCCCGAACCGGCCGTAAAACGACAGCATATTGTGTTGGACACGATGGCAGATGCCGGATACATCACCCAGGCTCAGGCCGAAGCGGCAAAAAGGGAACCGGTCTTAGAGCATCTGGCTCCTCCTCGGCGGTTTGATATCGTGGCCCCACACTTTGTCTTCTATGTGTGGAAAGAACTGGAGATAAAATATGGGCGAGACCTCGTCTATCACGGCGGGTTAAAGGTCATCACGACGCTTGACGTGGATCTTTATCACAAGTCTCAAGAAGAAGCGCGAGCACACGTTCAGGAACTACAAGACGAGGAGCGCAAGAAGGCCAAAGACCCCGAAAATTTCGATCCCAGCGCGACCAACGCGGCGGTCGTAATACTGGAGCCGTCTACCGGAAAAATTCGCTCGATGCTGGGGAGCCTGGATTATTTCGACGATGCCATCGACGGGCAGGTCAACGTGGCCCTCGCATCACGGCAACCGGGCTCTTCGTTTAAGCCTTTCACCTATGTCACGGCGTTTGCCCAGGGCTACACGCCGGCAACCATGGTTTGGGACGTGCGTACCGTTTTCGACGATAGTCCCAACCCCCCGTACGTTCCCGAAAACTACGACCGCAGATACCACGGCCCACAGTTGTTGCGATCAGCCCTGGCCAACTCCTTCAACATTCCGGCCGTGAAGGTGATGCAGCTAGCCGGCGTACGCAATGTCTTGAACACGGCACACCGCATGGGCATCACGACCCTGCCCCGCGATGATTACGGCCTGAGTCTCACCCTCGGTGGTGGCGAAGTTCGCCTGCTCGATATGGTGTTCGCCTACAGCGTGTTCGCCAACGGCGGCTTTATGGTCGGCCAGCCGGTGCCGCCCGAAGACCGCCGGCCCGGCTATCGCGAACTGGACCCCATCGCCATCGACCGTATCGAGAATGGGCAAGGCGACGTCATCTACCAGGCCAAACCGGAAAGTCGCGAAGTGCTTAGCCCGCAACTGGCATACCTGGTCACGAGCATTCTATCCGACAACAACGCCCGCCTCCCGGCCTTCGGCGTTCACAACGTGCTACATCTGGACCGGCCGGTCGCAGCTAAAACCGGCACAACCAATGACTATCGCGATGCCTGGACCCTTGGCTACACCCCGCAAGTGACCGTGGGTGTGTGGGTAGGCAATAGCGACAATAAACCGATGAAACACATCCCCGGCTCTAAAGGTGCCGCGCCGATCTGGCACAATCTCATGGACTACATCCTGAAGCCATTGCCAGTAGCGGCCTTCTCTGCGCCGCCGGGCCTTGTGCAAATTGAAATCTGTGCAGACTCGGGCTTGCTCCCCACAGAAAACTGCCCCAAGCGGCGTACGGAAATCTTTATCCAGGGGACAGAACCGCGCACCCCGGACAACCTGCACCAGGCTTTCCGAATCTGCAAGCCCTCCGGCAAGCTGGCCACCATCTATTGTCCACCAGACCAAGTTGAGACACAGGTGTTCACGATCTATCCGCCGGAAGCCGCCGACTGGGTCAGGGAGAACAACCTGCCCACTCCTCCCACCACCTATGACGTCACCTACGGAGCACCTGTCGCGGCCGGCCCGGTCGCCATCAGCGACCCACCGCCATACGCGTACGTGCATGACATCGTACCCATCGTCGGCAGCGCAATGGCCCCCGACTTCCAATTGTTCCGGTTGGAATTCGGCACGGGTCTGGACCCCACGAATTGGACGCAAGTTGGCGGCGACCATTACAATCAGGTGGACAACAATCCCCTGGAATTCTGGGACGTTCGGGGGCTGGCCGGCCTCTACACGTTGCAACTGACCGTGGTCAAGCAAAACCAAACCTACGAACGGTCCAGCGTACTGGTGACCGTGGACAACATCTCCCCCACGGTCAACATCACCTATCCGCCTCCCGACGCAATCTACCAGATGGAAGATGCCGAATGGGTGAACGTCCAGGCCGATGCAACCGACAACGTTTCCATGGATCGCGTAGAGTTCTACCTCGACGACGTAAAGTTCGCCGAGAGTACGGTGGCCCCCTTCAACCGGCACTGGACGATTGCCATGTCCGATACCGTCCCCGTGGTCGGGCCACCCATCGTGGAAACGCAGATGATCACCAACCCCGATGGCTCGATCCAGCCGGTGGAAGTCATCGTCTCACAGGTCACCGAGGAGCCGGGCGGCCGGCTGGTGCAGCAATTCGCCAACGGCAGGACCATCATCTCCGATACGGGCGGGTATACAGAGACTCACCATATCTACGTCATTGCTTTCGATAAAGCGGGGAACCAGACCGAGAGTGAAAAGGTGCGCATCCAGGTGACCCACAGACCAAAACCAAAAGAGAACAATCCCGCCGCGCTTTGGCGCAGGGAAGATAGGGGCCTCTTCTAATGACAGAACCATACATCCTGATTACCAATGACGACGGCGTTGGATCACCGGGCATCCTGGCCCTGAAACAAGCGCTGCAACGTCTCGGAGAGGTGGTCGTGTTTGCGCCGGAACATAACTGGTCTGCGGCGGGGCACACGAAAACGCTGCACAAACCCTTGCGGGTGGACCATTGCACGCTGGCCGACGGCGACATGGCCTACGCGAGCAGCGGGGCACCCTCCGATTGTGTGGCGCTGGCCCTGCTCGGCATTCTCGACCGCCGGCCCGACATCGTCGTTTCTGGAATCAATCGCGGGGAAAACGTAGGACACGACATCACCTACTCTGGCACGGTGGCCGGAGCAATGGAAGGGGTGGTCTTCGGCCTGCCGGCTGTGTCTGTATCTTTGGCCAGCTTCGATTCCGACGACTTTGGGCCTGCCGCCAGCCACGCCGCACGGGTCGTTGCCCAGGCGCTGGAACACGGCCTCCCGCCGAACACCTTCCTGAATGTCAACGTGCCGGCCAAACCACTGCACCAAATTGGCGGGGTACGGGTCACCCGCCTGGGGCGGCGGCTCTACCGCGACGAACTGGTGACCCGTCAGGACCCCCGCGGCCGGCCCTACTACTGGATCGGAGGGGACGTACCCTCCGGCGACGCCACAATTGCCGGTACCGATATCTGGGCGCTGGCCAACGACTGGGTGTCCATCACCCCCCTGCGCCTGGACATGACCGACGACCCCCTCATTCAAACCCTGGAACAGTGGCAACTGGGATGAAATCCGTTGCGGCCCACCCTGCTTGCAGCAGACAGGCAAGGATGAAAATGGCGGGGCGCGGCGGACGTCGGAAGCCCCCCCGGCCCCCCAATTCTGGGGGGAGTCGCGGATGGTTCCCCCCCCCAGGATTGGGGGGGGGGCAGAGGGACGGACCCGCCCTGGAATGGGGATTCCAGGGCTACATGATCTGACATCTGACGACTGACATCTGACATCTGGTTTTCAAAGCAGTTTTCTGTGCAGAATGAACTATGTCAAAACGATGAATGATGAGCGGCAGGAGATAGAAAGTGGAGATAGAGAAGACCAGGAACGCGAAACGCAAACCCCACCACTCGGAACACGCAACACGATGTCATTCCTCCCGGCCGAGACGAACCGAACATGGAAGACGGAGAACAATGCGCATCTTGGCTGTAGACGTAGGCACAGGCACACAAGACATCCTGCTGTTCGACAGCGAAAAGGAACCGGAAAACAACCTGAAAATGATCATGCCCTCGCCGACGGCGTTGGTGGCCGCTCGCATCCGCCAGGCCACGCAAAGCGGCGAAGCCATCCTGCTCGACGGCGTGACCATGGGGGGCGGCCCCTCTTCATGGGCCGCCGAAGCCCACCTGCGTGCCGGCTACACCCTCTATGCCACCCCCGATGCGGCCCGCACGTTCAATGACGACCTGGAAGCGGTCGCCAAGATGGGCGTCACCGTGGTCAGCGATGACGAAGGCCGCCGGCTGAAAGGTGTGCGCATGATCACCATGCGTGATTTCGATTTCGGGGTCATTGTGCGCGCGTTGTCCGCTTTCGACGTGTCGCCCCGCTTTGACGCCCTGATCGTCGGCGTTTTTGATCATGGCGCCGCGCCCCCCGATGTCAGCGATCGTGCTTTCCGGTTTGACTACCTGGCCAGCCGGCTGACGGAGGCACAGCACGCTTCCACAGCGGCCAACGGAGCAGGGATCGATGGCAGCCTGGCGGCATTCGCATTCGACCGCGCGGACATCCCCGCAGCCATGACCCGCCTCCTGGCCGTGGCCGCCACCGCTCCCGATGACCTCCCCCTCATGGTGATGGACACCGCGCCGGCGGCCGTGCTCGGTGCGCGCGAAGACCCCAAAGTCCGGCAAGCCGACCCGGCGCTGGTGGTAAATGTAGGCAATTTTCACACGCTGGCCTTTCATCTGCGAGACGGCACGGTGCGGGGCGTGTTCGAACACCACACCGGAATGCTCAAGCGCGAGGGCCTCGACCGCTGGTTGACCCAACTGGCCGGCGGCACCATCAGCAACGCGGAAGTCTTCGACGAACACGGACACGGGGCCTTCGTCACGGGGCCTCCCACACCAACAGCGCCGGCCCTTACGGCTGTCATCGGACCGCGCCGGGGACTGATGCAAGGTTCCGCCCTGCACCCCTACTTCGCGGTACCCCATGGTGATATGATGCTTGCCGGTTGCTTTGGCATGGTCCGCGCTTACGCCGTCCTCCATCCCGAAGCGCTGGAGAGCCTGCTATGAGCGGCAAACGCATGAGGCAAGAATGACCCGTCGGTCCCAAGAAGCTCCAAGTCCTCGTCCCCGAGGACGGACTGACAGGGCGAATCTGGCCTAGAACGCCCTGAGACGGGGCTGTGAGCGAGTACGTGTGGGGCTTTTGCCCCAACGGCAAAATACAAACGGAGTGTGCATTGAACCCAGAAAACAAAACTGTAATCATAACAGGCGCGTCGAGCGGAATTGGCGAAGCTGCGGCGCGCCGCTTCTATGAATCGGGCAGCCGCGTCGCGTTGGTCGCCCGCTCGGCTGACCGGCTGCACGCCCTGGCCATGGAATTGGGGGGGAGCACAGACCGCGTGCTGGTCGCCCCCGCCGATATCAGCGAAAAGGGTGCGGCACAACGGCTTGTGGAGCAGACGTTGCAGCGTTTCGGCAGCGTGGACATCCTCATCAACAACGCCGGACGCGGCATGTTCGCAGCGGTGGAGGCCATCGACGAAGCAGATCTGCACCACCTGTTCGATGTCAACCTCTTTGGTCCGCTGTACCTGATCCAGGCCGCACTGCCGGTCATGAAAAAGCAAGGGGCCGGCATTATCGTGAACGTCTCGTCCATCGTCGGGCAGGTGGCCATGCCAATGAGCGGCGGTTATTGCGCCACGAAGTTCGCGCTGGGGGCCCTTTCCGATTCGTTGCGCATGGACCTGCACGGCAGCGGCGTGAAGGTGGTCACAGTTTATCCCGGTGCCACCAACACGGCATTCGTGGCCAACGTCCTGGGAACGACCCCGCCGCGCGAAACCCCGCGCGGTTTCGCCGTACAGCCGGAGCGCGTGGCCCAGGCCATCCTGCGCGGTGTGCAGCGTGAATCCCGCGACGTACACGTCACCCTCGTGGACCGCTTGTTTGTGGCCGTTGGGCGGACAGTGCCCCGCTTTACAGACTGGCTGCTGCCTCGTGTCTGGTAAGAACTTTTTGCATCTGGCGGCAAGACTCCCATGACCACGCAGACAGAACAAACGGTTGGCTATAGCGCACTGATCCGCGACAACACCGAGTTTCGCAAGCTGTGGATGGGTCAGGTCGTCAGCAACCTGGGAGACTGGTTCAACAACGTTGCCGTTCTGGGGTTGGTGTGGCAACTGACCGGCTCTGGACTGGTGGCCAGCCTGGTCATTCTGGCCAACACGGTACCTTCGGTGCTGATCACACCGGTAGCCGGCGTCGTGCTCGACCGCTTCGACCGCCGCAAGGTGATGATTGTGGCCGACCTAACTCGTGCTGTACTCGCGCTGGGCTTTCTGCTCGTACACCGGCCCGACCAAGTCTGGCTTACGTATCTCTTCGGGGCCGCGTTGGTGAGCGTATCGGCCTTTTTCCAGCCGGCACTATCGGCAGCCATCCCCCGGCTGACCACAGACAAGGAACTTCTGGCCGCCAACGGTCTGTCCAGCTCGACGTGGGGCATGATGTTGGCCATTGGCGCGGCGCTGGGCGGGTTGGTCACGGGCTTGTTGGGACGAGAGGTGGCCTTTGTGGTCAACTCCCTTTCCTTCTTGGCATCGGCCGGCCTTATCTGGGCCATCCGCACCCCTCTTTCGCCGAAGCGAGACGAGACGACCACGCCGGTGCTATCGCCTTGGCGTGAGTTTCGTGAGGGCGTGGCATACGCGCGCCGCACACCGCAGGTTTTGGCCTTGCTGCTGGTCAAAGCGGGATGGGGCATTGGCGGGGGAATACTTGTGCTGCTCACCGTGTTTGGCGCACAAGTCTTCGCCGCCGGCGACCTGGGCATCGGCGGGCTGTTCGCGGCGCGGGGTGTGGGCGTTTTGCTCGGCCCATACCTGATTCGCCCGTTCGTCGGTAACAGCTTTCCGCGCATGAGAGGGGTCATTCCCGTGGCCTTTCTGGTATCCGGCACATTCTACATACTCTTCAGCCAGTCGCCCATTCTGATTGTGGGCATGATCATGGTCGTCTTTGCCCACATCGGTGGGAGCATCTCATGGACCTTGAGTTCGGTCATGCTCCAACAGGTGGTGCCCGATCACCTTCGCGGGCGGATATTTTCCTTCGACAGCGCACTGGTCATGGGGGCGATTGCTCTTTCCACATTTGCTGTGGGCCTGAGCATCGAAAAGGGAGACCCACGTTTGGTGGCGCTGATCACGGCCACCGTCTTCATCGTGTTCGGGCTGACGTGGGCGCTGGTCACGCGAAGCAGTGTCCAAAACAATCCCAATGCCTGGCTGGAACCTGTCGAAGAAGCTGCCAGTAGTCAGTGATCAGAAGTCAGAAGTCAGAGGGCAGAGGGCAGAGGGCAGCACGCAGCACGCAGCACGCAGCACGCAGTACGCAGTACGCAGCACGCATGTCGCTATTTATATCCGGGAACCAAAGGAGCACAAACGATGAGCATAAAACCAGACCAATGGATCGTCGAAATGGTACGCAAAGTTCAGATGATCGAACCCTTTACCAACGGACTGGTCCGCGAGGGCAAGATTTCCTACGGACTGTCATCCTACGGCTACGATGTGCGGGTGGCGGACGAGTTCAAGATATTCACGCCGAATCCATACAACACGATCGTGGATCCCAAGAACTTCGATAACCGCTCTTTTGTGGATTATCAGGGCGAGGCGTGCATTATTCCGCCGAACTCATTTGCGCTGGCCCGCACCGTGGAGTATTTTCGTATGCCGCGCAATGTCACGGGAATCGTGTTGGGCAAGTCCACGTATGCGCGCTGTGGTGTGGTCACAAACTTCACGCCCCTGGAGGCGGGTTGGGAAGGCCACATCACCATTGAGATCAGCAACACCGCGCCGTTGCCGGCAAGAATCTATTCGAACGAGGGCATCGCCCAAGTGCTCTTCTTCGAGGCGGACGACGAGTGCCGGGTGAGCTATGCCGACCGGAAGGGCAAATACCAGGGCCAACGCGGAATCACCCTGCCCATTGTCCCGTGAGCAGCCAATAGACGGCCATGCCCACGATGACCGAGCCGCCGAGACTGCGCGTACGCAGGGCAACCAGCAGAGTGGGCACCGCGGCAAGAAGCATCGGATTGTGCCAGCCGAAGGCCAGTTGGCCCGCCGGCGCGAAGAGGGCCGGCACGACCAGCGCGCTCATGATCGCCGCCGGCACAAACTCCAGCCAGCGGCGTGCCCTGTCGGGCAGGGCCACGTGCGGCAGGAGCAGCAGCGGCGTGGCACGCGGCACGTATGTCACCGCCATCATGCCCAGAACAAGCAATACGTATTCAGTCTGCGCCATGGACCGCTACTCCTATCGTGGCCGCGGCCATGGCAGCAACAATCGCCACGTAGTGACTGCCGGGCACGGCCATCATCATGGCCAGCGATAGGCCGCCGGCCAGCACGACCACGCCCACGTCCAAACGGTGACGCACCTGCAAGACGATCAGACAGATGAACATAGCAGGCAAGGCAAAATCTACCCCAAAACTACCGGGCGGGATGAGATTGCCCAGCAGCCCGCCGGCCAACGATCCCAGCAGCCAGGCGGTTTGCGCGGTCACGTGTACACCCAGGATGTCGAGCGGCGGCAACGGCGACTCGCGCAGCCGGGTGATGTTCAGGGCAAACGTTTCGTCGGTGACGCCATAGGCCAGCAGCGACAGGAAGCGATTGGGCATTCGGGGCAGGTGTGGGCTTAGTGCGGAGCTCATCAGCAGATGGCGCAGGTTGACCAGAAACGTGGTGGCCACAATGGTCAGCAATCCCGCGCCGGCACCGAGCAGGCTAACGGCGATGAACTGGCTGGAGCCGGCGTAGACGATGGCCGACATCAGTCCGATTTGCCAGAGCGACAACCCAATCTGGCGAGCCAGCGCGCCGAAGGCCAGCCCGATCGGAACGTATCCCAGCACGATGGGCAATGCCGCACGCATCCCCGCACGCAGGTCAGCCAGTCGCCGCAGTACCGTGGTATTCTGCTTGATATTCGTAGCGTTCGTGATCGAAATCTCCTTGCCCGATAAGATGTGCGCGAGAAGCGGCTCTCGCGAAACGGAACCGGTCAGCGGCCACCCGGCCCTTGCTGAACGCCCCCTTCGTCCGGTTTCTGGGCGACAATCACCGCGACGCGACTGCGCGGGCTGGCGTCCAAAGTCCGAGAGCGCACAACGAAGCCGGCATCTTGCATCGCGAGGCGTAGGGGAACAACACTCTCCGAAGAGGCCCTCGTCAGCCGGAACGCCCAGCCGGTGAGCCGGGCCCACAACACCGGCCGCACAAGTTGTCCGCTATCCACCCACAGCCAAGCCCCTCCCGGACACAGAACCCGGTAGATTTCCCGCCACGTTGCCGGATCGGCGGCGAATGCGGTGGGGAAGGTGGTGATCACCGTGGAAAAGGATTCTGCGGCAAACGGGAGCTGCTGTGCTCGTCCGCGACAAAGTTGCGCGGGAACGCCTTGCCGCCCGGCCTTGCGGCGCGCTGTGCGCAACATCGCTGGCGAAAGATCGAGGCCATAAAATGACCGCCCCCGCGCCAGTTGGCGGATGAGCAGATCCCCCTGCCCGCACCCAATCTCCAGGCCGCGCCCCGCTTTGATCCACGGCTCTGCCGCACGCTGCCAGGTTTTCCATTCCCCCGCAGACACCAGCCAGCTTACCGCATCATAGGCCCAGGCAAACTCGTTATACAGAAGACGGAATCCAGAACGAACCATCCATTGCCAGGCCAGCATCAGGCGCTTTCTTGTTCGCTTCATTTGTTGCTCACCTTTGTCCACCACGCGCGCTGCACCAGAGTCTGTGTCTGAATGGTCACCGGTTGCGTAACTACGCTTTCCGTGGCGAGAATTATAGGGCTTATGTCCCGTGCTGTCAACCTCCACGAAGTATACAGCATTTTCAGCCACAGATTGCACGGATTTCCACAGATTTCCATCTATGCTTTCTGATGTTTCCGTGAAAATCCGTGACCATCCGTGGCAAAAACA
>CAZFFM010000067.1:0-13661 GCA_964517425.1 uncultured Ardenticatenales bacterium | reverse complement strand
AGGGTGCGATTCTGGCGAACGCGACCGGGTTCACGCCGGACATCGGGGACACGATTCCCGGTGGGTTCGGCAAGGCAGAATGGAAGGCGCTCGTGGATTACGTGAACGGCGCCGATCTGGACGCAGCCCTGGCCGAAGCGGCTAAAGTACAGGCCGAGGCGACGAAGTAGTATCTTCTAAAACCAAGACCTGACAGGTTTTGAAAACCTGTCAGGTCTCATGGTGTCCGATTTGGAGAGGTGCCCTTCATGTAGTACAATAATAGTCGAGAATGGTCGCGGAAGTTGCTTCGAGGCCTGACCCTTTGGCTGAGCAGATACGAATGAAAATAAGGAAGCGAGGTTCAGAATGAAGATAGCAAGTATCGATCAGGAATTTGCCTCTTTGCCCCCAGAGGCACAGAGGGAAATCCTGGACTTTGTGGCTTTTCTGAAAACACGCTACCCAACCCAACAGGCGATCAAGAAGGCCGAACGCACCCGGTTGGCAGATGAGCCATTCGTAGGTATGTGGCGCAATCGTGCAGAGATGCAGGATAGTACTGCTTGGGTGCGCGACGTACGCTGTCAGGAGTGGGAGCAGGGCTAGCCGACCGGTATCGCTTGAGTCATGGATTGGCCATACCGTCCGGGTTGCTACTCAGGTAGGGCCCGTGCCGGATTAAAATCGGCACTGGGTTGCCCCGCCAAGCCGCTAAAAGCGGCTGAATTCCGGCTGGGCAGTCGCTTCAGCGACTTTCTCTCTCGGCTAGTGACGGCTTTAGCCCGTCACGGCAAGGCAGCCTGAGTGGTAACCCGGACGGGTTGATTGCTGCTACCGCCATCGCGCTGAATCAACCGCTCATCTCGAAGAACCAGCGCGATTATCACTTTATTCACCAGTTGCAGTTGTTACCGTACCCCTGACCGAGTCTACCAAAACAGCAGTAGAACACATCATACGGCGTGGAATTTGACAACACGCAACACGCAGCACGTTTCATGTCTGAGGAGGATGGAGACATGGCCCGAGATGTCCCCAAAATCATGAAGCAAGGCCGCATAGCCCCCTGGTTGTATGTCGCGCCGGCTCTGCTCGTGATGGTTTTCTTCATCATTTATCCGACAATCAACACGCTGTACCTGAGCTTCCGCAACCAGGATTCGACCCAATCGGCGGCTGCGAACTGTATCGCCGGCGAGCCGTGCTGGGGAATCTTCGAGAATTACCGCTACGCCCTCACCTCGCACATCATGCTCACCGCCTTCCGCAACAATCTGTTGTGGATTTTGCTGATGGTCAGCGGCACGGTGGTGATTGGCCTGCTGATGGCCGTGTTGACCGACAAGGTTTCCTACGAACCCTACGCCAAGGCGATCATTTTCCTGCCGATGGCCATTTCCTTCGTCGGGGCCGGCGTGATCTGGAAGTACGTCTACGACTACAGCTCCGGCCCGGTACAGATCGGCCTGCTGAACGCGATGTTGCAGGCCCTGGGCTTCGAACCGGTCTCCTGGCTGACCGAACCGGCGGTCAACAACCTGGCCCTGATCGTCGTGGGAGTCTGGATGTGGTCCGGCTTCAGCATGACCATTCTCTCCGCCGCGCTGAAGGGGGTACCCTCCGAAATTCTGGAGGCCGCGCGCGTGGATGGGGCCGGCGAGTGGACGGTCTTTTGGAGGATCATTGTGCCGATGATCATGCCCACGATTGCCGTTGTGGTCACCATCATGGTGATCAATGTGCTGAAGGTATTTGACATTGTCTACGTGATGACCGGTGGTAATTTTGGGACCGAGGTGATTGCCAATCGCATGTACCTGGAGATGTACAACAGCTTCCGCACGGGCCGGGCGACGGCGATCTCCGTGGTTCTGATTCTGGCCATCGTGCCGGCGATGATCTACAACATCCGCCAGTTTCAAGAGCAGGAGGCCATGCGATGAACTTCAACCCCGCGAAGATCAATCGCGTCCTGAGCGAACTTCCCACACACATCGTGGTCATCGGTTTTTGCGTGCTGTGGCTCTTGCCGGCGATTGGCCTGCTGGTCGCTTCCTTTCGGCCTTTTCAAGTCATCGACGACAGTGGCTGGTGGACAGTGCTGGCCCCGCCGAAAGGGGCCACGGAGTACCAGTCTTCGTGCGTGAGTTGCCACGGCAAAGACGGCCGGGCGATTGCGGCCGCCGACCTGACCGATCCGGCAGTGGTGAAACAATACCCCCGTTCCTTGCAACTGATGGCCATGCTCCGTACGGACGTAAATGGCCGGCCGCACACGGGGGACATTCCGGTGCCCAAGGTGCGGGCGGCCGCGGCCATCGCCACCTACCTGAAACGCATTTCAAACATCGAGAACCCGCCGCGCTTCACGACCAGCAACTACCAGGACGCGCTGGTGGGCTATCGTGGCAAACGCACATACAGCGAGGATTGTGTCGCCGGCACGCAACCGCTGGACCTGCACTGCAACACCGGCGACCTGCTGAACCCGCGCGGCATGGGACGAGCCTTCCTCAACACCCTGGGGGTCACGATACCGGCGACGATCTTGCCCCTCCTCCTGGCCGCCTTTGCAGCGTATGCCTTCTCCTGGCTGCACTTCCGCGGACGGATGGCCCTTTTTGCCCTGCTGGTCGGCCTGCAAGTCGTGCCCTTGCAGATGACGTTGGTGCCGATCTCCCGGCTCTACGCGCAATTGGGATTGAACGGCACCTTCCTGGGGGTGTGGCTCTTCCATACCGGCTTCGGCCTGCCATACGCGATCTACCTCATGCGCAATTTCCTGGGATCGCTGCCGACCGAAGTCTTCGAATCGGCCTATCTCGACGGGGCGTCGCACTGGACGGTGTTCTACCGTTTGGCTTTGCCACTTTCTTTGCCCGCGTTGGCCTCGCTGGCGATCTTCCAGTTCCTGTGGGTCTGGAACGACCTGCTGGTGGCCCTGGTCTTCCTGGGTGGCAAGAACCCCGTGCTCACCTACCAGATCAGCAACATGGTCACGTCGTTGGGCGCCGGCTGGCACTTGCTGACGGCTGCGGCCTTCATCTCCATGCTCCTGCCCATGCTGATTTTCCTGGGCTTGCAACGGTTCTTTGTGCGCGGCCTGCTGGCCGGCTCCGTAAAAGGGTAGCGGGGTAGCAAGTGGGACAAGACCCGCTGTGGTATCAAACGGCGATTTTCTACGAAGTCTACATCCGCGCTTTCGCCGATAGCCGGGGAGATGGTCACGGCGACTTGCCGGGGCTGATCGGCAAGCTCGATTATCTGGCCGACCTGGGTGTGGATTGTCTCTGGCTCCTGCCCATGTATCCCTCGCCGTTGGCCGACGACGGCTATGACATCGCCGATTACTACGGCATACACCCGGACTACGGCACGCTGGACGACTTCCGGCGATTGATAACCGAGGCACACCGGCGCGGCCTGCGCGTGATCACCGACCTCGTGCTCAACCATACGTCCGACCAACACCCCTGGTTCCAGGAGGCGCGCCGCTCCAAAGATTCGCCAAAGCGGGATTACTATGTCTGGAGCGACACGGACCAGAAGTACCGGGACGCCCGCATTATCTTCCTGGATACCGAAGAGTCGAATTGGGCCTACGATGATACGGCCGGCGCGTACTACTGGCACCGCTTCTACCGGCACCAACCCGATTTGAACTACGACAACCCGGCCGTGCAAGCGGAGATGTTGCATGTCGTCCGATTTTGGTTGGATATGGGGTTGGATGGCTTCCGCGCCGACGCCGTGCCCTACCTCTTCGAGCGGGAGGGGACGAATTGCGAGAATCTGCCGGAGACGCACGCTTTCCTAAAACGGTTGCGGGCCTTCGTGGATGAACATTATCCCGGGCGCATTCTGCTGGCCGAATCGAATCAGTGGCCGCGCGACCTGCGTCCGTACTTCGGCGACGGCGATGAGTTTCATGCCGCGTTCCACTTCCCACTTATGCCGCGCATTTATGAGGCCCTGGCCACGGGTGACGGCTCCGCGATCATCGAGATCATGCACGACACGCCGGACATCCCGGATACCTGCCAGTGGTGCGTCTTTCTGCGCAACCACGACGAGTTGACCCTGGAGATGGTCACGCCGGAAGAGCGTGAACTTCTGTGGAATGTCTACGCACCGGAGCCACGCATGAGACTGAACCTGGGCATTCGTCGCCGGCTGGCACCGTTGCTGGGCAACGACCGGCGCAAAATCGAGCTGGCCCACGCGATCATGTTCACGCTGCCGGGCGCACCCACCCTGTACTACGGCGACGAGATCGGCATGGGCGACAACATCTGGCTGCCGGACCGCGGTGGTGTGCGCACGCCCATGCAGTGGTCGGCGGGGACGAATGCCGGCTTTTCGTCGGCCCCGCCGGAAAGGCTGTATCTGCCGGTCATCGGCGACGAGGCCTTCGGCTGCCGGAGCGTGAACGTCGAAAGCCAGCGCAGCGGCCCCGCTTCGCTCTACCACGCCCTGCGCCGCATGATTCGCCTGCGCAAGGCGCACTCCCATCTGGCGACGGCCCCGTGCACCTTCCTCGAAACCGGCAATCCGGCGATCCTCGCCTACGCCCGGCCGTCCGCTGACGAGACGGTGCTCGTCGTGAACAACCTCTCGGCCAGGGAGCAGCACGTCCGGCTGGACCTGGCTGCGGCCGGCGTGTGGGCTGCTTCCGTTGCCGAGGACCTGTGGAGCGGCGAGGTGCTCCCGGTGGCGAAAGGCGTGCTGGCTGCGGCCCTGCCCGGGTTCGCCTACCGGTGGCTTTCGCTGCGGTAAGGACGTAGCGCCGGAATCCCCATTCAGGCGCGTCCGGGCCGGTCCTTGCCCAACCAATCTTGGTCTGCTGTGGGCAAGCAGTGCCCATGAGCGATTGCGCGCCACCAACGATGAAAATCGCGTGGAGCGGAGAGTGGAGAGCGACGGAACACGCAACACGAAACACGCAACACGTTCTGACGACTGACGGCTATTTTCGGGCCTTATGCTAGTTCCACCACAAGGGGCCCGTGCCGGATTGGAAATCGGCACTGGTGGCGAGGCCAAGCCGCTGGAAGCGGCTGCACTCCCGCCGGGCAGTCGCTTCAGCGACTTTCTCACGCACCCAGTGACGGCTTCAGCCCGTCACGGCAGGACATTCGGGCATTCACGTCTAAACTAGCATAAGACCAGAGTAGCGAGTAGCTCAACTTCCCTGCCGGTCAATGTGGGCCAGGAATTCGCTGCGGGTGCGCGGATCGCTCTTGAACCGCCCTTTCAGCGACGTGGTGATCATGCGGCTATTCGGTTTTTCCACGCCGCGCATGGCCATGCACATGTGCGTTGCCTCCACCACGACGCCAACCCCCTGCGGGTCCAGGACCTCTTGCAGGAAGTCGGCAATTTGCACCGTCATGCGTTCCTGAACTTGCAGCCGGCGTGCGTACATCTCCACGATGCGTGGGATTTTAGAGAGACCAATGACCCGTCCCCGGGGCAGATAGGCGACGTGCGCCTTGCCAAAGAAGGGCAGAAGGTGATGTTCGCACAGGCTGTAGAAATCTATCTCGCACACCAACACCATTTCGTCATAGCTGATCTCAAAGATTGCATCATTCACCATGGCGATAGGGTCAACCCGGTAACCCCGCGTCAGTTCGTTGTACATCGCGGCCACTCGGTCTGGCGTGCGTCGTAAACCGGAGCGATCGGGGTCTTCCCCAATGTTGCTTAGGATTTGACGTACAGCCCGCCGCACCAGGCCGTTAGACTCGATGTTGTCTGGCTCATTTTCGTGTGAGGTTTGACTATCTTTTTGCGAAGCCGCTATCATTTTCATTCCATTTCCCTTCACTATTCTGGTCTTATGCTAGATTAGACGTGAATGCTCGAATGCCCTGCCCTGCCCTGCCGTGACGGGCTGAAGCCGTCACTGGCGGCACGACAAAGTCGCTGAAGCGACTGCCCTGCGGGAGTGCAGCCGCTTTTAGCGGCTTGGCCTCGCCACCAGTGCCGATTTCCAATCCGGCACGGGCCCCTTGTGGTGGAACTAGTATAAGACCCTATTCAACACTTTGTGTCTTCAATACATTCTATCAGCCGCTTCTAGGTTTTTCTCCGTTTTCTATCCAGCGCACAGCCACTGTCGGCAAGTCGTGCGTGGGGCCTCGCCGGGTGGCGCATTCGGGCAGCGATTGCAAGAATTGCTGGCCATACCGCTTGGTCAGCACCCTGCGGTCCAGGACGACCGCGACACCTCTGTCCGATTTGTGGCGGATCAATCTGCCAAACCCCTGGCGAAATCGTATGACTGCCTGGGCCACGGCGAATTGCATGAAGGGGTTTTCGTATGTTTCGCTGCGTGCTGCGAAAACGGGGTCGCTGGGTACAGGAAAGGGAAGCCGGGCGATTACCACGCAACTGAGGGCCGGTCCGGGCACATCCACGCCTTCCCAAAAGCTTTGCGCTCCGAGGAGTACCGTGTTGCTTTGCTTCTTGAAATCCTCCAGGAGTTGGCGTCTGGAACCGTCATGGTATTGAGCGAGCACTGTGATTCCGGCTTCGCCCAGGGTTTCGCTGATGGCTTTGTAGGCAGCGGTGAGTTGGCTCTTGGATGTGAAAAGCACGAGTGTGCGCCCACGGGTTGCCTCGCACAAGTCTATCAATGTCTGGTGGACGCCCTGTGCATATCCGGGCGTGCTTGGCTCTGGGATATTCGTCGGGACGTACAGCAGGGTTGATTTCGCGTAGTCGAACGGAGAGCCCACACGCGCCTTTTGAACATCGTCGAGACCGAGTCTGTCTTGCGCGTAGGAAAAGTTTCCGTTCACTTGCAGGGTGGCAGAGGTAAGAACGACCGTGTCTTTGTCCCCGAAGAGGCCGCTTGCTAACATGTCACCCACGTCCAGAGGTGCGGTATGAATTTCCAGGGTTCCGTCTTTCGCCCGGATATTCGCCCAATAGATGGTGTTTGCCGTCGGCTCACAAATCATCCCGTTCAGGTGTGTGTGGTATTCAAGAACATGTTCGTAGTAACCGGCCAGCGTTTGAAGCAGGTCGGCATACCCCGTAATCTGTGCATTTTCCAACGTCTCGAAGGGGTGATAGATTTGCTTAAGCGCGGCAGCAATTCGTTTCAGGCGGATGCCCAGGTCTTCCCAGGTTTGCTCCACCTGGTCCCAGGCGGGTTGCGCGCGCAGACCGGGCGTGATGCGCACTTGCGTGTCATAGCTGCCGCGCTTGGGGGACTGATCGTCCAGGAATTGTTGGAGAACGCGGAAAAGCGTGTAGAGCAGTGGGCCGAAATTGGCGGTTTCGCGCTGGGCCAACTGGACCAGGTCTTGAATCTGTGATTTGGCGGTGGCCGGTGCTTCGCTGGTTTCGACGCTCTTCAGCAATGCAGCCAGGAACCCTGAGTACCTGCCGGCGCCGTGCGGTTGGCTTATCTCCTGCAGCAGTTGCTCGATCTTGTCCTGGCTCAGGGACACGCTCATTTGGTGGGTGGCCTGATCTTCCAGGTGGTGGGCTTCATCGATGACGAGGTGATGGTGTTCGGGCAAGACACGATTGGCGGTCATCATGTCGGCCATGAGCAGGGCATGGTTGACGACGATAATATGGGCGGCTTCAGCCTGCCGGCGCGCGTTATAGAAAAAGCAACGGCCATTTTGCTCGTAGCGGCAGATTTCTGGCTGGCAGGCATCTGCGTCCACACACACCTTGCGCCAGAAAGCGAACTCGCCGCGCTGTTGAATCAAAGTGAGTTCCGACCGGTCGCCGGTCGCCGTACTCTCCAGCCAGACCATGATTTTCGCCAGCGTGGTCATGTTGCGGGAGGTCAGGTCGCTGGATTTTCTGATGGTATCCAGCCGGCGTGGGCAAAGATAGTTCGTTCGCCCTTTCAGGACAACGGCCTCGAAGGGCACGCCAAGAACTCGTTTCAAGTCGGGCAGGTCTTTGTGGATAAGCTGGTCTTGCAGATTGATCGTGTTGGTGGAGATGACTACCGGTCTGTTGTTGTCTGTGGCAAAGTGCACTGCGGGCAAGAGATAGGCCAGCGATTTTCCTGTTCCCGTGCCGGCCTCCACCATGACGTGCTGTTGCTGGTTGAAGGCCCTCGTCACCACACGCAGCATGTGGATTTGCTGGGATCGTTCTTCAAAGCCGGGAAGTCGGGCAGAAAACACACCCCCCTCTTCAATGCTCGAAGCCAACGCTGTCTCATCGAGGGGGACGACCTGCAATGTGGGTTCTCGTCTGGTTGGAGGGTCTGCATGTTTCGGGAGGCGCGTACTCAGGGAACTCCCCTTTGATCGCGCTTGAACCTGTTCCCCGATACTGGCGTTTACGAAGGCATACCGTGCCCTGGATTGTTCCACCTCTGTCATGATCATCCGTAGCGGCCAATTGACCGAGGTTGCCAGCTGGTTGATCTCCCGGATGATTTGCGGGTTCAGTTGGCAAGCCCTTTGGAAAAGTGCCAGGAACAAGTCCTTGGTCATGGCAGCATCTTCCAGGGCACGATGGCGTGTGGGGAAGGCGATATCCAATTGCTCTGCCAGACGACCCAAGCTGTAACCGGTGGCAAACGGCATAAGAATGGACGCCATTTCGAATGTGTCCAGAGCGGCATTGTCGCGAAGAACGTCAAGCTTGTGTAGGAATCCCAGATCGAAGGCTATATTGTGCCCAACCACTGGCAGGTTTCCCACGAATCGTGAAAGGGGGCCTAGCACGTGGCGTACGAGGGGCGCTCCATCCACCTCTGTTTGGGTAATCCCGGTCAGCTTCTGGATGCGGTGTGAAAGGGTGCGTTGTGGGTTTACAAATGTTGACCACGACTCCAACACCGAATCCTCCTCCGGTGAACGAGGTATGCGATATTTAACGGCACCGATTTCGATGATAGCGTCCGACTTCGATTCCAGGCCCGTTGTTTCCAGATCAATTGCGACAAAGGTGCGGCTCATAATGGGTTTCTTCTTTCGCTTTCTGTGGTTTGGCGTGTATCATCTCAACAATTCGGGGTGAGCAGAACGTCGCGCTCCCCTACCCCCGCCCCAACTTTGGGGAAAATTTTCTCCCCCAAGATTGGGGACCATGGGGCGTTCCCCAGGTTATTGAGAAGATGCTGATCTTCACACAAAAAAGAGGGGACGAAGAGTTCGTCCCCTCAACTGTGTCTGGCGTGCTACAGGCTCGCCGGCAACACCTCCATTTCTGCGTTGCTACCAGCGATAACCGCCGTAGTATCCTCCGTAATACCCTCCGTAGTATCCTCCGTAGTACGAAGGAGAATAGTACGTTCTATTGTAGCAACAGGTGGTGGTTCTGGCTGGGTAGTATGTCGGATAGTAGGTGGGGTAACGGTAGCCACAATAGCCATGGTAGTACCCATAGTTGTAGTACCCGTAACCCGTTGGACCATCTGCACTGGTGGCCATTACACCAATTGCCAATTGCAACAACAGCACCACGACTACCAGCAAAAGCACGCGACGGGACAACTTCTTCATCAAGGCCTCCTCTCTGATCTAGTAATTGTCTTGGCAATAACCGGGACCGAAACGTTATTCACAAGCGATTAAATCCGTACCAACTGCACTTACCTGCCGGCACAATATGTCACACTTGCTATCCAGGGTCACCTCCCTTCCAGCTTTTGCTGAAAAGAACAGACGGATCAAATATCCGGTACACGCTTTGCATTTAGAAGTTCAACTTCTCAGAGAAGTTGAACTTCTTGCTTCTCTTGGGCGAAAACGCAGGATACGAACCAGGGGACCCTCTCTTGCTGCGGAATGCCTGCAGAAAAAACACGGAGGCCCTCTTATTCAATTATATTATAGCATACGAGTCAGGCTTTTTCAATACCCCCTTTGTGTAGGATTCGTTTCAACTAACTATGCACGCTGAGATTGGGTGGTTTCGTTTACGGCCCGAGCAAGCACTTCGTCCAGCATTTCGATGGTGAGTCGTCCGGTTTGTGTATTCTGGCGGCTGGGATGATAGGAGGCCATGAGCGTCGGTAGTACTCCGGGCAGATCATATCGTACGCCATGGCCGAAGGAGAGCCGGGGAATGTCGTGCCCCAAGTCGCGTAAAAGGGCCAGGTAGCCATCAAAAGCTACGCGACCCAAAGCCAGTACCACGCGAACGGAGGGCAAGAGCGCCAATTCTCTGCGCAGGAATGGCCGGCAGTTCAACAATTCCTGAGCCGTGGGGCGGTTCTTGGGTGGCGCACAACGGGCTACCGCGGTTATGAATGTGTCGTACAACTGCAACCCGTCGCCCCGGTCCGCAGCGGATGGCTGGTTTGCCAGACCGGCCCTGAACAGGGCGGCATACAAGGTATCGCCGGAGCTGTCTCCGGTGAACATGCGGCCCGTGCGGTTCGACCCGTGGGCCCCCGGGGCCAGGCACAAGAGCAGTAGTCGCGCACGCACATCTCCAAACCCGGGAACGGGCCGGCCCCAATACGTCCAATCACGGTATGCGCGTCGTTTCATGCGAGCGACCTGTTCGCGCCATGCCACCAGGCGCGGGCAACGCGCGCAGGTGACAACCTCGTTGTTTAAAGTTTTCCACGACGTGCTGGGATGTTCCTTCATGAGAGAAAGTGTGCCAATCCAGAATACTATTTGAATAGGGTGCCCGTGCTGCAGTTTTTGTGGGCAATGTAGTCGTGCAGGTGTATGGCCGATTGCTAGCATAGACGCGCGGCTCCCCGCAGGCTAGCTCAGTATAGGAGAAAACGGGATTTATGTCAAATTGGGGCCCTCGTCCGGGTGTGCATCATATTTTTGCGCGGCAAGGCACCCTCCCGTAAATGATAAACCACCAAGGCACGAAGGCACAAAGAAAAACAAAGGTGAACGTTCAAGACTCGCGCGAAACATTTTGTGCGCTTTGTGTCTTGGTGTCTTTGTGGTGAGAGAAGTTGGCATGGTTCATTTTGCAGAGAAAACTGCTTGACGAATTGTAACGGTTCGCGCAGGCAAAATCCGTGAAGTGTGATTCGTAAAACGTGAAAAGGGCCTTCTTTCACGCAGTACGTTTCACGTTTTACGCAAATTCTTCCTGGTGCCAAGACACAATTTGTCAACCTACTTTCATGCCATGCTGAACCATGCCCAAAACTTTGACGGACACCCCCTTCGTCCGGGTATCTGTCAAAGTCTTGCGTCCGGGATTACGCGCCAGAATTTCAGGGCTTCCTCCATCCCTTCGGACTCGCTGTCGGGAAGACGGATGTAGGTCGCGGTTGCTTCTACGGCAACACGCCCGTCTGGTAAGCGCAATTCGCCTCTCGCCTCTACCAGGCGGCTCCGTTGTTTTGAAATCTCTCCCATCGCGGTGAGCTGCACGCCCAGCGGCACGGGAAGGTGAAAACGCAAGTTCATCCGCGCGGTCACGACCCAAACACCCCGGCCAATAACCGTCCGCCCCAGCACTTCGTCAAGGACGGCTGTGACAATGCCTCCATGCAGTCGGTCGGGATAGCCCTGGTAGGCTTCGTCAGGGGTAAACTCGCACCAGACCCTTCCCTGCGCATCCTCGTAAAAGGACAACTTCAGGCCCAGCGGATTTTCAACGCCACAGACGAAACACATGCGAGAATTTGGTTGCTTTGTGCGATGATTCATGTGACTCATACTCCTTTGGTAAGCTGGTCAGATGTTAGACGGCAGATGGGCGAAAGGCTCCTGACCGAGACCCGCGCAGGCTGCGCTCCACACTCCGCGAATCTTTCCCCCCTGCTGGCCCGTATCCAATAGGTAAGATTCTTGCCTGCGTTTGGGTCTAAGCTGTGAAGGCAGCCTTGGCCAGAAATGATAGTCTCGGAGGCCGGACCAGATTTGACGCCCCGTAGCAAGTATGGTATACTGTATACCCCCTAGGGGTATTTGGATAAGGTTGCGGGTCCGTTGCAGTTTCAGAGTAGCAGGACTACTGTGCAATCGTTCGATGGCTCTAGTTGAGCCAAAAGTAATGAGAGTTCTACAATACAATTTAGGAGGTATTGCGACAAATGGAAAATGGTAAACCGATTCACGTGACGGATGATTCATTTGAAGAGACAGTATTGAAGTCTACCGTCCCTGTTCTGGTAGACTTTTGGGCTCCCTGGTGTGGCCCCTGCCGGATGGTTGCGCCCACTGTTGAGGCGCTGGCTGCGGAGTACGAAGGTAAATTGCTGGTCGCCAAAGTGAACACCGATGAGAACCCCGCTTGGGCCATGCGCTATGGCGTGCGCGGCATCCCCACGCTGCTCTTGATCGAGGACGGCGAGGAAGCCGATCGCATCGTTGGGGCACTGCCCAAGCCGAAGTTGCAGGGCCGAGTTGACGCTTTGCTGAACGGCTGAATCTGGTGATAGCATTTCTTCAGGCAAATGGCCTACCTGTCCTGTTGCTAGGTCTCTTTATCGTTGGCTATTTTTGGCTGCGCACCCGTCCGACGAAAATCGCTTCCTTGGCAGTGCTCGATGAGAAGATCAAGATGAGCAAGCCCTCCATCTTGGAGTTCTACTCCAACTTCTGAACGGCCTGCCTAGTGGCCAAACCCATCGTCGATGGGCTGGAGAAGCAGTTAGGCAAGCAAGCGCAGGTAATACGCCTGGATGTCACCCAGGCCGTGGGCCGGGAAGCAGCCACGCGCTACGGCGTGTACGCCGTGCCGGCCTTCATGATATTGGATGGCCAAGGTGATGTAGTTCAGCGGTATGACGGGTTCTTGCCGGCCGGAAAAGTGAAGGAACAAGTCTGGTCCCTCTCTTCCTGATTGGGACAAAGTGGAACCAAGTAGATCACGCCACAAATCGCACTGCTGTGCGAAAGAAAAGATAAGTTACTGAACACTGGCGTTTTTTGTTTTTGCCACGGATGGTCACGGATTTTCACGGAAAAATCAGAAAGAATAGATGAAAATCTGTGCAAATCCGTGCAATCTGTGGCTGAAAATGCCGTGTTATACGGGCAAAATAATTCTCGCCAGACTCCAGCAAGTTACCTGTTTCGTGGTCACGGTTTTCTGACCAAGAACCAGGATCGTATTGGTAAGGTACTTACGCAAACGAAGGAGGCGAAGTCGTTCGCATGCCGGTATACGAATATCGTTGCCAAGAATGTAATACCAAGTTCGAAGAGTTCATTCGGTCGTCTGAAGACGAAGTAGGCCTAAGCTGCCCAACGTGTGGTAGCGCGGACATCAGAAAGGGGTTCTCTCTCTTTGGTACCAGTGGATTTGCAAGCGATTCATCCGTCCCCAGCCCGTTGGCGGCCAGTGATTGTGGCCCCGTTGGCTGAGGGATATAACACTTGGGAACCGGTGGTTCCCCAAATCTGATCACAAGGAGCGCGATTCTATATGCCCTTTGGAAGCGAGCCGCAAGGAAACTTACGTCTTTCCCCTGCTGTACAGGACGACCTGGTGCGTCGCCTTCGACGGTTGGAAGGACAGGCTCGTGGGGTGCAACGTATGCTCCAAGAGCAGCGCGACTGTCGAGAAATACTGGCCCAATTGGCTGCAATTCGTTCTGCAGCCGATCGGGCCAGTCTACTGTTGGCGCGAGACCACGCCCTGAAGTGCCTGCATGACCCCACCCGCAGCCTCACCGCGGAAGACGTAATCACCGAACTGCTCAGCACGCTGGTCAAACTGCCTGCCGATAGCGTCGTTAGCTGCACCTGCTTTCTTGCCTT
>CAZFFM010000066.1:0-13677 GCA_964517425.1 uncultured Ardenticatenales bacterium | reverse complement strand
TACGCTGCAAATCAGCGGCGAAGGCGCTGGGTAAGAAGCAGTTGAACAAATGGACAAAGCAGGACAACTAAACTTGCAGCAAAATCGGCACCACCAAAAGAGTATGGACCTGCGCAAGTCCAATTTGCTCGAATTGATCTCGCACGATTTCTGGGAAAAGATGGCGGTCCGCACCTGCTTCGGCCGCCATGCAAAACAGCTTGCCGGCCCATAGTGCCTGGGCCATTGGCACCAACTCGGAGTTCCATTCCGAGACCGGGGGCACGCGGAAATCCGATTTCTGCAACATATCAGGGTCAAACCCGTACGTGACTCGTCCCCGGAAACCATGCTCATCAGCCATCAGGATATTGCCCTGCTCGGCATCGGGAATCACAGCAACGGCCTGCTCCAGAATCTTTTGCAGCAGCCTGTCCAGGTCCAGTTCGCTGCTGATGGCCCGCGCAGTCTCCAGCAGTGTGGCGAGTTGTTGGCCGGTCCGTTCGGCCTCCTGGGCGTGCTCCTCCTCGCGCAGACGAATCCGTTGCAGATCGTCCAACATCGCATTGAAGGCGCTCACCAAGACAGAAACCTGTCCACCGCGAGGCAGCGCCGGCACACGCACATCAAGTTGGCCCTCCGCCACCTGACGAGCTGCCCTAGTTAGCTGGTTGAGAGGAGCCATGATCCGTCGAGTCACCACATAGAGGCCCACATTGGCCACCACCAGCATAACGCCGATGGCCACATAATGCTCGATCATTTGCGCACCGGCTCGCTTATAGACAAAAACGCCCAGCAACGCAAACGGTGTCATCGTGCAGAGCAAGAAATACAGCGTCAGGCGCTTGACAAGATCCACTTTCGTCTCCTTACGTTACTGCCCATCCTACCCAACAATAGAACGCAGATACACGCAGATTCCCGCTGATCTTTTCTGATTGTAATTGTTCAGGGATTGCCTTGGAAACACCTGGTTCAATCTCCTTTTTGCCACGAATTACACGAATGTTCACGAATTTTTTTCTTTTTTCGTGTAAATTCGTGCAATTCGTGGCAGATTCAGGGAGGTGCTGAACAGCTACTTCTGATTTACTGGACTCTGGCGTTTTTTTGTTCTTGCCACGGATTCCACAGATTTTCACGGAAAACACCTGGAAATCTGTGGAAATCCGTGCCATCCGTGGCTGAAAATGCGGCTGTCATACGGTCAAAATGACTTTCGCCAGACTCCAGTGATTTACTTGCTTTATCTACGGTTGTCTGTCTCACCGACCAAGACCTGCCGGATGGCTGCGGGCAGCAAGCGATGTTCCGTCTTGTGGACGCGCGCCTCCAGTGTCTGCAAGGTGTCGTCGGGCAAGATCGGCACCGTCTCCTGCAGAATGGTCGGCCCCACGTCCACCCCCTCGTCCGGCACGAAATGTACCATGACCCCGGTCTGCGCAACCTCGCCACGCTGAAACGCTTCGAAGGCCCGCTCGATGGCGTGCGTGCCGGGGAAGTGGCCGGGCAGTGCCGGATGCAGATTGATCACATGGTTAGGATAATGCTTTAGGAAGGCCATGCTAAGCAGGTGCATCCAGCCGGCCAGCACAACCCAGTCCGCGTCGTAGCGTTGGAGCAGGGCGGCCAGGTCCGCATCGTACGCCTCCCGCGAGCGGCCAGACTCTTGGTACGGTTTGAGCAGATGCAGCTCAGTAGGGATACCGTGCTGTTCCGCGCGTTGCAAGCCCAAGGCATTGCGGCGGTTGGAGACGACAACGGTCAGGTTCACGCCCGGCAGCCTGCCGGCCTCTGCCTCGTCAATGATCGCTTGCAGATTCGTCCCGCTACCGGAAATGAGAATTGCCAGATTCATAGCCACACTATGCCTCGCGCTCCACGCGCCCCACCATCCACGCGTCCCCGCCGAACGCCTCCAACGCCCGCCCGGCATCTTCCGGCGCGACAACGAGTACCATGCCCAGCCCCAGGTTGAAAACGCGGCGCATCTCCTGATCGTCAATGCTGCCGAGCCGCTGGATGAGCGAGAAAATGGGCGGAACGGGCCAGCTTCCCCAATCGAACGCGGCGCGCAATCCGTCCGGGAGCGCGCGGGGGGGGTTCTCCACCAGCCCGCCGCCGGTGATGTGGGCCATCCCTTTCACCCGCACCACTTCGCGCAACCGCTGCACGTCGTGCAGGTAACAGCGGTGCGGTTCGAGGAGCGCGTTGCCGAGCGGCCGGTCCAATTCCGGGTAGACGCGGTCAAGGGGCACGCCGGCAAAGACCCGCCGGATGAGCGAATAGCCGTTGGTGTGTGGCCCGCTGGAAGCCAGACCGATCAGGGCGTCACCCGGACGCACGTCGCTGCCATCCACAACCTCGTCCCGCTCCACCCAACCGACGATGGCTCCGGCCAGGTCAAATTCGTCGGGCAGGTAGACGCCGGGCATTTCCGCCGTCTCGCCGCCGAGTAGGGCACAGCCGGCCTGGCGGCAGGCTTCGGCCAGCCCGCTCACCACCGCCGCGACCATTTCCGGCTGCAGCTTCGCGCTGGCCACGTAGTCCATGAAGAAGAGGGGGCGCGCACCCTGGCAGAGGATATCGTTGACGCAGTGGTTCACGAGGTCGCGGCCAATCGTGTCGTAGCGTCCGAGGTCTGCGGCGATCTTCGTCTTCGTGCCCACGCCATCCACCGAGGAGACGAGCACAGGCGCGCGCGCATTACGCAGGGCTGCGGCGTCGAACAAGCCGCCAAAGGCCCCCACGCCGGCCAGCACTTCGGGGCCATGCGTGCTCTGCACAGCTTTGCGGATCAGCGCGACGGTGCGATTTGCCGCATTGATGTCCACCCCAGCGTTGGCATAAGCGTTTTTTGCAGTCACCGGCCTTAACCTCCTACCATTATGATAGCACAGATTGCCAGCGGAGGCAAAAGTGTTCGTCATTCGCCATCCTGGGGTTGCCCGGTGGTAAGCGTTCAGGGACTACCCTGGAAACACCTGCTTCACGCTCTTTTCTGCCACAGATTACACGGATTTTCACGAATTTTTTTGTTACAACTCAGCCTGCCTCGCAATAGGACGCAGATGACGCTGATTCACGCTGATCTTTTCTGATTTATTTGCTTTATCTGGCGGGTATCTGCGTGAAATCTGCGTTATCAGCGTTCTATTTTCCCAAGGCTGAACAGTTACCGAATTTTTTTGTTTTTTTCGTATCTTCTCAATAATCCGTGGTGAGCAGAACGTCACGCCCCCCTAACAGCTTGTCGGAGAAAGAATAAGGGGACACAGATTTGCAGGATTAACACAGATTTTCCAATGATTTGGTCTGAACATCTGTGTTTCTCTGTGAGAATCTGTGTCCTACAAGAGAAATTCAGACCTCTCCGACAGCCTGCTAACCCCCTAACTTTGGGGGGAATGTGCTCCCCCAGAATTGGGGGCCGGGGGGCGTTCCCCAAGTTATTGAGATGATACTTTTTTTCGTGTTAATCCGTGCAATCCGTGGCAGATTCATGGGGCGCTGAACGGTTACGCCCGGTGTTTTCCGTTTGGCGGAACACATGCCAGATCCGTTGCAAGGCTGTGATGTGGGAAAACAGGGCCAGGATCACCAGCGCCGGAAGCATCCAACCGCTGAACAGGCCCAGGACCAGCACGGCGATCCGCTCAAATCGAGTGAAGACCCCCACCTTGCACGCTATGCCGGCCCCCTCCGCGCGTGCCCGGGTGTAGCTGACCAGCAAAGAGCCGACGATGGTCAGGTAGATAAGCACAACGGCCACGTTGTCTGGATGCTGCTGGTAGAAAATCAGCAAGCCAAGGTAGAGGGTGCCCTCCGCGTAGCGGTCCAACGTGGAATCGAGGAAGCCACCGAACGAAGTAACGCGGTCCGTCAGGCGGGCCAGCGCACCATCCAGCCCATCGAAGGCGCCGGCCAGCAGGATGAAGACGGCCCCGGCGCGAAAATAGCCCGCCGCCAGGAGTGCGCCAATCGGGATCATCAAAAGAAAGCCCAACACGGTTAGCATGTTGGGCGTAAACCCCAGGCGATCCATGATTCGGGCCAGGCCGTTGGCCAGCCCACGCGTCCAAGCACGCACGCGATCACTAATCATATTGATTTCCTTTTGAAGCGTAGTTGGCTTGCCGCTCCAGCAGCTCCAGGTAGTACTCGTAAACTTGCCGGGTGACAATTGACCAATCATACCGTGCTGCCTTCTTGCGTCCCTGTTCACCCATGTACCGTCTGCGTTGCGGGTCATTCAGCAGGGCAACAATGGCCTCGGCCAGCAGTGGCGGGTCGGAAGGGGGCACCAAGAGACCCTCGTGGCCATCGGTCAGCACTGCGTTGTAGCCCGGAATGTCCGAGGCCACAACCGGAACACCCGCGGCCATCGCCTCCAGCAGCACGATTCCGAAACTCTCAAAACCGGTGGACGGGGCGCAAAACAGGTGGGCTGTGTGGTAATAGCGGGCCAGCTCATGCGCCGGAACATAGCCGATGAACTTGACGAAACGGATGCGGTGATAGCGGGCATAGCGCACAAAGGCCGCTTTTTCCTCGCGTTCGTAGGCCCCCACAACGAGCAAGCGGGCTTCCGGCATCTGTTCCCGGACACGCGCGAATGCACGAAGCAGGTATTTGAACCCCTTGCGCTTCTCCAGCCGGCCTACAAAGAGTACGTTCAACATACCATCGTCGAAGCGCTCAATGGGGCGAATATCCGTGGCTCCAAAGCGACACGTTTCGATGCCGTTGGGAATGATGCGGTATTCGCCGGGAAAATAGCGGGCGACCGATTCCCGTGCCGCATCGGAGACAGCGATGCACCCATCCAGCCGGCGCACAAAATAGCGAAACATGGGGCGGCCATATTCGTAAGCGGCGTGCGTGTTGCGATAGGCATGGAATGTGCCCACATTCACCGCCTTGGAATGACGCAGCACGGCCAGCGGCAGGGCCGGCGTCATCGGCTCATGGATGTGGATCACGTCGAATTGCTCCTGCTGCAACAGCCGTTTGACGCGCAGATACATGCGGGGCGATAGGCTGATGCGGGCCACGGAGCCGCTGAAGGGTACGGGGACGATGACATTGCCGATGCGCACCACGTGCGAATCGAGATCCTCCTCCGGGGTTGAGGAGGGCGCGATGATCTGCACATCATGTCCCATCTCACGCAAGTGGCGGTCCAGGTAAGAGATGTGTTCCGTTACACCGCCAGGGAAGGGATAATCGTACGGTGAGACCTGCGCGATTTTCATGGCGTACGATGTTGCCGGCGCGAGGCCCAAGAATCGCGGATATGCTGGCCGGGCAAAATCACCCAACTCTTGAAGGTCTGTTGACCGGCGATGTGCAGCAGCTCCTTGTGGACAGCCAGGCCCCAGAAATGGCCGTCGGCCTGCGTCGCGTCTGCGGCTAACGCTTGCCGGTAGTCGTCCGCGGTGTGGCCGGGAAATTGCGTGTAGGCCGTTCCGACCAGCGAGAGCGTGTGCGAATCGCTGCCGGCGGTTTCGGGCAAGTGGAATTCAGAGTGGTTGAGGCGGCGGGTCTTTTGGTGAATCACGCGCCCGGCAATGCTGGGGTTGATGATTTCGATGCCATCGAAGCAGACCAACGGATCCGAGCGCGCCAGAATGCGCCGTAAGCCGTTCCGCCCAATGCTGCGGGTCAACCAGCTCATCGGATGGGGCACGACGCAAAACCCGCCCTGTTCATGGATTTTGCGGAGCGTGGCGTCGAGCGGGCGCATCATGCGAAAAGGGGTCTGCACATTGTAAGCCAGCAAGTGCCCCTCCAGCGTAGTGATCTCCAGGCCGGCGAGTACGTCAAAGCGGTAATTGCGCTGCGCGGCCAGCTCACGTGCTTCCATGCCACCGCGGATGTCGTCATGGTCGGTAATGGCGATCAAGTCGAGGTCTGTTTCGTGTTCCACGTATTCCAGGATTTGCGAGACGGTTGCCATGCCATCACCTCGCGCGCTGTGGATGTGCAGGTCAGCTTTGCCCATGAGAGGTTCTCCAGATCGGTTGAAACATCACCCACTGCTCCGGGTGTGCGGCGATCACCGTTTCCATGAAGGCCAGCACTTTTCGTACACCGGCGCGCACGTCGCGTTCGCGATTGCCCGTACGCTCCAATTCGAGCGGCACACCACGCGCATAGAATGTACCGTCGGGCCGGCGCAGGCAATAGCCGGCCATCAGGGGTGCACCGGTGCGCAGGGCCAGTTGCACGTGGCCGTCCGCCATGCGCGTTGTCTCCCCGAAGAATTCCACTTCAATGCCGCTCTCGGTGATGTCCCGATCAACGACCAGGCCGATGACTTCGTTCGCGCGCAACGCTCGAAACAGGTGTGTCAACGGGCCGTCCACGGGCAACATCCGCAGCCCGTGACTGCCCCGCAGCGCGCAGACGTATCGGAAGAGGGGCTCCGGCTGCAAGTGCTCGACCACCGCTGTGACCGGGTATCCCCGGTTGGTCACCAGTTGGGCAACGACATCGGGTGCGCCAAAATGGGCCGCGACGAGGATGAGCCCCTTCCCGGCGGCCAGGGCCTGGTCGATTTGGTCCCATCCATCGGCTTCGATCAGTCGTTCCAGTTGCTCCGTATCCAGAGAAGCGAGACGAAACAGGTCGAAATAGTTTTGTCCGTTGTACCGGAAAGCCTCCCGTGCGGCTTTGTCGATCTGGTCCGGACTGGCCTGTGGGCCAAGGACGTGGGCCATGTTGTCGCGCACAATGGCCCGCGCTGGCCGGTTCAGGAAATAGGCCAAATCACCCAGGCGGGCAAAGAGCCAATACCCCAACCGGTGTGGAACATGAGGCAGAACCAGACCGGCGAGGCGAAAGAGATAGTACGACCCCATCAAGTCTTGTCCAACGCCGACGATTCGTCCCACATCCGCCGGAACATGAACCACTGTTCGGGATGGCTGCGTATCGGTTCCTCCAGCGTTGTGACAATGGCCTGCGTTACCCGTTGAACGTCCCGTTGCCGGTCGCCGGTTTGTTCCACGGATGGCAGGGGGAGCAGCTGCCCTACGAAAGTATTATCGGGCTTGCGGAGCAAATAGCCGAGCACGATCTGGGCACCGGTGCGCACAGCCAAATTGGCAGGGCCGGTCGGCCACGAGGCGGGAGAGTCGAAAAACTGGATGGCCGTTCCATCAGGGCCGGCGGGCCGGTCCGTGACCAGGGCAACGATTTCGTTGCGCCGCAGGGCTTCGTAGAGGGGGCGCAGCATTGAATGAAGCGGAATGCAGCGCACGCCCCAAGACTCGCGGGCCGCACGAACCAACTGGTCCACCTGCGGTGAGGCAAAATTCTCCATCACCGCATTCACGGTGTAGCCATTGGCGGCCAAGGTAAGACCGGCCAGGTCCCAGTTGCCCAGGTGCAGCCCGACCACAATTACGCCTTTGCCCTGGGCGATTGCCGCGTCGAGATGTTCCCACCCGGAAACCTGAACGCGATGATCCAGAAAGTCGCCTGGTTTTTGCAGCGTGCGGGCAAAATCGGCCATCAAGCGTACATAGTTTCGGAAGGAGCGGCGCGACACCCGTCGCACGTCCTCCTCCCGCGCATGCCGGCCGAGTACGTGTCGCATATTCGCAATGGTGTTTCGCCGTCCACGGGGCCAGGCCCAGTAGACGGCGTCGCCCACAACGTCGGACAGACTGTAGAGCAAAGGCGTCGGCAGCCAGCCGGCCACTCGAGATGTTGCCAGCACTCCCCAGTACTTCAGCGTGTAAATCACAGCATTCCGAGCAACACTGGGTTAGCTTTCCGATTTGACGGCTTTTTCTACTGTCCCTTTGCCCTGCACGAATTCCTCAACCAGTGCATGGGCCACATCATCCCGAAATTGCACCGGCGGAGACTTCATGAAGTATGATGAGGGCGCTTCCAGTGCGCCGCTCAAGCCACGGTCAAGGCCCAGTTTGGCACAGCGCACGGCGTCGATGACTACGCCGGCAGAGTTTGGCGAGTCCCACACTTCGAGTTTCAGCTCAACGTTCAGGGGGACGTCGCCAAATGTGCGGCCTTCCAGGCGGATGTGCGCCCATTTGCGGTCTGTCAACCAGGCCACGTAGTCGCTCGGGCCGATATGTACATTGTCCGCACCAATGTCATAATCGAGCTGTGAGGTGACGGAGTTGGTCTTGGAAATTTTCTTGGATTCCAGCCGGGACCGTTCCAACATGTTGTAGAAGTCCATGTTGCCACCTACATTGAGTTGGCTGGTGCGTTCCAGGCGCACACCGCGATCGAGGAAGAGGCGGGTCAGCACGCGGTGTATGATGGTGGCGCCGACTTGTGATTTGATGTCGTCACCGATGACCGGTAGATTCCGCTCCTTGAATCGCCCCTGCCAATACGATTCGCGGGCAATGAAGACCGGTATGCAGTTGACGAGGGCGCAACCGGCATCCAGCACCTGCTCGACGTACCACTTGGTGGCCATTTCGCTGCCCACCGGCAGATAGTTGATGACCACATCCGTCTTGGTATCCTTCAGTACCTGGACGATATTCGCGGTCGGCCCATCCGCTTTGGTGATTACCTCTTGCAGGTACTTGCCCAAGCCATCGTGGGTCATGCCACGCATAACCGGCACTTTCAGTTTCGGCACATCGGAGAACTTGTACGTGTTGTTCGGGGAAACGAAAATGGCCTCGGATAGGTCTTTTCCCACCTTGTTCACGTCTATGTCGAATGCCGCAGAAAACTCGATATCGCGAACGTGGTACCCGCCCAAATTGACATGCATCAAACCGGGGACGAAACTGTCTTCGGCGGCGTCTTTGTAGAACTGCACACCCTGGACCAACGAAGAGGCGCAGTTGCCTACGCCAATAATTGCTACTCGAACTTTACCCACTTGCATTTTCCTCCTTAACGTTCTTGGTGCCGTAGCATGTCGCGCGGGGATGGTTTCCCAGAGTTTGCGAATTTATTTGATGTTACGGACGATCTATTTACCCTAACCTGGCTGAGCTAGAACCAAAAAGACTAGCCACAGATTGCACAGATTTCTCAGATTATTGCTTTTTAATCCGTGCCATCCGTGAAATCGGTGGTTCATCTTCTTGCTTCGTGTACAAGAATCTAATTGTTAAGCATACTATACTATCCCAAAATGCCTGTCGTGTCAATTGCAGGCCGGCAGCCGGATTCCCATCAAAGTTTTGCGTCCGAAATTGGTTGTTCCCCAGCATGGCCGCGTCTATCATCCTCTCGAACGTGTTTCCCCTGTCCTTCATTTACTACGAAGACACAAAGCACAATCTGTATTTGCCTTCTGCGCAACATGCGGTAGAATTAGAGCCTATCCGAAGGGTAACTCTATGAAAACACGTCTTGCCAACTTTCAAAAACTTTTCAGGGATGGGGTACGGCAGATCCGGCAGTCATTTCCTTTTCCCGGAAATAGGCGACCTCCTCACGTTCCGTGCCCGGTCTGCCAGGGCAGCGGGATGTGCCAAAGCTGCCGGGGACTGGGTACCATGGGGCTGATGGGCCCGCCCTGCCTCGATTGCGGCGGCGGCCGGTCACCCTCAGTCGCTGCCGGCCCCGCCCCACCCACACAAACCGGCACAGGTCGCTGCCACAATTGCCGTGGCCGGGGCACCGTTCCGGAAATGGCCCTGGAGTAACGCGACGCGCCCGTTGGACGTTGCCGGCAAACCATCACGCCAATCGAGCCAGCAACACACCCAGCGCATACAAACCAAGCAAAGGCACCATGACAATCAGCATGTTGAACGGGTCGGGGGTTGGCGTGATGACAGCCGCAACAATCGCCACGATCAGAAATGCGAATCGCATGTTTTTGACCAGCGTTTGATAACTGACGATCTTCATCTTTGCCAAAAAGAAGATCACAAGTGGCGTTTCAAAGGCCAGCCCAATCCAAAAGAGCAAACTGGTTACGAACGAGATGTATTCGTCCAGCGTCCATTGCTGTTCAACAAAGTTGCTGCCAAACGACATCAGGAAAGCCACCATGCGTGGCAGCATAATAAACGCGGTAAAAGAGACGCCGAGCAGGAACATGAAGCTAGCGCTGGGCACCAGAATATAGAGATAGCGACGCTCCTTGGGCATCAGGCCAGGCAACAAGAACCGCGCGAACTGATAGATGATTACGGGCATGGCCAGGACGACACCGGCAATGAGCGCGACCTTGAAATAGGTGATGATCGTCTCGGTAGGGGAGATCGCTTGAGGAACCCTGCCCCCCAGCGGCAACACCAGGATGTTGAATATCTGCCACGCGAAAATGGTACTGATGAGCGTGGTGATGCTGAGAGCAATAGCAACGACAACCAGCCGGTCACGCAGTTCCTTCAGGTGTTGCAGGAAGGTCATGCGTGTCCGCTCGTTTAGTTCATTGCCTAACAGGGTCATCGCTTTGTTCATTGACGTCGAGGGGTTCTCCCTGGGATGCAGGTGGCGATTGGGTCTCTAGTGCCTCGGTCGCCGGGGATGCAGGTGCCGATTGGATCTTCGCTGCCTCGGTCGCCGGGGATGCAGGTGCCGATTGGATTTCCGCTGCCTCGGTCGCCGGGGATGCAGGCGCAGACAGGGTTTCCGCTGCCTCGGTCGCCGGGGATGCAGGAGACGAGAAGGGGTCTAGTGTCTGCTTCACTTCCTTTTGCAATTCCTGAACCGGCGCGGTTACCTCTTTCAATTCTTTGTTAATCTCACTGGTCAAGCCTTGCGACATTTGTCGAAATTCGCGAATCGCTTTCCCCAATCCGGCACTAATCTCAGGCAGGCGTTCAGGGCCCAGAACCAAAAGGGCAATCGCCAGGATCAGTAACAACTCCATTGGGCCAATGTTTAAGAACTCCATGGCTATTTTCCCTTACTTCGGTTGGCATATCGAGAAACCAGAGTACCCAACGCACCGTTCACGAAACGGCGGGTGCTATCGCCACCAAAGAGCTTGGCCAGCTCTACAGCTTCATTGATGATCACTTTTACTGGCGTCTTCTGTTCAATCATATACTCGAACATAGCAATCCGCAAAATGTTCAGGTCAATGGGCGACATCTGGGCGACGGGCCATTCGGGAGCTACCTCCCGCACGTACCCGTCAATCTGCGACAGGTTGTCCAGGACGCCAAAGACCAATGTCCGCACAAACTCGGCATGTGCGGGCGGGAGTTCGCTCAGCCTGATTCGTTCGGTCAAAACGATTTCTGGATCGTGGTGCGCCCAATTGATTTCGTAAAGAGCTTGCATGGCAACACCGCGATCACGGCGTCTGCTTTTCATAATCCTCTACTTCGCGCCCAGACTCTCCGGGAGTCGTGGCGATCCAAAGTCTACATCTTCAACAATGACGTCTAACGCCTCAAGCTGTATGCCGGCGAGGCCTTCCATGGCACGGCTCACGTCGCGCTGCACCTGTCTGGCAACGGCCAGAATGCTCACGTCAGAAGCAACTACCAGATACAAATGCAAGCGAACAGTCCGGTCGTTGATTTGCAGGTGTATGCCTTCCTGCGCATGAGACCGCCCCAAGAGGCGCTCCACGTTCTTCAGGGGGCGCGACTCCAGCCGGGCCACACCGGGTACCGCCAGAGCAGCCTCGCGGGCCAGCCCCATAAGCACGTTGGGCGCAACATGAAGCGTTGACGTTTGGTCGGACATCGGTTTTCCGTTTCGTCCTTTCAAAGTAATCCAGCAACTAGAAGGCCATACCGCCATCCACGCTCAAGACCTGTGCCGTGATGAAGGCCGCTTCATCGGAGGCCAGGAACGCCGTGGCGAAAGCCACATCTTCCACCGTCCCCAACCGGCCTAGCGGTGTCATGCGCCGTGCCTGCTCGATGATTTCCTCGGGCAAGTCTGCCGTCAGATCGGTGGGGATGTATCCCGGTGCGACCGCGTTGCATGTCACGTTGCGCGAACCCATCTCCTTGGCCACCGATTTGGTGAATCCGATCAGGCCAGCTTTGGCCGAAGCATAATTGGCCTGGCCAGCATTACCGGCAACGCCGGCAACAGACGTGATGTTGATGATCCGGCCGGTGCGCTGTTTCATCATCGTGCGCATGACGGCCTTTGTGCAATGGAACGCGCCGCGCAAATTCGTATCCAGCACGATGTCCCAGTCGTCCTCGCTCATGCGCAGGAGCAAGCCGTCGCGAGTCGTGCCGGCATTGTTCACCAAAATATCGATCCGTTTGAAAGCGGTGAGGGTCTCTTTGACGAGACGCTGGGCGTCATCCATCTGGCGCACATCGGCTTGTACGGCAATCGCTTCTCTGCCCATATCCTTTATCAGCGAAACGACCTCGTCGGCGGCCTGTGCGCTGCTTTGGAAATTGACGACAATGTCGGCCCCCTGCTTTGCCAGTTGCAGGGCGATGGCCCGCCCTATACCTCGGGATCCTCCGGTAACGATGGCCGCTTTGCCAGTTAGATCAATCATATTTTGTTTCTCCAGAACGTTGCGTTTGTTGTTTTGTTTTCGAGCATTTCTGCGCCAGATTCAGAGGCCACGCATGAACGCTTCTACCCCGTTCCCGTCGTTGACCGAAATACAGGTTGCCGACCGGTCAATGCGGCGCACCAAACCACGCAGCACATCCCCCGGCCCAATTTCGACAAACGTCGTCGCACCGCGCGCGATCATTTCTTGCACGGAGCGAGTCCACTGCACCGACGATGTGAGCTGGCCGACCAATTCGCGCCGCAGCGAATCTACATCCTGCAACGGTTGGGCGGTAATGTTTGCCATAACGGGAATGGCCGGCGTTGCAACGTCGGCATGCTGCACTGCTTCGGCAAAGGACGCAACGATGGGGGACATCAACGACGAGTGTGCGGCTATGCTCACATCAAGGGGAATAACGCGGCGGGCACCGTGCCGGCCGGCCAGCTCTCCGGCTTCACGAACCGCCGTCTTGCCACCACTGATCACAGCCTGGCCGGGGCAATTGTAATTGGCTACCTGAACGCCAGGACCGTCGGCCTGTGCGCTGGCCTGCCCACAGATATTCGCTACCAGGTCATCGTCCAGCCCCAGGATGGCAGCCATGCCGCCGGGATTCTGTTCACCCGCCTGTTTCATCAATCGTCCCCGCTCGCGAACGAGACGCAACCCTCCGGAAAAACTCAAAGCGCCGGCCACGGCCAATGCGGAGTACTCGCCCATGCTGTGGCCGGCCGCAAAGGAGACGTCCGGCACGTTTCCGTGGGCCGATAGCACGCGCCACAGCGCCAGACTGACGGTGAACAAGGCGGGCTGGGTGTTAAGAGTATCATCCAGGCGATCTTTCGGCCCCTCGAAGCAGAGGCGAGATAGCGAGAACTCAAGGATGTGGTCGGCCTCGTCAAAGACGTTGCGTGCTTCGGGGAACCGTTCGTACAGGTCCCGACCCATTCCTACTTGCTGTGATCCCTGGCCAGGAAACAACAGCGCAATTTGTGACATCGAGTTCCACTTCTCCTTTTTGATCGCCGCCGGCCGGTGTCAATTTGGCCGGACTGTCCCGATTATAGCACACCCCCCTTACAGCGTCAAACCGTTGGCCGCTGGGGGGTGTGCGTAAAAGTTTTGCGTCTGCAATCATTCACGCCCTGCCCTTACCACCAAGACACAAAGACACGAAGTATACGAAGTGGGACAAGCGAGAAAGCCTACTCGTCAGGCCTATCCAATGTTCCAACGTCGAAACATTC
>CAZFFM010000065.1:0-13678 GCA_964517425.1 uncultured Ardenticatenales bacterium | reverse complement strand
CGTGACCATCCGTGGCAAAAACAAAACACGCCAGTGTCCAGGTCGAAACATTCAAACTGGTTGTTCTTTGTGCCTTCGTGCCTTCGTGGTTCATTTGAGAGAGTTGCCGCGCAAAAATATGACGCACACCCCGTGCGAAACCAGCGCTTGACATTATAGGAAACTTGGGCTACAATCGAGTGATTGATAAAGACGTAGCGATACGAGAATGTCATACCGCGCTCAATACTTCAGCCAACGGGTGAAGCGTACCCAGATCACGCCATAGCGCAAGAGCATCTTACATCGCATTCGCAATGAGGGAAAGATAATGAGCAATCATTCGATGACCAGCAGCCAGGTTCGCGAGACGTTTCTAAGATATTTTGAAAGCCAGAAGCATCGCATTGTCAACAGTTCCTCGTTGGTGCCTGCTGGCGATCCGACGTTGCTCTTCACAAATGCCGGCATGGTCCAATTCAAAGATTGCTTCCTGGGCATAGACAAACGCGATTATACGCGGGCCACCACTTCGCAAAAGTGTATGCGCGTCTCCGGCAAGCACAACGATCTTTTTACGGTCGGCCCATCACCCAGACACCACACGTTCTTCGAGATGTTGGGCAATTTCTCATTCGGCGACTATTTCAAACGGGACGCAATCACCTTCGCCTGGACATTCTTTACCGAAGTCTTGGGCTTGCCGGCCGACCGGCTCTGGTCCACAGTCTATTGCGAGGATGACGAAGCGGTCGAACTGTGGCAAGAGATCGCCGGCTTGCCGGCGGCGCGCGTGGGACGTCTCGGCAAGGCCAGCAACTTTTGGAGCATGGGGCCGACCGGCCCCAACGGCCCCTGTTCGGAGATCATGTACGATCGCGGAAAAGAGCATTGCACGTGCAGCCTGCACGGCGACTGCACGCCGGTCACCGCCGAAGAGGAAGATTGCGACCGCTGGTGGGAATTGTGGAACCTGGTGTTCATGCAGTTCAACACTGACACGAATGGCGTGACCACGCCCCTGCCCAAACCAAGCGTGGACACGGGAATGGGCATGGAACGCATCACCTCCGTAATGCAAGGGGTCGGTGCCAACTACGATACCGACTTGTTCATTCCCATCATGGATCGCATCCAACAGGTCGTCGGGCATAGCGCCGCTACGCGGGCCGAGCATGTCGTGGACTACCGCATCATCGCCGACCACTCCCGCGCCACCACCTTCCTGCTCGCCGATGGCGTCCTGCCGGGCAACGAGGGTCGCAACTACGTCCTGCGCCTGATCATGCGGCGCGCTTTGCGTCACGCCAAGAAGCTGGGCCTCGACGACCCCTTTATGGGGCACGTAGCCGAGGCAGTCATTGACGTGATGAGTGGACACTACCACGAGCTGCAGAAACGACACGACTTCATCATGGAAGCAATCGAACGGGAGGAGCACCGCTTCCGTGCCACTTACAATGCCGGCCTCAACCGGCTGGAAACGATCATGGCCGATCTGGAGGAGACTGGCCAAATTGTTATTCCTGGCGATACCATCTTCGAGTTGCACGACACACGCGGCTTCTCCCCGGACCTGACCACCGAAATCGCGGCAGAACATGGCTTCTCCGTGGACATGGATGGCTACGCGGTGGCCATGGCCGAGCAGCGCACCCGCGCCCGGGCCGCCCAGAAAATCGACCAGGGAGAATGGGAAGCAGCCTATCGCAAACTGGACCTGCCGCCCACCAAATTTGTCGGCTACGACTGCGATCAACTGGCGACCACTTCCACAATTCTCGCCCTGGTCAAAGACGGACAGCAGGTCGTTGAAGTCGGTGAGGGAGAAGAGGTCGAAGTGGTACTCGCGGCCACGCCCTTCTACGCGGAAGCTGGCGGACAGGTTGCCGATACCGGCTGGATTGAGACAGAATACGGCAAGTGTTACGTCTCCGATGTGCAACGCCCTGTGAAGGATGTAATCGTTCATCGCGGACAGGTCGTGCAAGGCACGTTGCGCCAGATGAACAGTGCCCAAGTCAAAGTGGATAGCGAGCGGCGCTGGGACATCATGCGCAATCACACCGCCACCCACCTCCTGCACCGTGCGCTACGCAACCACTTGGGCGAACACGCCGAGCAGCGCGGCTCACTCGTTGCCCCCGACCGGCTGCGCTTTGACTTCGTACACCTGAAGGCCGTTGCCCCGGAAGAACTGGCTGCAATCGAAGAAGAAGTCAACACGCAAATCCTGGCCGACAGAGCGGTCGTGGCCCAGGTCGTGCCGCAAAAAGAAGCCCTGGCCAGCGGAGCTACGGCCCTGTTCGGTGAAAAGTATGGCGACGAGGTGCGCATGATTACGGTCGGCGGGTATGACACCGTGCCGTATTATTCGCGGGAATTATGTGGAGGTACACACCTGCAACATACCGGGCAGATCGGCCTCTGTTTCATCACCAATGAAGGAAGTGTGGGCGCCGGTCTGCGGCGCATTGAGGCCGTTACCGGAAGATCAGCAGAGTCCTACGTGCGCAACCGCCTGAACACCTTGCACAACGTGGCCAATCGACTGGCCGCACCATCCGAACAATTGGAAGAGCGCGTCGCCGCCCTCCAGCAAGAAGCCCAGGCACAGAAGAAAGAGATGGACCGGCTGCGAAAAGACTTGGGTCGCCGGCAGATCACAGAAGCCCTTGGTGCCGTGCAAACGGTGAGCGACATCTCCGTGGTCGTGGCGCAGGTGGAAGCGGCCTCACCGGACGACTTGCGCGATATGGCCGACATCGCCCGCCAACGACTCGGTTCAGCCTGCATCGTCCTCGGCGCGGCGCTGGACAGCAAGCCCTTCTTCATCGTTGCCATCACCCCCGACCTTGTAGAGCGCGGGCTGCACGCTGGAAAACTGGCCAGGAGCCTGGCGGCGATGGTCGGTGGCGGTGGCGGGGGACGTCCCGACATAGCGCAAGCCGGCGGAAAAGACCTGGGCAAACTTTCCGAAGCATTGGCCGCAGCGCCCCGTCTCGTTGCCAAACAACTGGCATAGAAAACAACTAAGGAGGCTTGGGCACATCTGGCCGCGAAGGAGAAGAAGGAAACGGCAACAACCACAGCAAGACCGTAGGCTCTTGGAGGCTGTGTTCTGCGTGGGGACCAGCATGGTGCGAGCCTTGGTGGTTGCCGCAGAAGACGGCCATGCCACCGTGTGGGGCTATGGCAAGGCGACTCACGACACCGGATATGGCGTCGAGGGACGTGCGGTTGATCACGAAGCTCTGATTGCGTGCTGTGAAAACGTACTGACGACCGCAGAGAACGTGGCGTCGGCAATCGCCGGCCAGCCGCTAATTGCCGACGATTCACGGATCGGCGTCAGCGGCGCTTTCTTGTGGAGCTACGTACCGGCCATTCAACGCCGTCGTACTGCGCCCGATCAACCTGTGTCTGACGATGAACTGGAACGAATCCTGGGCAGCCTTTCCCGCATGGCCAAAGATTACGCAGAAACGCTCTCCCGCCGCACACATCTGCGCATGGAAATCTGCTCCCTCGCCGCGATTACTTTTCACCTGGATGATCAGTGGGTGACGGATCCGCGCGGACTCTTTGGAAAAACCTTGCATGGGCGTCTCTTCGCTGCCTACGCCCCGCGCCACTATCTGGAAACGCTCAACCTGATTGCCGGCCGGTTAGACCTGAATGTGAAAAGTATGATCTCGGTCCCAGAGGCAATAATTGCGGCCACGAACCAGCCGGACGGCGTCTTGCTAAAAGTGGGAACCACTTCAACGCAGGTAATGCAAATCGAACACCGCTGCCCGGCCTGGTTTGATCGCTACCCTGTGGGAGGGGCGATGTTCACGCAAGCCATCGTCGGCGAAATTGGCCTTTTGCCTGCGCGTGCCGAGGCGGCAAAGAGAACCTATGCCAGCGGCGGCGGCGACGGAGCGACGCGGGCCAGGTGGATGGACGTCTTGGCCCCTGTTTGCTTGCAGTGGCAAGACGAACTAATAGAAATTTTGCGAAGCGCCGGCTCCACGCAGGCTCTACCCCCCACCATTGCCTACTGCGGCGGGGGAAGCGCCCTGCGTGACCTGTATGTTGGATTGCCCGGCAAGTTTCAGGAAACCAGGTTGCCTTTTGAACGTGCGCCGGAGATCCGCGCGATCTCACCCCGCGCCATTCATGGCTGGGAGGATCGGACGACGACTTCGTGGGATGTAGGCGATGTACCGATCATCAGCATGGCCGTACATGCTGTGCGTGCCGGTCAGGCCCCTTTGTCGAAACACCTGGCCCGCTTGAACAAAGAAATCACGTTCCGATGAACCAACAAAACGAAAACGCTCAAACCAAACGTCCCTCGGAAACACGCCCGACAGCGGCCGCACGCGGGAGCAAAAATGCGAATCTCGTTCAGATCATCCACCTGCAACCGGCGGACGACACGGCCGTGATCCGCGACGAATTGCGCCGCGCTCAAAGTGGGCGCGTGGTGCTGGTTGTCCCGGCCGCTTGCCACGCCCTGGAACGAGAAAGGGACCTGCGCCTCCTGGCCAGGTACGCCGTGACCTTCAACCGGAACGTGGCCATCGTCACGGACAACAGCGCGACGCGGCGCTTGGCGCGCCAGACGGGCTACTCCGTATTTGCAGAGACGCGCCAGGCACAATCCGCGCGAAAATGGAACACAAATTGGCGCCCCCCGCAGCGCACGGCCGTGAAACGGAGGCCCAGAGCGGGAGCCCGGTCTCAGGCGAGCCTATCCCCCCGCCCACTCTTTTCCCCTTCGGATGGGCCCGGTGCACCGCCATCCCGGCTTGACCGCTTGCTCACCGTGGGACTCTTTGCCATCTTGATCGTTCTGCTCGTTGGCGGAACCTTGCTGGTTGCGCCCAGCGCAGAAGTTTTCCTTGTCCCGGCTACGCGTGCTGTTTCCGTTCGTGTGCCCGTTCAAGCAGACCCGCATGTGGAACGCATTGATTATGAAGCGGGTAAGATACCGGCTCGTGTGGTAAACTTTTCCCTGGAAGGGAACGCAGATGCGGCCACAACCGGTCGCCAAGACGTGGCCGATGCGCGCGCGCAAGGCCAGGTCGTGTTCATCAACCGCACGGTCGCCCCGGTGACCGTGCCACAGGGTACCATCGTGAGAGCGAGTTCCGGCACGCCCGTGCGGTTCCGCGTCATGGAGGATACGCTCATTCCACCGGGCTTTCGCCAACGCGCGGTAGCAAACATCGAAGCGGTGGACCCCGGCCCCAGGGGAAATATGGACGTCCTGGTGATCAACCGCGTTGAAGGCCCGCTGGCGCTCTCCATCGAAGTTGTCAACAATCAGCCCACCACGGGCGGCGGCGTGAAGCAAGTCTCCGTAGTTACCAATGCGGACAAAAAAGGACTGCGACAACTCTTGCTGTCGCGGTTGCGACAGGAAGGCATCACCGCCCTCCACGAACAGTTGGAGGAGGGAGAGTTCCTTCCGGAAGAAACCATCAGTGTGCGCGTGGAAAGGGAAGTCTTCGACAAGGCCGTCGATGAGCAGGCACAGAAATTGCATCTGTCTTTGCGCGTACGGTTGCGAGGGATCGTTGTTTCTGATGTCGCCGCGGCCGCTCTGGCCAAGCAAGCCCTGCACGCGCAGACGCCAGACCAGTATGCAGTGCGCGACGATACGATAGAATATCGCCGGGGTCCCATCGAACGGTTCGAAGGAAATGTCATGTTCTTTACGATGGAGGTAGCGGGCAACGCTGTGGCAAACATTGACGCGCGTTCTGTGCGGGAAACGATCTCCGGCCAGTCTGTTACCGACGCCCGTGCCGCTTTGATCCAGCAATTTCCTTTGGCCAGCGATCCGCTCATCCGCATCACCCCGTCCTGGATCAAGCATCTGCCGTGGCTCTCGTTCCGTGTGTTTGTACACGTGAAAGAAGCATGAGCATTCTGGCCCTTGATGTTGGAACGCGACGGATTGGCGTGGCAGTGAGCGGCCCCAGCAATCTGTTGGCCCGCAGCCTCACCGTGATTCGCGTTCGCAATCGCCAGAAGAGTCTGGAGGCTGTGCAGAGGCTGGTCGAACAGGAAAAGGCGACGTCTGTTATTGTGGGCTATCCGCTGCTCATGGATGGAACCATTGGGACCCAGGCGCGCCATGCCGCATCGTTTGCCCGGCAGTTGGCACGTACGCTGCCGGTGCCGGTATCATTGTGGGACGAGCGTCTGTCTACTGCTCAAGCGCAACAAGCACTGATCGAAGCCGGCGTCCCGCGCAAGGCCCGCAAGGCCCGTCTGGATGCCGCTGCGGCAGCAGCCATTTTGCAAAGCTATTTGGACAGCGACCAAATGCCGGCAGAGATCGGCCGTTAATCGCCGGCTGCCGGTTACCGAAGGGGGAGAATATGCAAGACCGCGCAGATTTTCTCATTCGCTTGATTACGTTTGTGGTTGGCGTCGCCGCTATCTTCGGTCTGGCCGGGGGCGGCCTGTGGTACCTTTTGCATTCCGGGAGTGCGTCGAATCCTCCGGCCGTCCCCCAGGTGGCCGTCACCGGCACACCGCAAGTGACCGAATCGCAGGACACTGGGTGGAAACATCGCCTGGAAGGCTTCTATCTAGGCATGTACAAAGATCAACTGGCGCAATCGGCCGGCGATGACCCCTCGCCGGTAACATTTGTCGTGGAGTCGGGCGAGACGCCGGCCAGCATTGCCAAACGGCTGGAAGAGGCCGGACTGATCAGCGACGCCGGTCTGTTTGTGCGGCTCGTGTCGTACATGGGCGTAAGCAACAAGATTCAAGCGGGCATCTACCAATTGCGCGCGACCATGACCATGCCGGAGGTGGCTACTGCTCTCCAACATGGCCGCCAGAAGGAGATCAAGATTACCATTCCGGAAGGCTTACGCGCCGAGGAGATCGCTGCGCTGCTCGCGGAGAAGGGTCTGGTGGACGCCGACGCGTTCATGGGCCTGGTTCGATCCGGAAAAGCGACGAACGCCGCCCTGGCCGACCGGCCCGGCAGCGCGACATTGGAGGGGTACTTGTTTCCGGATACCTACCGCGTGGCGGCCGGAAACAGCGACGCCGAAAGTATGATCGGCCTTCTGGTGGGCACCTTTGACCAACGATTTGACGCGGACATGCGCAAGCAAGCAGCCGCGCGGGGTCTCTCCGTGTACCAGACGGTGATCCTGGCTTCCATCGTCGAACGAGAAGCGGTTGTCGCTCAGGAGCGCCCGCTGATTGCGGGCGTGTTCCTCAACCGCCTGAAGGATGGCACCGTTCTGAATGCCGATCCCACGGTGCAGTACGCCCTCGGTTATCAGGCCGGCGAAAATGTGTGGTGGAAACGCCCCCTTCTCTTTGATGACCTGAAGATCAATTCACCGTACAACACCTACATCAATCCGGGCCTGCCGCCAGGCCCGATTTGCAACCCTGGACTAGCTTCGCTGCGCGCTGTGCTGATTGCGCCGGAGACCGACTATTACTACTTCGTGGCCCGTGGCGATGGCACACACGTGTTTGCCCGTACCCTGGAAGAGCACCAGGCGAATGTGCAAAAATATCAGGGGGGAAATTAGGCGCAGCCAGCGCCCGCGAGCGCGACCGGCGCGCGCCACCAAAGACGAAGATGGCGTGGAGCGACTCTAGAACGATGAAGGCAGAATGCAGAATGATGAACGACGTGAAACGTAATGCGTGAAGCGTATTGCGTCGAGCGGGGAGCGACGGAATACGCAACACGCAACACGTTCTGACGACTGTCTATTGACATCTGACATCTGACATCTGACATCTGGCTACTGACGACTGTTTCCAAAGCAGCATTCCGCTCTCCGCTGGAAAGGTGTTGAAGTATACCCATGAATCGGTTGTTCCGTGCTCGTCCCTCCCGATTGTGGATTGCCCTGCTGGTCTTCGTGGTAGCCTTCGTGCCGCGCGTGCTTGGCCTGGGCACGTTCATCACCTGGGACGAACCGCAGTGGGCCTTTCGGGCCGCGAAGTTCTTACACGCGCTCGGTACGCGCGATCCGGCCGGCACGTTCCTCATCGGTGCGCCGGGGGTGATCACCATGTGGTGCGGCGCGCTGGGCATGGCTGCACAACGGGCTCTCTCCCCGTCCACGGAGGCCGCGTGGAGACAGATCATCGCCCAGCCCAGCCTGAACCTGCACGATGTGGTGACGCTGCGCGCCATCGCTCGCTTCCTGGTCGCCGCAAAGATTTCGCTGGCCCTGCTCACCTCGCTGGGCATTGCCGGCATGTATCTGCTGGCCGAACGGCTCCTGGCCGATCGCTATGCGGCACTCCTGGCCGCCTTGTTCATCGGCTTCAATCCCTACTTCCTGGCCCACTCGCGCGTTTTCCACACCGACGCGCCGGCCACGATCTTCGTCATCTCGTCGCTCCTTCTGCTCCTCATCGCGCAAGGCGAAGACAAAGACCCGGTTAACAAACTCTATCTTCTTTCCGGCGCAGCGGCGGGTCTGGCCTTCCTGGCCAAGGCGAGCACCTTGCCCTTCATCGGCATCGCCGGATTGCTCTTGCTGTGGCCCGCACTGTGGCCCTGGAAGGGATTGCGGCAGACCGTGCGCCGCGTGGGCCAGGCCGTTGGAGCGGGCCTCGTTTGGCTGGCTGCAGCCGGATTTGCCTTTGCGGCGGCCTGGCCGGCCATGTGGACGGCCCCTGTCGGCACGCTAAGCCAAATGTTCGGGCTGGCCCGCCGGTTCGCTGCCACGCCCCACGCGCAAAACTATTTCATGGGGCAGGCCGTGCGCAACCCCGGCTTGCTCTTCTATCCGGCCAGCCTGGCCTTTCGCATCCCCCCCCTGACCTGGTTGGGCCTGCTCGCGGCCATTGCAGTCGCCGTTCGTCGGCCACGCTTGCGCCGCCTCATTCTGGCCCTGCTCGCCTTCGCCCTGCTCTACGTCCTGCCCCTGGCCGTCAGTGCCAAGAAATTCGAGCGGTATGCCCTGCCGGTCTACCCGGCACTGGACATCATAGCGGCCATCGGCTGGGCTGCGCTCATCCGTTGGGTCACCGTGCGCCTTCCGGTCTCCGCCCCCACCCGTTTGACCGCAAAATGGGCCTTCTCTGCGGCGTTGGCTGCGCCCCTTCTGGCCGTCTCCGTCCTGTACTATCCCTATTACCTGGCATGGGCCAATCCACTCGCCGGCGGAGCGTCACGGGCGGCGGTGGTGATGCCCACGGGATGGGGCGAAGGCATTGACCTGGCCGCTCGCTACCTGAACGGCCTCCCCGGGGCAGAGGAGCTACGGGTTGCCGTGTGGGGGGTGCCCGGCTTCGGCCCACTCTTTCGCGGAGAAAGCCTCCTGATGAGTGAACGCGCGCTCACTCTGGCAGATTACGCCGTCGTCTACATCGGGGATGTGCAGTTTCACTCTCCCTACACCGCGCAATTCTATGAAAGCCGGACGCCGGTCTACACGGCGACGATTCAGGGCATACCCTATGCCTGGGTGTACGCGAACGACACCTACACGCCGACGTTATCCGCACTTCGCCAAACGGTGACGCCCGCGGAAGCGCTCCTCTTCGACGCGCAAACCCGTTCGGCGCGCGCACTGCTGGCCGAGCGACCGGAGAGCGTCTTCGCCGTTGATGGCCGGCCGGGGGAAATGGCCGCCGCGCTCAACCGGGTGGGCTCGTCGTTCGACCGCCTGGCCTACGTGCAATATGACTCCGCGCCGCAACGGGGGGGTGCCCTCCGCCGTCAGCTCGAAACGGGCGCGCTTCTGCTGGGCCGCGATGACATTCCACAGGCTGTCGTCTGGCATTACCAGGCGGTGGAATCTTTCGCACCGGTCACCTTCACGCAGCCGGCGGACATTGATTTCGGCGGCCAGCTCCGCCTGACCGCGACCGGCTTGAGCTCCGCCACGCTGGAAGACCGCCGGGCTTTGGGCGTCGCCTTTCGCTGGCAGGTGCTGGCTCCCACTGCGGGACGGTATCACATCTTCGTTCATTTGCTCGATGAGACGGGCTATCGCTGGGGACAGTGGGACGGCCCGCTTGCCGAAGAAAAGGGGGACGTGCAAGCGGGGCGGGTGCTATCGAGTCTGCATCTTGTCCGGCCACTGCCGGGCCTGCCCCCTGGCCCATACCATCTGGAGATCGGGCTGTACGATCCGGCCACGGGACAGCGCCTGGCCGCCGAAGCCGGAGGGCGGCCGGCCGGCACCAGCTATCGCATGGGGCCGATCGCTGGCCGGCCCTCGCGCGTTCCACGTGGGCCGGATGAACTCGCCATCACCCACCCTGTGAATTGGGAAGTGCCCGGCCTCCGGCTTGCCGGCTATGACGCGGCCTGTGACGAAAACTCTGCCGCTCGTTGCACCTTGCCGGTCGTAAGACCGGGGGATACCGTGCCGTTGACTCTGTTTTGGCAAGCGGAAACTCCGGCACGCCCGGACTACGAATTGGAGATTCAGTGGGTCGGCTCCGACCACCGCCAGGCCGGGAAGGCTGCTTCGCTCATCGCCGCGTACCCGACCAGCCGGTGGCCGTCCGGTGGTGTGCTGCGTGTGCCCCTTCGCCTGGCTGCGGATTCTGCCTTGCCCGGTGGCTCCTACACGCTGACGCTCGTGCTGCAAGACGAAGCGTCGGGCAGGGTCGCCGGTTCGTACCCGCTGCTTTCCGTGCCGGTGCAGACCATCACCCACACCTACTCACTGCCCCCCGTGCAACAGGTGACGACGGCGACCTTGGGCGCGTCCATCCGGCTGCGCGGGTACGACCTGCGGCCGGCGGACTCCGCGGCCGACCGGTTAGAGCTCACCCTGTATTGGCAAGCGCAGGCCGCGCCGCGCGAGTCGTACACGGTCTTCGTACATCTGGCCGGTCCGGCCGGCAACATTGTGAGCCAGGAGGACAGCCTCCCGGCCGGCGGCGACCGGCCCACTACCGGCTGGGTCAGCGGGGAAATCATTACCGACCGGCATGAACTCCCTGTTCCGGTTGATAGCCAGGGGGACTCGTATACGCTGCACGTCGGATTGTACCAACCGGCGACGGGCCAACGCTTGCCGGCATACGACGGCCGGGGCCAACGGCTGCCGGATGATGCGATCACGCTGCCGGCCGGCGATCTGTGGCGGGCGCAGTGAGTGAGGGGAGCATTTCAATTCTGGGGGCAGGGTAAGGATTTCACTGCAGAGACGCTGAGCGCGCAGAGTTTTTCTGTTATGAAAATAACGCGACCCCTCCCCCGGCCCCTCCCCGACACGGAGAGGGGAGAACTGCACGCCATTTTCATCCTTGCGTCTCAGCGCCTTTGCGTCTTTGCGTTAGAACAATACCGCCCTGGCATGGGGATTCCAGGGCTACACAGGGATTCCGGGGCTACGTCTGACCGTAGCGACGGAATCCCCATTCCGTCGCGTCCAGGCCGGCCCTTGACCAACTCACCCCCTGAAATACACCCCTGAGTGACTGAGTGAGGGGAGGTTTTACAAAAACCAGACGCCATGTTACAATTAGACGGCAAGAAGTCGAACATCTCTCTTGAAAGAAAATGTAGAAAGTGGAGAACTCTGCGCCGTGCGTAGTGCTCACACACGAGCACGCCGATTTTGATGCGATCGCCTCGCTGGTGGGTGCAGCCAGGCTGTACCCTGCATATACACCTATCCTGCCCCGGGAGATCAACCGGAACGTAGAGACCTTCCTCTCGCTCTACGGCGATCAGTTGCCCTTTGACCAAGAGAAACAAATGCAACAGGGACCCATCGACTGCGTTTTCCTCGTGGACACACAATCCATTCCCTCCATTCGCGGATTGCGTGCAGACGTTGAGGTACACGTCATTGACCACCACGCTCCGGCCAAAGATTTTCCGAAACAGTGGCAATTCCAAGGTCGCCCCACAGGGGCCTGCGCGTCTCTCCTGACCGAAGACTTGAAGGCGAGGCAGATTTCCCTCTCGCCAATCGAGGCCACCTTGCTATTGCTGGGGATTTACGAAGACACCGGATCGCTGACCTACGCAAGCACCACAGCAGACGATTTGAAAGCGGCCGCATGGCTTATGGTTCAGGGGGGCAGACTGGACCTGGTTCATGAGTATCTGCACCACCCGCTTTCCCCGGAACAGGGAACGCTGCTCCAACTTCTTGTGCGCCACGTGGAGTTCCACACGTTGGGAGGGCACACGGTGGCCCTGTCTCTTGTGCAGGCCGGCGAATACATTGGCGAGATTTCCACGTTGGCCCATCTGATTCGGAATCTTTACGATCCAGCAGCCCTTTTCCTGGCCGTGCAAATGAATACTCACATCCAAATCGTGGCGCGCAGTACGACCGATTCGATTGACGTAGGCCACGTGACGCGGCATCTGGGGGGCGGTGGACATCCGCGCGCAGCAGCGGCCTTCCGCGAAGGGCAATTGCTCGATGAGCTTCGCGAACAGATTCTCGCTCTGCTGGCCACACACATACGGCCGGCCGCTACGGTCTCCCAGATCATGTCTCATGGGCTGGTCCACACGCTGACGCCGGATGCAACGATATGTCACGCGGATGAGTTGATGCGTCGTTGGGGACATGAAGGCTTCCCGGTCATCGAGCGGGGAACGGTCGTCGGTGTGCTGCGGCGTCAAGACGTGGACAAAGCCCTCCATCACGGGCTGGGTGATGCGCCGACCCGCAAGTTCATGCGCAAAGGGCCGATCACCATATCGCCCCACGACTCGGTTGACCGCCTGCAAGACGTCATGACCTCGTTCCGCATCGGCCAGGTCCCGGTTGTCGAGGAAGGGCGGGTCGTCGGCATCGTCACCCGCACCGACTTGCTGAAGTTGTGGACGGCCCAACCTCCGATGCCCAGAGCAGAACAGATTGCCACACAACTGCAGCAAGTTTTCAAACCCATCCTTCGGGAACTGATTCGCGAGATCGGAAACGAAGCTGCGCAATTGGGGTATTCGCTGTATCTGGTGGGCGGGTTTGTGCGTGACCTGCTCTTGGCCCAGCAACCCCCTCAGACGTCTTTGCCGGTCGCCCGCGAGCGCATTCGCGTGCGACTCCTGACCGGCGACATCGATCTGGTCGTCGAGGGCGATGCCATTGCCCTGGCGCGACGTCTGGCCGATCTACACGGCGGGCGTGTGCGCAGCCATACCCGATTCGGCACGGCCAAATGGCTGTTGGCCGGGTCCCACTATGCGCAGGTACGCCCATTTGTTGATCTGGTCACAGCACGTACGGAATTCTATGAAAGCCCCAGTGCCTTGCCTAGCGTTGAGCGTAGCTCCATTCGCCAGGACCTGCATCGCCGTGACTTTACGATCAACACGCTGGCCATCTGTCTGGATGAGGGCCGATATGGCTATCTGCTTGATTTTTACGGGGGCGAACAGGACCTGGCGCAAGGAATTGTTCGGGTACTGCACAATTTGAGCTTTGTCGAAGACCCCACCCGTATACTTCGCGCCGTGCGCATGGAGCAACGATTTGATTTTCACATCGAAGAACGGACGGAGGAATTGTTGCGTGATTCCGTGGGCCTTTTGTCGCGGGTCAGCGGCAGCCGCTTGCGCAACGAATTGTACACCCTCTTCCAGGAAAACGCTCCGGAACACTGTCTCGCCCGGCTGCAAGAACTGGGTGTGTTGTCTGAGATTCATCCGGCCTTTCGTTACGACGATTGGCTGGCCGACCGTTTTGTGGCGTTGCCACAGGAAGCCGCGCGCTGGAAG
>CAZFFM010000064.1:0-13823 GCA_964517425.1 uncultured Ardenticatenales bacterium | reverse complement strand
GCCTAAGAATCTGTGTTTTTCTGTGAGAATCTGTGTTCTAAAAAGAAAAAATGGGGCTCTCCGACAGCCTGCTAGCATTATATCACTTTGCTATCGTGAAGTCAACCCCCCTTATGGCAAAGATTCGGCACTCCGCGTATCTTCTCAATAATTCGGGGTGAGCAGAACGTCGCGCCCCCCTAATCCCCCCCCCACTTTTCTTGGGGGGTTTTCCATTCGCAATGGGCATGACCCGCGCTGCCTGACCCACATTAGCCCAAAACCGATTCATACACCTGGCGCGTTTGCTGTGCCACGTCAGTCCATCGAAAACGGCTCGCTTGCTCGACCGCACGTTTCCCCAGGTCCCGCAGATGGTCCTCGTTCGAAAGCAGTTCCGCCAGCACAGCGGCCAATCCGGAATCGTCTTGCGAAGAGACGAGGACGCCGCCCTCCCCCACCAGCTCCGGCAGAGACGACGTGTGAAAGGCAACGACCGGCGTACCGCAAGCCATCGCCTCTACCACCGGCAGGCCAAACCCTTCGTAGCGCGAAGGGAAGACAAACAGGTCGGCAGAGCGATAGAGTGCAGGCTTGTCATCCTCGGCAACCCAGCCGGTGAAACGCACAGAGCTTTCCACGCCCAGCGAGTTTGCCAAACGGAGAAGCCCTGCATTCCGCGGCAGCCGTCCGGCAATCACCAGCGACGGGCAGAGCGCGCGCCGTTCACGCAAGCAGGCGAAACTACGCAACAAAAGCGGCACATTTTTGCGCGCATCAAATCCGCCCAGATAGAGAAGATAACGGTCTGGCAGATTATAGCGGTTGCGCACGCGAATCGCTTCATCCTGCTCGCCCTCTGGCCGGTACCGGCTGTCCACGCCCAAATAGACCGCCGTGACTCGTTCTGGGGGTAGGTGCAGATGTGCGATCAGGTCACGCCGCGTGGCTTGCGAATCGGCAATCACGTGCGCTGCGCGCTGCGTTGTCGCACAAACTAGCGCAGTGTAGGCACGTGCGAGAGGCGAACGACGATATTCGGGCAACAGGAGAGGAATGAGATCATGAACAGTCACCACGACCGGCAAGCGGCTATACAGGGGAGGTGCCCAATACGGTACGTGCAACAAAGCAGCGCCACTGGCGTAAGCGCGGTAGGCCACTTGCCCCTGCTCGAAGAAAAGCTTCCCCAGATGGCTGCCCTTCGCCCATGTGGAAGGGCGCAGGAGTTCCACATCTACAGCCGGCCGCAGGTGTGCCGTCAAATGATGAAGATACTGGCCGCTCCCGACATCTTCCTGGCCCCAGAAAAATGCGTTCAGGGCAACGCGCATCGGTTCAATAGCCGTCGGGGTGTTCTTGGTGCCAGCTCCACGCACTTTGAATAATGTCACGCAGGTCGGGTGTGCGGGGCCGCCATCCCAATTCACGCTGAATGGCTGCTGCGCTGGCTACCAGGATCGGAGGATCGCCCAATCGTCGCGGCGCCTCGTGGGCCGGGATCGGATGCCCCGTCACGTCGCGGGCCACATGCAGTACCTGCCGCACACTGAAACCCTGCCCGTTCCCTAAGTTGTAGATGCGGCTGCCCTTGTCCAGTGCCTCTAAAGCCAGGATATGGGCCGAGGCCAAATCCAACACGTGGATATAGTCGCGAATGCACGTGCCATCAGGCGTGGCGTAGTCTGTGCCATAGATTTCCAGGTGGTCGCGCTGCCCCCGGGCAACTTGCAACACCAGCGGGATGAGATGCGCTTCCGGGTCGTGGTCCTCGCCTCGTTCAGGGGTAGCGCCAGCAGCGTTGAAATAGCGCAAGCTGGCAAAGTGCAGCCCATGAACCTGGTCAAACCAGCGCAACATCTGCTCCACGGCCAACTTCGTCTCGCCATACGGGTTGACAGGCGACAGCCGATCCCCTTCGTGGATGGGAATTTTCTCCGGATTGCCATAGACAGCAGCCGTCGAAGAGAGGACAAAGCGTTTCACACCGGCAGTCAAGGTCGCTTCCAACAAGTTGAGGCTGCCCACCACATTGTTCCGAAAATAGCGTTCCGGCGTTTGCATGGACTGGCCCACCAGGCTGAGTGCTGCAAAGTGCATGACCGCGTCTATGTCGTTCGTTTTGAAAAGCTGACGCAGTTTGCGTGGCTGGGATAGATCGCCCGAAACAAACTGTGCTTCTTCGGGGACCGCCAGCCGATGCCCTTGACGAAGGTTATCGTAGACCGTAACTCGATAGCCGGCACGGAGGAGTTCGGCCGTGGTAATGCTTCCAATGTATCCGGCGCCACCGGTAACAAGAACGTGCATATTATATACAGCGTACCACGTAATCCACGGACCAAAGCTCTCTGCAAGTTCCTACGAATTGCGCAGTACGGATTGCGTTTCGTTCGTCGCCTGACTACTGACGCTCCGTAGTATACCTGCTTTCTTCTCGATTGTCGAATCGGATTTGTCTCTGGAGTATGCGTCATATTTTTGCGCGGCAATTCTCTCAAATGAACCACGAATACGCGAAGGCACTAAGGACAACCAGGTTGAATGGTTCGACGTTGGGAGTGGAGTCTGGCGAAAATCATTTTGACCGTATAACACAACACGGCATTTTCAGCCACAGATTGCACGGATTGCACGGATTTTCATCTATGCTTGCTGATTTTTCCGTGAAAATCCGTGACCATCCGTGGCAAAAACAAAAAACGCCGGTATCCTGTTCATTCACTTTGTGTCTTGGTGTCTTTGTGGTAATGGGAGAACATCGGCAACCAGATCCTTCTCCATTTGCGCTGTTTGACAAATGTCCCCCAAAAAACAGTACACTTGACACCTGAATTTGGGGTCGAAGCATGGTATGATTGTAAAGGATCACGGAAGTATCCCATGGGAGGATTGTCGGTGCCCCAACTCAGCTTGTTGATCGTGGATGACCATGAGGTGGTACGTGAAGGGTTGCGATTCTTGTTGCAACGATACCCACAGTTTTCCGTTGTCGCCGAAGCGGCCACGGTACGGGAAGCCATCGAAGCAGCAAAACAGTATCATCCGAACGTGGCCGTACTCGACATTCGACTGCCCGGCCGGAGTGGCATCGAAGCGTGCCGCGAAATCAAGGGGATTCTGCCCGATTGCCGTGTCGTGATGTTGACCTCGTATGCCGACGAAGAATTGCTGATGGAAGCCATCTCCGCCGGCGCATCGGGGTACATCCTTAAGCAAATCGGTAGCGATGCGCTGGTGCAGGCCCTCGAGGCCGTGGGCCGCGGCGAGTCGTTGTTGGACCCATCGCTGGTCTCGGTCGTATTCAAGAAGCTTCGTGAGGTTTCACAAAAAGACCACGGCGCAGCCTTTGCCGGTCTCACAGAACAAGAGCTGCACATTTTGTTTTTGCTGTGCGAGGGAAAGACCAACCGGGCCATTGCCCAGTCGCTTTCTCTCAGCGAAAAGACGGTGCGCAACTACGTCAGCAGTATACTCAGCAAGCTGCAACTGGCCAACCGTGCAGAGGCCGCAGCCTATGCGGAACGCCACCGCCTGCGAGCATGGATCGGGCGGGAAGCAACGATCAACGATCAATGATCAAGTGTCAAGTGTCAAGTGGCGAGCAATACGCAACACGTTCTGACTACTGACTACTGTTTTCAAAGCTGCCAACAAGGAGGAAATGTATGACCAAACATGCCAGCACGCCCATAAAGCGCCGGACAGGATTCATAGATCGCATACCTGTCGTTCAACCGGAAGAAGGCGCTATCACTGAAGAAGGAAGTACACGCCGAACATTCCTGTCCTATGCCATCGGGGCGATCAGCGGGTTGATTGCCCTGGTTATCGGGATTCCAGCCGTCGGCTACATCGTCTCCCCCGCCTTGAAGAAGGAAGGCGCTAAGTGGATATCAGTAGGTTCGATACGCAAAGCGAAAATCGGTGTCCCGACCCTGTTCAAAGCGAGAATCGTCCGTAAAGTGGGCTGGGAGAAAAGCGTCTCCGAAGAGGCCATGTACGCACTGACCGAAGACGGAAAGTCTTTTACGGTGCTTTCCAACGTCTGCACACATCTCGGTTGCCGGGTGCATTGGGACTCAGACAAAAACTCCTACTTCTGCCCCTGCCATGGCGCTGTGTTCGATAAGCAGGGCAATGTCGTCGCCGGCCCTCCGCCTCGCCCCCTGGACCGTTTCCAGAACAAGGTGAAAAATGGCAAACTGTACATCTTGGGAGGTTGAGCCATTATGACTCTGAAAGTAGGCAGTTGGATAGATGAACGGGCCGGAACCGGCGCGATCTGGCAGGCGATCTTCCTGCGCAAGGTTCCCAAAGTCAACTGGTTCTACGCCTTGGGAAGCGCTTCTCTCTTTGTAGCCATCACGCAGTTCGTGACCGGGATACTGCTCACCGTGTATTACGTGCCCACCCCCGATCACGCGTACGACAGCGTGCAGTACATCATGAACGACATCACCTTTGGCTGGCTCATTCGGGGCCTGCACCATTGGGGCGCGAGCGCGATGGTGCTGCTTGTCTTCCTGCACATGTTGCGCGTTTTCTACATGGGTGCCTATAAATTTCCCCGCGAGATGACCTGGGTCTCCGGCGTTTTCCTGCTCTTGCTTACCATTGGTTTCGGGTTCACAGGATACCTGCTTCCCTGGGACCAAAAAGCGTACTGGGCTACGACCGTGGGCACGAATATCGCCGGCTCCGTTCCCCTGATCGGCGAACTGGTGAAAGGAGTATTGCGCGGCGGCAGCAACCTGACCGCCCTGACCCTGGCTCGTTTCTTCGGCACCCACGTGTGGATACTCCCGGCAATATTGTTGCTTTTCGTCACCGTTCACCTTTATCTGGTCATCAAGATTGGCATCACCGCGCCGCCGAAGGAGTAAGCCATGAACGAACAAGAAAAACGCGAATACCTGGAACAATATAAAAAGGACAAAGCAAAAGGTGTCCCCTTTTTCCCGGACATCATCTTCAAAGACACCGTCGTCATGGGGGCCATCTTTCTCATACTCATAGGGCTGATAGTTTTCGTGGGTGTACCGCTGGAGGAGCGCGCGAATCCGGCCGACGCAAACTACCTGCCCCGCCCGGAATGGTACTTCCTGTGGATCTTCCAGTTGCTGAAGTATTTCCCCGGTTCATTGGAAGTGGTGGCTACGGCCGTGCTGCCCGTAGTGGGCATCCTGGCCCTGCTGCTGCTCCCCTTCTATGACCGCGGCCCAAAGCGACACGCGCTCCACCGGCCCGTCGCCAGCGGCCTGATGAGCGTGATACTGGCGGGCATCGTCTTCCTCACCTATCAGTCCATCGCGACGACCCCGAAATCGGAGGCCAAAGCGCAACTGACCGGCGTGAACCTCGCCGCCCAGCAATACAACCAGAATTGCGCGGCCTGTCATGGTTCCTCGGTCGTAGTGCGTACCGGCGTAGACCTGAACAAGATCATCGCCGGAGGCCTCTCGCACGAAGGGATGCCCGCCTGGGGTGGCAATTTTACCACAGAAGAGATCGGCACGCTGGTTTCGTACATCTCGTCACCCGACGGGGGCAGCCTGTTCCAACAAAACTGTGCGGCTTGCCACGACCTGAACCTGGAAGTTCCTGGCGGCGCTGACGAACTGCGCGACATCATCACCGCCGGCCCCCAGGGCAAACCGCACCAGGGCCAAGACGTGGACGATTGGTACCAAACGCTCGATAGTAAGCAAATCAACGCGCTGGTCAACTTTGTTCTGGCTCCCCAACCTAAGAAGCTCTACGCATTCTACTGTGCCGGCTGCCACGGCAGCAACATCAACATCCCCAAGATGAAGGAGAGCCAACTGGCCGACATCATCCGGCAAGGGGGCAAGCACCGCACCATGCCGGCCTGGCAAGGCACCCTGAGCGATGAACAGATCACGGCCCTGGCCGCCTACATCGCCGAGCCACAAAATTCGCTGAACAAGCCGGGCAAAGACCTCTTCGACGAGCAGTGTACCACCTGTCACGGGGATAAGCTGCCGGCCGACGGCAGTATCGAAACGATCCAGCATACCATCGCCCGCGGTGGCCCGCACCAGACCATGCCGGCGTGGAGCCAGGTGCTGGACGACAATCAAATCGAAGCGCTGGTTGAGTTTATCCTCACCCCACCGAGTGGTGCCGAAGAGGGAGCCAAACTCTTTGCCGCCAACTGCGTCGGCTGCCACGGTAAGTATGGCGAAGGCGGCCCCAATCCGGCCCGCCCAGGCGACATCATCCACCCTATCTCCAGTGGCGATTTCATAAGCACGCGCACCGACGAGACCATCCACGCGATCATCGCCCAGGGGCAGCCGAACCTCGGCATGGTCCCCTTCAGTGCGGACAACGGCGGGCCGCTGAGTGACGATCAGATCAACCAAGTCGTCGCTTTCATGCGTACGTGGGAGAGCAAACCGCCGGTGATACCCGAAAAAGCAGGTCAAACGCCCACGCCAACAGTCGGCGGCAAGGAAATCTTCGCCCGTGCCTGCGCCAACTGTCACGGCCCGAACGGCGAAGGCAATGTCGGTCCCCCCTTGAACTCCAAAGAGTTCCTGGCGAAGTACAACAACGCCGAAATCCGTCGCATTATCAAGCAGGGCATGAGTGGCAGTAGCATGTGGGCCTGGGGTGATCTCGGCTTGCTTCACGACGATCAAATTGACGACTTGGTAAAATACGTCCGCGCTTGGGAGCCAGATGCGCCCTCGCGGGCCGCCGATTGGCAGGAACCGAACGCCGGCCTGGGCGAGGCTTGGGAAGGGGAACAGTTCTTCGGCCAGTTCTGCAGCGGCTGTCACGGCGCGAATGGCGAACGACAGGTCAGCGGTGTGGTGCTGCACGACGCGCAGCTTCTCGCCGGCCTGAGCGACGAACAGATCGTTCACCAAATCCTGGACGGGGGCAAGCAAATGCCCGCTTTCCATGCCATCTTCAGCCGGCACAAGGCCAACGACATCCTGGCCTACCTGCGCACCTGGCAGCCGGGCTACGTCCCGCCAACGCCTCTGCCGGCGGCAACGCCGGCGACGGAAGCGACAGCCGCCCCGTCCGCTGGCGGAGCCAGCTTCGCACAAGACGTGTTGCCCATCTTCGACGCCAAGTGCAAAACGTGCCACGGCGCGTTCGGCGGCTGGAGCGCTGCCGACTACGACAGCGTGACCACCAGCGGCCAGCACGCCCCGGTCATCGTGGCCGGTGACCCCGACACCAGCCTGCTGGTTCAGAAATTGCAGGGGACGCAGACAGACGGTGGGCCTATGCCACCCGGCAGCAAACTGACAGACGATGAAATCAATACCATCGTCTCCTGGGTGCAGGCCGGCGCACCGAATAATTAGCGATAGAGATAGAGGTAGAGATAGAGATAGAGATAGAGAGTGTGAAGCGGGGAGTGTGAAGCGGGGAGCGGGGAGCAATGGAGTACGCATTACGCAGTACGAATTACGCAGCACGCAACACGCATCATGCACCACGCAGTACGTCCAGTCCACCGAAGCATATCAGGGAGGAGGAGAAGCAATTACAAAGAAAGGAGGTGGAAGAACGAGCCTAACTTTTGATCACGATGTAGTGAATTCACAGCCCCATTTCATTTTGTAAGGAGGTCAATTAAGAACATGAGGAGAAAAACATTGTTGTTGAGTGTGCTGGTCGTGGCTCTTTTGCTCATGATCAGCGCGACAGTGGCACTGGCCGACCCGCCCAGCCCCGACGCAACATACATGGGCATTCAGGTCTGCCAGGGCTGCCATCCAGACAAGGCCACAGGACTTAACCAGACGTTGCACCCATGGAAAGTCCGCCCCGTAGCCGAGGCCACCGTGGTCGCCGACTTTAGCACCGGTGTTGATGTGCGCACCGCGACACTTGGCGGCGAGACGCGGCCCCTCGTTCTGGACGACGCCGACTATGTGATCGGCGCATCTGGACGTGGCTGGAAACAGCGTTTCATCAAAGTCATTGATGGCGTGTGGCGCGTTTTGCCGATTCAGTGGAACATCGCTACCAAAGAGTGGGTGCCCTACCATCCAGACGATTGGCAGACGAAGGATTACAAAGAGCTGTGCGCAGGCTGCCATACCACCGGCTACAACGTAGATACCAAAGAGTTCAAAGACTTCGGCGTTACGTGTGAAGGTTGCCACGGCCCAGGTAGCGAACACGTCGCAGCCGGCGGCGGCAAGGGCAACGCCATCGTCAACCCGGCCAATCTGTCTTTCGAGGCCGGCAACGAGGTCTGCGGATCGTGTCACATTCGCGGGATGGACAAGGCCACGGGCAAGCACGAATGGCCTGTGGGCTTTCTCCCCGGTGGCGACAAGACCATTGATGATCTCTACACGTACACCACTGCGGATAGCAAACTGTGGCCGGACGGCTCGGCCAAGGGGCATCACCAGCAGTACATGGACTGGAAGATGAGCAAGCACGCGGCCAACGGCGTCTCCTGTTGGTCGTGTCATACTCTTCATAATCCGGGCGAGGGCGACCATCAGTTGCGCAAAGCAGGCGACGGCGTTTGCCTGGATTGCCATGCGGACAAGAATGACCTGACCGCGCACCAGCCCTACATGAAAGCCGGCTTTGACGCACAGCCCGATCTCAACTGGTGCATCAAGTGCCACGTGCCGAAGACGGCCAAGAGCGCGGTGAAGTACGACATCCACAAGCATACGTTCAGTCCGCCCGAACCGGAAAAGACGATTGAATACGGCGGGCAGGACAAGTTCCCAAACGCGTGCAACATCTGCCACGCAGATGAGACGCCGGAATGGGCACTCGAAGCCATCACCACGGGTGCACCGCCGGTCAAAGCCGCTGCTCCGGCTGCAGAGCCAACCGCAGCGGCCCCGGCAGAATTGCCCACCACCGGCAGCGGGAGTACACCGCTGTTACCGTATGCCTTGGCCCTCATCGGTCTGGCGTTGCTCGGTGGCGGCAGTGTGATGGCACTTCGTCGTAGTTAGCTAAAGGTATCCTCCCTGGATGTCAGCGGTTCCTCCTTTTGAGGGGGGCAGGCAATTGAACCGCCTGCCCCCCCTCTTCTTATGTGAGGATTTGCTACCCACTGTTATGAAAATAGACGACGAGTTTTGGGTTTCGAGTTTCGCGTTTTGAGTTGCGTATTCCGTGTTGCGTGTTGCGTGTTCCGTCGCTCGACGCTCGACGCTCGACGCTCGACGCTCCACGCTCCACGCTCGACGTGATTTTCATCCTTGGTGGCGCACAATCGCTCATGCGGACTGCTTTAAAAACAAGTAGCCAGTCGTCAGACGGCCCAGGCCTCGTGATTCCATCCGCCGCTTTTCCCCTTTTTCATCTTACGACGCACAATGCGCGGCCATTCCAACCGAATCCGCAAAGATCGGCTGATCAAACGCGTGGGCAGCTTCTTCGTAGAGGTCCGCGGTCATGCGGTTCCGTTGCGCATCGCGCTGCGCTTCGATGTCGGCCAGACGAACCATCCACGGCTCCGGCCGCCACAGGTCCGGTGCGGCCAGGTAGGCATCCACCAGGTCCCGGTAGAAGCGCACAATGTCTGCCACCAACGGAATGGAATACTCCCGGCCCTGAATCTTCAGTGTGTCCACACCCATCGAGATGTAATTTGGAATCTCCCGCACGCGGAAAAAGACATCGTTGCGCATGTGTACCTTCGGAATGGTTTGGCCGTTTATGCCCGTCATGTCCCATTCCTGCAAGCAAGAGCGATGGCACAAACCGCCCCGGTTGGGGCTGCCCAAATAGTACCGTTTTCCGTCTTGGGCGGTGGTGGTGTCATAGCGAATATGGCTGCTCATCCAGCAACGCCCCAGGTATGTGTAACAGGTGTTGGCATGGATCAGCACCTCGGTACCCAGGCCGGCATCCTTGCGCGCCTGAATCTCACGTTGACTCAGTTTGACATCGGCCACAAGTTGCGACGCACCGAGGTCACGGTAAAAGAAGCAATCTTCCAGATTCAATATCGTACAACCGACGCTGGCGTGAATCACCAAGTCTGGAAAAGCCTGGTGTACAGCCTGAATACAACCGACGTCCGTCATGATGGCCCCATCAATGCCCCAGTTTACGTAGCGTTCCATGGCCCGCAACAGCAGGGGGATTTCGACAGAACGAGGCTGTGTGTTGAAGGCCATACGAATCTTCGCACCACCGGCGTGGGCAACCTCGATGGAACGCCGCACATCGTCGTCCGTCATCTCGAAGTCTGCTCGCCGCCGGCTCCACCCCCGCGCTCCCACATAGACCGTATCAGCGCCGTTATCAACGACCGCCTGGACCATCTCCACACTGCCCCCCGGACCTAACAGTTCTGGCACGTCACACCTCCTTGAATTGAAAACGTTTCTGGCTGAAAGCGGCCTGCCTTCAGCTGCATTCTGACTTGCTTTCATGTTGACTGCTTTGCGAGAAACGTAATCCGTACTGCGTACTGCGTAAGGCTTTCGCGGGGAGGCCATCGCGCAGTACGCATCACGCATTACGTCGCACGCAACACAGATTATGCCGCCGCCGGTGAATCCACGGCGTTGCCGTCCCGGTAAAATCGTCCGGGAAGACCAAAATAGTACCCGTTACAGAACCCCGTAGATACCCGATCTAACCGCCGCACGAAATCGGGCAGTTGATCGTCAAAGCCATCCGGAGCCCCAATCGCTACGTCAACCGCCTCGCGATAGACCTGGGCCACGGTAGCGCGATACTCCGCCGATTCCGAAAGCCCCTCCAGCCGGAAGACGTGATAACCGGCCGCCAGCAGTGCCGGCAGGTGCTCGATCATGCACATATCCTTGCCGCTGACGACTGCCTTGCCGAGGGAAATCATTTCCCAATCCTCCCGGCGCAATCGAAAGTCTTGCTGACACAGGTTCGGGCAGTGTATCCCCGTGGTCTCCTGGTAGCTCAGCAAAAAACAAGATTCAGAGACACCCAACGGAATCTTCCCGTGCACGAGCAACTCGATTTCCAGATCGTTGCTCTGCTGCAGAACGTTGATCTCATCCAGCGGCAACTCGTGATTGGGGACCACGCGGCGTACGCCATGCTGCTGCAAAACATCAGCGGTCATGTTGGTATAGACATTGGCGAAACTTCCGGCGACCAGGGGCAGGCCGGGGAATTCACGAGCGATCATACGCGCCACGCCCATATTGTGAATCTCCACGCCATCAACGCCGGCCTCCACGCCACAAGCTACGTTTGCGCGAACGGCATCCAATTGCGTGGTCAAGGGAATAGCATAGGTAGACAGGAAAACCCGTTTCCCTTGCTGCCGGAGCGCGCCCACAGCTTGGCGAAGGTCGTCCTCGTGCGTAAGAAAGTTTCCCTCGTACTTGAGGCAGAAGGAAGCACCAAGATAGATCGCGTCGTACGCCGCCAAGTCTGACGCCTGGAGCGTTTTGAGATTGGGAATGGCCGTGTTCAACTCGACCGAAGGATTTTGTGTCAAAAAACACCTCCTTTTTTATTGTAACTGGAGTCTGGTGAAAATCATTTTGCCCGTATAACACGGCATTTTCAGCCACAGATTGCACCGATTTCCACAGATTTTGTTACTGCTCAAGTAGGGCCCGTGCCGGATTAAAATCGGCACTGGGCTGCCCCGCCAAGCCGCTAAAAGCGGCTGAATTTCCGCCGGGCAGTCGCTTCAGCGACTTTCTCTCGCGGCCAGTGACGGCTTCAGCCCATCACTGCAAGGTAGCCTGAGTGGTAACCAAATTTTCATCCATTCTCTCTGATTTTTCCGCAAAAATCCGTGACCATCCGTGGCAAAAACAAAAAACGCCAGTGTCCAGATTGTTACTATCTTCGCAGTATGAGAACGACTCGTGCAAACAATTGCACAGGATGTCTCACCGCAAAGACTCCAATCTTCGTACCTTGGGGCCTTCGTGGTAAGATATTCTTGCTCAAAGCACAAAGAACCCGTGAAGCAGGTACTACTGCCACAACTGCACCGCTCCAACGTCTTCGGCCCATTTGCTTTGGGCCCAATCCACTGTTTGCTGCCAGGCCTCCTCGTCTGCCGGCGGGCGAAGATGGTCCAGGAGGCTCCGGAAGAGGCGCACGGTGTGCGCCACACGTTCCGGCGGGAGCTCCCGGCCACCGATTTTGAGTACGCCGGCACCGGCGTGCAAGTAACGGGGCAATTGCTGGAGCACAAGAAACGTTTCGTACGGCAGCGAGGCGTCGTCATACGCCCTATCGTGATTCACCAATTGCCACGAGGCCTTGCAAATGCTTGTGCAGAGGCCGCTTCGCTTCGCGCTGCCCAGCGGGCGGCCTGTGCGGTCGCCATGCTCCTTCAAGACGGTCTTCAAGTAGCTGCCCATCCAGCATTTCCCCAGCAACACGGCCTCGCGCACACCACGGACGAAGATTTCGACTTCTACGGGCGTTTGCGACTTGATCAGGGCTACTTCCCCCGGGCCGACAGCCCAGGAGACGACGACGGTATGCGCGCCCAGTTCGTACAACAGCGCCGCATCTTCGGCGTTCATCGTCGTACAGCCTACGGAGGCACACAAGGGCATTTCGGGGACGGCGCGGTGCGCCAGAGCAATTAGCCCCGGATCGTTGAGGATAATTCCGTCCGCGCCCCACCGGGCGTACTGCTCGATCTTGCCAAGCACCTGTTCGACTTCGTGAGGGCGGGGCACCGTATTCATGGCCAGTTGCATGCGCCGGCCCCTGCTGTGCAATTCTTCCAGGCATGACCGAATCTGCACATCATCCAACTCATTGCCCGGCCGGCCCCTGCTCCACCCTTTCACCCCGGCATAGACGGCATCCGCGCCAGCATCCACTGCCGCGCGGACAGCGGCAACACTGCCTGCCGGGGCCAGCAATGTGGGACCCGCAAAAACCATGCAACCTACTCCCAGACTAGCCTGAGCCGGGATTATCGCGTATCCGGCACAGGAAAACGAGCCGCAAAGGGCGGTGTGATAAGGCACTAATTATATCGGAGTTGGTATGCTTTGGCAAGTTTGCCTGAGCGTGAAATCTGCGCGCTGCTTGGGCCGCGGACCGCAACACCGTAATACCTAACCTGGCTGAGCCAGAACCAAAAAAGGCATTGAGGCAAACGTGACACGTTGGCTTCCAGAAGCTCCAAGTCCTCGTCCCCGAGGACGGATTGACGGGGCGAATCCCGCCTGAGACGCCCCCGAGACGGGGGCTGAGAGCGAGTACGTGCGACTCTTGCCCCAATGCCAAAAAAGCTAACCACAGATTGCACAGATCGCGCAGATTATTCTTGGTTTTTTAATCTGTGCCATCCGTGAAATCTGTGGTTCACCTTCTTGCTTTGTGTACAAGACCTTTACTGTCAAGCATACTATTGCGGTGATTGTTACACAGCAGCTTTCAGAATCGAGCCACAGTAGGGACATTCGGCCGTCTGGTTATCGTGCCACTCGACTTCGCCGGGCGCGATGGGTGCGCCGCAGCCATTGCATTGGGCAGGCAGCGTACCGCGCGTTTCGGCCCGCCGTGGCCCACGCCGCCCCATTTCGTCAAACGAGAGTCCCATCTCATCCAGAAACTGCTTGGCTGCCTGCTCCACCTGGGCAGCCTCGGCCTCGTAGCCTTTGTTGCGCAGTACCGACGTGATCCTGGACAACATGGTGCTTACGCGGCCCGGACGTCCTCCGCGGCCCGGACGTCCTCCGCGGCCCAGCAACCCGATCCCGGTCGTCGCCCATTTCACTACTGCTCCTGCGTTGTCCGCTGCGAGGTAAGCGCGCGCTGCCTGCAGAGCCAGGTTTGCTGCGCGACCGGGCAAGCCCTTCCCCTTGACCTCATCGGATAACCCCCCCCACCCCCCC
>CAZFFM010000063.1:0-13972 GCA_964517425.1 uncultured Ardenticatenales bacterium | reverse complement strand
TGTCTTCGTGGTTCATTTGAGAGAATTGCCGCGCAAAAATATGACGGACACCCCCTTTGTACGGTAAAGTTGACGGTAGTGCGCCATCATGTTATAATAGCACCCGTTAGCGGGTACTGGGTCGGTAGGAGTGGCCAGAAAGCATCATTCTGCATTCATCATAATATCTTCATCGTAGTCCCCGGGATCTGCCTGCAATGTACCTTCCGGGCGAAAACGAGTGAAGCACGAAGCTTTTTTGTAGGGCAGCGCCGCCCTCCCGAAATCTTTACCTGCATGTTGTGATGTTTTTCTGGTTGGCCCATGGGCCGAAACCTTCTGCTCCCGAATCGTATTCTCCCCGCTTGTAGTCTTTGGTTGCCTCACGGCTTCTGTTGTCGACCGTGGTCGCTTATTTCCGTTCACTCTTCATGTCTGAAGAACTGGAAGGCTATAACGTGATCCTGCAACTGGGTACAGAAGGGGGGTGGTCGTTAAAGACAAGAACAAAAGGTGATGATATCGTTTTGTTGCCCCGGTTCACGGGGAGATGCTGGTGCCCTATAGGGATTCAGAAAATGACTCTGAGTGCCTATCATAATGCCTATGCCAAAAAGTGAGGAGAATGAGAAAATGCGTTTCAACAAGATTCTGACCTGGGCTATCGTGGCCTTGTTGCTGACGATTGCCGTAGCCGCTTGTAGCCCGAAAGCGACCCCTACTGAAGCGCCTGCCGAAGCGACGCAAGCCCCTGCCGCAAAGACGGGTGAGACCTATAATATTGGTTTCCTGGCAGCTATTACGGGTAAAGCGGCCTTCCTGGGTGTCCCAGAGCGTGATGCTGCCTTGATGCTTCAGGAGCAGATTGACAAAGCCGGCGGTATCACCGGCTCCGACGGCGTGATTCACCCCGTCAAGATCATTATCTATGACACAGAAGGCAGCGGTGATGCCGCCATCCCGCTGGCGAAAAAGCTCATCGGAGAAGACAATGCTGTAGCCATCGTTGGCGGCACGAGAAGCCCCGTCAGTCTAGCGCTTGTGCCTGTGATGCAAGAGGCAAAGATACCGTACGTGTCTATGGCCTCGAGTGGCAGTATTGTGGAGCCGGTAGCGGAACGGTATTGGGTATTCAAGACACCGCCCATGAATCGCCACACAGCCCCTCTGCAAGCCAAATACCTCAAAGCGGTTGGCAAGACAAAAGTAGGAGTCCTTTACGTGGATAACGCCTACGGCGAAGACGGCCGGGACGCTTTCCGTGTGGCCGCAAAAGCGGAAGGACTGGAGATTGTTGCCGAAGAGACCTTCGCTTCTTCTGATACGGACATGACCGCGCAGCTCACGAAGGTGCAGGCCAGCGGCGCAGAAGCTTTTGTCGTCACTGCTATCCCGCCGGCAGCTTCTATCGTCACTAAACAATTCCGTGAGATGGGGATCGACATGCCCCTAGTGCATAACCATGGCGTAGGCATGAAGCCGTTCATTGACCTCGCCGGCGCTGAGAACGCAGAGGGCGTAGTCTTCCCACTTGGCAAACTGGCCATCGTCAACGACCTGGCCGATGGCGACCCGCAAAAGGCCGTGTTGTCCAAGTTCAAGACAGACTATGAAACCTACACCGGCAACCCGGTGAGCACGTTCGCCGGTCATTCGTGGGATGGGCTCATGTTGACCTTGAAGGCGCTGGAGGCGGTTCCCGCCGGCACCCCGCTGGAAGAAGCGCGGGCCATTGTGCGTGACAATCTGGAGAGCACCACAGGCTTCGTCGCCACAGACGGCATCTTCAACATGTCGCCCGAGGACCATGTTGGGCTAGGCCCCAATGACGTAGTGATGGTAAAAGTTGTAAATGGTGAATGGGTCTACTTCCCGCCGGAAGAGTGGGGTAAGTAGTTCGACAAGTGATATTAACATAGATTGATCTCTATTTACTTTCCAGTGCTCGCAGCCCTCATCCGTGGGGGCTGCGAGCCTTACACCGATGACCTTGTCAAAGTAGTGCCCATGAGCGCAAGGTGCGCGCCACCAATCATGAAAATGGTGGACGGCGGCGGATAGAATCGCGCCGCCTGGGTGGGCAGCCCAGGTCCCGTCATTCATGCGGGGCCATCTGGCGACTGACATCTGACGACTTGTTGCTATTTTCAAAGCAGTCCACACGAGCGTTTGCACGCCACCAATCATGGAAATGGCGTCGAACGGGGCGCGACGTTTTTCTCTCCCTGAATATTGAGAAGATACGGCCGAACGGATACAAGAATGCCTGGATTTAGCGCTTCAGATTACCTTCAACTGACCCTGTCCGGAATAAGTACCGGCAGCATATATGCCCTGATTGCTTTGGGATTTGTAACGATTTATACGGTCACAGGGATCATCAACTTTGCCCAGGGCGAATTTGCCATGCTGGGGGCGATGCTCGCTGTCAGCTATCAAAAAACAATGCCGCTGCCTCTCGCTGCGGGTGCAGCCGTTTTAACGGTGACCCTACTCGGTCTGGCTCTGGAACGTGTTGTCATTCACTCTGCACGCAAATCTACCGCGATTACATTGATCATCATCACAATTGGTGTGGACATTGCCCTGCGCGGTTTGGCCCTCCTGATCTGGGGTACGACACCCTATGCACTGCCCAGTTTTTCGCCCGGCCCCCCAGTTCTTTTGTGGGGTGCGGTCTTGAGTCGCCAACGAATCTGGGTAGTTGGTGTGACATTGGTGATCTTGATCGGGCTGTGGCTCTTCCTGGAGCATACAATGCTCGGCAAGGCCGTGCGGGCCTGTGCCATCAACCCCAAGGCTGCCGACCTGATGGGCATCAGCCCGGAACGCATGTCCTTCCTTTCCTTCGGGTTGAGTGCCGGCTTGGGGGCCGTAGCCGGCATCGTCATCGCGCCGCTGACCTTGGTTAGTTATAACATTGGGCTGACTCTCGGGATCAAAGGATTCGTGGTTGCCGTAATGGGGGGGTTGGTGAATGCGCCCGCGGCCGTCGCCGGCGGATTGTTGCTTGGGCTTCTCGAATCGTGGGGCGCCGGCCTGTTGTCGTCTGGGTTCAAGGACGCGATTGCATTTATCCTGCTCTTCATCATTCTTTTCCTGAAGCCTGCCGGACTCTTTGGTCGTCACGGGGAAGCCTCTACCAGCTTATGAGAGAAGAGAGCCAAGTGGGGCGCTTTGTCGCGCGACACGGGCAAGACCTGGCCATTGTCGCGTTTGCTTTGATCCTCCTGATTGTACCTTTTCTTGTACCCTCATCATATTGGCTAAGCATCCTGGTCTTCGTGGGCATTCAGGCCATCGTCGTCATTGGCTTGTGCCTGTTGATGGGCTATGCGGGGCAAATATCGTTGGGACAGGCCGCCTTTTACGGTCTGGGTGCCTATAGCTCCGCAATCCTCACTGTGAAATTTGGCTGGTCGCCCTGGCCCGCCATGCTCGCCGGCGTCATCATCACCGGAGCGATCGCCTACCTCATTGGCATTCCGATCTTTCGCTTGCGGGGACACTACCTGGCTATGGCCACGCTTGGGTTTGGTGTCATTGTGCAGCTCACGTTTTCACAGTTTCGGGACTTGACGGGCGGATCATCCGGCCTGCCCGGCGTGCCCCGTCTGGCTGTGGGAGGGTTCGTTTTCAAAAGCGACCTCTCGTATTATTACCTGGTGTGGACAGTTGTCCTTGTCGTCCTACTGCTCTCCCTGAACATCGTAAACTCGCGCGTCGGACGCGCCTTGCGCTCTCTCCACGGCAGTGAAGTCGCCGCGGAAACGCTGGGCGTGGACACGGGCCGCTTCAAACTCCAGGTGTTGGTGGTCAGCGCCGTATACGCCAGTATCGCCGGCAGCCTTTATGCGCACTACATGATCTTCGTCAGTCCGGCTCCCTTTGGATTCCTCGCCTCCGTGCAACTGCTGACGATGGCTGCGGTGGGAGGACTGGGCAGCATCTGGGGCGCGCCCTTTGGGGCCGCTTTCGTCCTTCTCCTGCGTCAGGGTCTGCGCACCGAGCTCTCCAAGGTCTTGCACTATGCTTCCGGCGAACATGAACTCATTGCCTACGGCGTCATCCTAGTCGCCATCATGATCTTCGCTCCAGAAGGCTTGACAAGCCGCATCGTGACCACTGTGCGTCAGCGGCGGGTTTCGCCTGCTCGTCGTGTGGAAGAGCACACATGACGAAGCCGAACGGAGTGGAGCCTTTGCTGGACGTTCGCGCGCTCCAAAAATTCTTTGGGGGCCTGGTGGCGGTGAACGAGGTCAGCTTTCAGGTGATGCCCGGCGAGATCGTGGCCATAATCGGCCCAAACGGAGCGGGCAAGACCACGATGTTTAACCTGTTGTCCGGCGTTTATGTGCCAGACAAAGGCGAGATCGTCTTTCATGGTGAAGTGCTGAACGGTAAGAAGCCATATCAAATTGCGCAACGGGGACTGGCGCGAACGTTTCAGAACTTACAAGTATTCGATAACATGACAACCCTTGAAAATGTCATGGTTGGACGACACATACGCAGTGCCTACGGTCTGCTCTCGGCTGCGTTTCGATTGCCGCACGCCCGGCGGGAGGAAAGCGACATTCACGAACAAGCCTGGCATTATTTGTCGCTGGTTCACCTGCAGGAACAGGCCGCAATGCAAGCCTGCAATCTCTCCTTTGGCCAACAACGGCGATTGGAAATTGCGCGCGCGCTGGCGTCCGAGCCGGCTCTTCTGCTGTTGGACGAACCCGGAGCCGGCCTGACACGGGAAGAAGTGGAGGAGCTGGATGGCCTGATCCGCAATATCCGCGATGCTGGGGCCACCATCTTGTTGGTTGAGCATGATATGGACCTGGTTATGGGCATTGCCGACCGCGTGATTGTCTTGAACCATGGCGAAAAGATCGCCGCAGGCACCCCAGAAACTGTGCAACAAGACCAGCGGGTGATCCGCGCCTATCTCGGAGAAGTATGGGACTAGCCGCATACGGGGTATAGGAAAATGCTTGAACTGCGAGAAGTTAGTACATGCTACGGAAATATCCAAGTGTTGCGGAGTATTTCGCTGAAGGTTAATCCTGGTGAAATTGTGGCACTCATTGGGGCTAATGGGGCCGGCAAGACAACGCTCCTGAATGCGATTTCGGGCCTTGTGCAACCTCAAAGCGGCCAGATTCTTATGGGCGGCGTTTCCATAACGCGCAGCTCACCCAGCCGCATTGTCCACCAGGGAATTAGCCATGTGCCCGAACGCCGGCAGGTCTTCGGTGCGTTGAGCGTCCAGGACAATTTGCTGCTTGGCGCATATCACCGGTATCGACAGGATGGCCGGAAGAACGTGATGGCAGACATAGAGCAGGTCTATGAAACTTTCCCCGTCTTGCAACAACGCAGTGGTCAGGCGGCCGGCACGCTCTCCGGTGGTGAGCAGCAGATGTTGGCCGTGGGCAGAGGCATCATGGCTCGTCCCCTGCTGCTCATGCTGGACGAACCATCCCTGGGGCTGGCCCCGATGTTGGTGAGGGAAATCTTCCGCGTCTTTACAATGCTGCGCGAACAGGGAACCACTGTCCTCATCGTAGAACAGAATGCCCGCGCGGCATTGAACATCGCCGATCGTGGATACGTTCTTGAAAGAGGGCGAATCGTCATCGAAGGAACTGCAGAAGAGTTGGCGTCCGATGAACAAGTTCAGTATGCTTACCTGGGCCGGCGAAATGGCTACAGAAATGGTTCAAACGGCCGGGCTGTTGCGTCGTGAAGGGACGGGATTTCAACGAATGCACCCAACGGCACAGGCTCATGTCAATATCATTATCGGAAGACTCATTTTAACAGGAGGAGAGTATGCCCATTTGGAATAAGAAGTATGAAACAATGCCCCGTACAGAGTTGGAGAGCTTGCAAGTGGAGCGGTTGCGTGATCTTGTCACGTATACCGCCGGCCACAACCAATTCTACCACGACAAAATGGAAGGAGCCGGGGTTAGCGCCGCCGACATCCATGACCTGGACGACCTGGCAAAGTTGCCTTTCACCACAAAACAAGACTTGCGTAACCACTATCCCTTCGACATGTTCTGCGTGCCCTTGAACGACGTATGCCGCGTCCATGCATCCAGCGGAACGACCGGCAAACCAACCGTGGGCGGCTACACCAAACCAGACCTCGAACTCTGGTCGGAGGTGATGGCCCGTACGTTGTCGAGTTGCGAAGTTGTGCCGGAAGACGTTGTGCACAATTCGTACGGATATGGCCTGTTCACCGGCGGGCTGGGCTTCCACATGGGAGCTGAGCAGATCGGCTGCACGGTCATCCCGGTGTCCGGTGGGTTGACCAAGCGCCAAATCATGCTCATGGAAGACTTTGGAGCTACGGTGCTAACGTGTACTCCTTCCTATTCCCTCGTCCTGGCCGAACAGGCGGCGGAAATGGGGGTTGACCTCCGCGGGCAATTGAATCTGCGCGTCGGCGTCTTTGGCGCAGAGCCCTGGTCGGAAAGCATGCGCAAAGAAATCGAGCGCTACTTGGGCCTGGAAGCCTACGACATCTATGGCCTGACCGAAATCATTGGGCCGGGCGTATCTGTCGAATGCGCCGAACATGACGGCCTGCACATCTTTGAGGACCACTTCCTGGCCGAAATCATTGACCCGGAAACCGGCGAACGGCTCGATTATGGCCAGGAAGGCGAGCTGGTGATCACCACGCTGACGAAAGAGGCCATGCCCGTCGTCCGTTACCGCACCCGGGACCGGACGATTTTGCACGATGAGCCGTGCGCTTGTGGCCGCACGATGGTGCGCATGGAAAAGGTGTTTGGCCGCACCGACGATATGCTCATCGTGCGCGGCGTGAACGTTTTCCCGTCGCAAATCGAGAGCGTGTTGTTAGCCGTTGATGAAGTGGAACCACACTACCAGCTTGTACTGGATCGCGCGCGTCACGACCTGGACAGTCTGGAAATTTGGGTCGAGGCTTCCGAAAAGTTGTTCCAGCCTGTGGACACCCGCCGCCTGGATGAGCTGCAAGCCTATATATCCAACGAAATGCAGCAAGCCTTGGGCATCTCCACGGACATCCGGCTCATGGGACCGAAGAGCATCACCCGCAGCCAGGGCAAAGCCAAGCGGGTCATTGACAAGCGAGAGCTTTGAGCCCCTGGGTTTATACCACTCAGGCTGCTTTCCCGTGACGGGCTGAAGCCGTCACGGGATGCGTGAGAAAGTCGCTGAAGCGACTGCCCTGCGGAAGTTCAGCCGCTGAAAGCGGCTTGGTGGGACAGGCCCAGTGCCGATTTTAATCCGGCACGTGCCCGACCTGAGCAGTAACGCCCCTGGAATGGGGATTCCGGTGCTACGTAGATCGCAGCCTCGGAATCCTCATTCCAGGGCGTGTGCATCGTGTTGCGTTGCCCCTCCCCATTCGCGTTCTGGTGACTGACTACTGGCTACTGGCTACTGACGACTGGCTACTGGCTACTGACGACTGCTCTCTGGCCTCTGCCCACCGCCCTCACAACAGCCGCGCGTTCAGCTCCCGTAATTTCGTGGTGTGGCGCGTCAGGTCGTCGCGAAGCCGGGCAAGATCGCTGCCGTATCGCATACGACGGCCCAGGAAGGCGAACTCTTCGCTGTCCGTTGGAGGGATCGTCATATCCTTGGCGTTGCCCCGAACCATTCGCAAGGCATCGATCAATTGCCGCAGGAAGATGTGCGCCTGACGCAGACAGTCATAATCGTCGCGCGAAAGGATGCCTGCCGCGGCCAATGCAGCCATCGTTTTCTGCGTGTTCGTCTGGCGCAAATTCAGGTTCTGGCCGCCGTGCATGATTTGCAAGCCCTGAACGAGGTACTCAACGTCTACCAGACCGCCCTGACTGTACTTCGCGTTGATCGTGTTGCCGGCGACCAGGTGCCGGAGCTGCCGTTCGCGCATGGCGCGCATGGCGGTAACGTCAAACGGCTGGCCACCGTAAGTGATTACGTCTCGCAGCGCGGCCACCCCCGCGCCGAATTCGGCGTCGCCGGCGACCGGGCGCAACTTGACCAGAGCTTGTCGCTCGTAGGGCCAGGCTGCACCGCCGGAGCCAAAGTAGCTGCGGAACGAATCGAGTGAGACGGCCAGACTGCCGGCGCTGCCGTACGGGCGCAAGCGCAGATCAACCTCGAAAATGCCCTCCCGTTTGGTCCGAATTGTGCGCACGAACGCTTGCACCAGCCGCTCGTAGTACTCCCCGGTGGTGATCTGCCGGTCTCCCGTCGTCTTTCCATTGCCGGCGTAGATAAACATTAATTCGATGTCCGAGGCGAAACCAAGGCCAAGTCCACCGAATTTTCCGAGCGCGCAGACGCTGAGCGGGCAGGGGGTGCCGCTCTCCAGGCACGGCTGGCCGAACTGAGCGCGAAGTTCGTCGTCGCAGAGGTGGTAGGCGGCGCTGACGATGACGGTGGCGAGGTTTGTGAGTTCGACGGAGAATTGTCCGAACTCCATGATGTGCCCCAGAATGCGCCGCATGTCAATACGGAACATCTCGCGATCCTTGAAGGCGTTCAGCGCGTCAATCTGCCCAGGCCTATCGGCGGCAGATTGCAGGGCCGCAGCCAATTCGCGCTGCAATTGCGCCTCCGATTTTGGGGTCTCTGTGGCCGAAACATCACGGACTACCGGGAACAAGTTGGCGTACTGCATACGAAGGAAATCTTCCCAGAGAAAATCGCTGACGCCCAGCAGACGTGCCATGGCGTTCAGCACTTCGGGCCGCTCAAGCGACGTGATTTCATCAGGCCAGTCGGAACGCATGAATAGACGCCCCAAGAAGGCGCGGAAGTGCATCAGAGCAGATTCTGGATTCGGTGATTGGGGAAGCAGATGGGTAAAATGCTTGACCAACACGGTGGCCGCGCGCAATTCCCGTTGCTTCTCCGGCGCAGTAATCTTCCGGCCATGGATGTCGGTGATGTGCAGCGTGTCGAACACGCGGTCGCCAAGGGTGTTAACCGTTACGCGTGCGATGTACGTGCCGTTCAGGGCGAGCGCGTTGGTCAATTCGTACAGGAAACCGACCGTATCAGGCGCATCAATGCGCAAGACAGTGTATTGGTCGGAAGACTCGTTGTCAATTTCAATGTCAATCGGATAGAGGCTGGTCGCCGTGCCTGGCGTGTCGTGCAACGTAAGGGCCACACGCTTGGCCAATTCGCCCTGGGCTTCATGCTGCTGTTGGCCGCGCAGCATCTTGATTAGCACTGTCAGATCATTAGCATACTGAGACCACTGCCCTTCGGTAATATCTCCGCGCACGGGGCGTACGGTGAAGACGTCCACGATCTTTTTCCGCGTCTCCTCGTCCGCTTTTGCGAACTTCCGCCGGTGCTGGTGCCGTGACCGGAGCCGGGGCCGGTGGGGACTTGCTGCCGGTGCCGGTTGGAGCCGTTGGTCAATCGGGTCGTAGGTGAAGACGTGCCCATCCAGGATCGTGAAACCGTGCGTGAACAACAGGCCGCAGATCAACGAGAGCTCGCCGAGATAATCGTAACCGACAATCGTGACGCGCCAACACCCATCCTCAACGGGGACGGCGCGAACTTCGACGAGATTGTCCTGGTCCAACCGCTTGGCAAGTTCAGCATGACGCGCGATGTCGTCGTAGCTAAAGGCCTCGGCATAGGACTGGGCCATCTGCGCCAGGTGGTGACTGACATACGGCGATGAAAAGGGTGTGTCGGGTATCACAGGGTTTGGGGTAGCCGGCGACATCATCTCATAATCCTCCAGGAAGAAACGGTACACAGTGCGAATGGCTGCACGATGTTGGCGGTAGCGGGCAATGAACTGGTCGCCTGCCGTGGGACCTCGAAAGCCCAGTCGCTGAGCCAGGCGCGAAAGCTCTTCCGGTCGGTCGGGCAGCGCGTGTGTCTGCTTGTCATCCATGATTTGCAAGTAGTGTTCAACCGTGCGCAGGAAGACGTAGCCAGTGATGAGTACACGATGTTGGGCTGCCGTCAAGAATCCGGCAGCGCGGAGCTTGGCCAGGGCGTTTAGCGTATTGCGCGTGCGGACCTCCGGATGTTTGCCGCCGTGTACGATTTGCAGGTACTGGGTGACAAATTCGACGTCACGGATGGAGCCGGCGCCCAATTTCACCTCGCCCCATTCCTTGCCTTGCATGCGCAGGGGGGCTTCTATGCGCCGTTTCATTGTGCGGATGTCCGCGCGCACCGTTTCGTTCTCCAGTGCGAACAGAAGCGGTTCCGCTCGCTTCAGCAGCGTTTGGCCGATCGCCTCATCGCCGGCGATTACCCGCGCTTTGAGCAGGGCCTGTTTCTCCCACAAACGGGCATCTTTGCGAAGATAGGTCGTGTAGCCGTCCAGTGTGGACACCAGCGGGCCACCCTTCCCCCACGGGCGCAAGCGCATATCCACGCGATAGAGGAAACCCTCGGCCGTCATGCGTCCCAATCCTTCGATTAATTTTTCGCCGAGACGTTGGTACGCCAAAGCGTTTGATTCCGCGAGGAAGACCAGATCAATGTCCGAACTGTAGTTGAGCTCGTGTCCGCCCAGTTTGCCCAGAGCAATCACCGCGAAACCGTCCGCCGACCTGTTCGTCTGCTTGGCGGCGATGGAGAGGCAGGCTTGCACCAGGCTATCGGCCAGGCCGGCCAGTTGCGCGGTTGCTGCCGTCAGGTCGAACAGTTCCAGCAGGTCGGCTGTGCCAATGCGCAATCGTTCCCAGCGTTGAAAACGGCGCAGCGCGTCGAGCTGCTTTTCAACTGAGGCGAAGGGCGCAATCGCTGCTTGCGCATCGGCGTAGAACTGTTCAACGCTCTTCGGTTGGGCAAGATTCTCGCGCTCCAAAAGCTGCATAAAGTATTCAGGCGTTCGTAACAAGATTCGAGTGAGGAACTGGCTGGCCGCAAACAGAATAACGAGAATTTCGACTGCGCGGGGGTTGTCGGCCAGGTAGCGAAACAGGTTGCGGGGGTTGTCTACGCTGTGCGCAAAACGCTCCAGGTTGATGAGCACGCGGTCCGGATTGGCGGCGTGGGAGAGGTCGGCGAGCAGGTGCGGCATACAATCTGCGAGGGCTTCGCGCACTCGCGAGTCGCGGGATATCCGCTGCAAGCAACGACTGGATGCACGCCAGTCGTTGAACCCGACAGGAGCAAGCAAAGCATGCATTTCATCCTCACGTAGAGGACTGTGCAAGACGTTTTGCCAGTTTGCACGAGCGGTTAGAAGCATCTCTTTCCTTGTTGTGAAAACAGTAGCCAGTTGTCAGATGTCAGACGGCAAGCGGTCCCAATCCAATGCCGGCCCCTCGATCCACTGGCCTGCATCGTCCTGCGAGAGGCTGCCGTGTCCCTGCAATCTCCGCAGCAGCTCGACAGAGTAAATAGCGCCCCTCGGAAACCCGCTTGTCCCTATCCGGCTCATACGCCGTGATAGTCTTGTAACCGTTCATCAGCCAGGCCCCTCTAACCCCCCCAAGATTTGGGGGAACCCAATCTACTCCCCGAAGCGTGATCCGTAAAACGTGAAAAGGGCCTTCTTTCACGCATTACGTTTCACGTTTTACGCAGATTCTTCCTGTCACCAAGACTCAATTTGTCAACCTGCTGCCATGTCATGCTGAACCATGCTGTCCATCATGAATATGAATTATACACAAGAACGGAATAGGAGCAAGTCGAGCAAGTGACAAGAAGACGAACTTTCCTGACGTTTTCCTGATGGTCGTGTGGTAAAATGGGATGATGTGCAGATCGCACGCCCGGGAGATGGACGACAAGGCACACGTGAAGCGGCGAGCGTGGAGCGGTGAGCGTGAAGCGTAGGGGCGCGGTCTCTGCGCCCAACGATGAACGCGGAATGATGAAGGATGAACGGCTGGAGATAAAGGGGGGTGAACGGTTACTTTCGAGTTGCGTGTTCCGTCGCTCTCCGCTCAACACTCCCCGCCATTTTCATCGTTGGTGGCATGCAATTGTTCATGGGGGATTGTCACTTGCCTGCACTACGTCCCGCCAGCGGTTGGTGTGGATGTGACAAATCGCAATCGCTATGGCGTCTGCCACGTCGTCGGGGGTGGGAACTTCATCGAGTTGGAGCAATAGCGCCACCATGGCTTGCATTTGTTTCTTGTCTGCTCCGCCATATCCCGAAATGGCCTGCTTGACTTCGTTGGGGCTATACTCAAATACAGGCAGGCCATGTATTGCTGCTGCCAGCAGAACAACGCCTCTGGCATGTCCAACAGCAAGGGCCGTGCGTACGTTCTTGCTGAAGAAAATTTTCTCGACGGCCATCATGGAGGGACGGTACGTTTCAATGATAGCGGCCAACTCTTGATGAATGGAAAGCAGTCTTTGGGATAGGGGTGTGTGTGCCGGAGTGCAAATGGCACCGCTGGCTTGCAACTTTGCCCCTTCGCGGTCGTCTCGTACCACCGCGTAACCGGTGATTGCCGTACCCGGGTCAATGCCCAAGACGAGCGGCAACTGTTCGACAGCAGAAGCCATCATTCCAACGTGCCCATGAGTTCGTCGGGAATATCTATGTTGGTGAAGACCCGCTGGACGTCGTCCAAGTCTTCGAGCTCTTCGACCATGCGCATCATTTTCAGAGTCTCGGATTCTTCGAGCGTGAGGAGGTTTTGGGACACCAACTCGATTTCAGCTTCGGCAATCGGTATGTCGTTTTCTACCAATTGTTCCTGAACGCGCTGAAAATCCTGGAGTTCTGTATACACTTCAACAACGTCGTCTTCAATGCGTACGTCATCGGCGCCGCTGTCAATGGCGGTGAGAGCCAGCTCTTCTGTATCGCCGCTACCGGATTCGATGGTTATGACCCCTTTCTTGGTGAATTGCCAGCTCACCGTTCCCGATTCTCCGAGGTGGCTGTTGTGACGGCGCACAACGCGTCGCATATTGGCCACGGTGCGGTTGCGATTGTCGGTGACCACCTGGATCATGAGGCCGGTGCCATGTGGCCCATGTGCTTCGTAGTATGCTTCCTCCAGCGCATTTCCCTTCAACTCGCCTGTGCCCCGTTTGATAGCGCGTTGGACGTTATCTTTCGGCATGTTGGATTTTCTGGCCTTTTCCATGGCCAGGCGCAGTGAGAAATTGGCGGCTGGGTCGCCACCTCCTTGACGGGCAGCCATCTCAATCTCCCGAGCCAACTTGGTGAACAGTTGGCCGCGGCGGGCATCGGTGACTCCCTTCTTTCGTTTGATTGTGGACCATTTGGAATGTCCAGACATTTTTCCTCCTCCTCCCTCCTCTGATGTAGAACTCTGCGTTAGTCTTCCGATTCCTCACGGCTGCGGACCAAGACGCGCCAGACACCTTTCTGAGCGACTGTGCCCGACTGGTTGACAACTTCAATATTAAACGATACAATGCCGCCACCGAGCCGTTTCATCTGTTTGGTTTGCGCAACCCGAACCAGCACCCTAATCGTGTCTCCGATGTAAATTGCGTCGCGGAACTTCCAATCCAGTCCCAAGAAAGCCTCGGCAGTGCCGTCAATGAAACCCAGACGGGCGGCCAGGCCGGAAGCGATGGAGAGTCCCAGCAGGCCATGGGCAATGCGCTTCCCGAAGCGGGTTTGCCCGGCAAAAATGGCGTCCGTATGTAAAGGGTTGTAGTCGCCCGAGAGGCCGGCAAAGATGGTCACGTCCGCTTCGGTGATGGTGCGTGCCGGTGATGTGTAGGTTTGGTCAACTGCAAAGTCTTCGAAGTATGTGCCGAATTGTGTGGCTGCCAGAGTTTTTTCCATGTAGTTTCTCCTCAAAACACCTTTTCTTTGCAAGCGAGTCGCCTATAAACGCACAGATAGACTCGACCAGGGCTTGCCCAAGGGCGCAGCCCCGCTTTCACATTTTCGTAATGAATGCCGGCACTCATTATATCATTAGTACGGCAGAAACACAACCTCGCAGTAGCACGGAGGTGGCCGTCAAAGTTTTGCGTCTGCAATCATTCACGCCCTGCCCTTACCACC
>CAZFFM010000062.1:0-14058 GCA_964517425.1 uncultured Ardenticatenales bacterium | reverse complement strand
TATACGAAGTGGGGCAAGCGAGAAAGCCTGCTCGTCGGGCCTATCTCATCTCGCACAACACAGCATTTTCAGCCACAGATTACACGGATTTTCACAGATTTTCATCTATTCTTGCTGATTTTTCCGTGAAAATCTGTGACCATCCGTGGCAAAAACAAAAAACGCCAGTGTCCAGCTGGTTGTTCTTTGTGCCTTCGTGTCTTCGTGGTCCATTTGAGAGAATTGCCGCGCAAAATCAAAAATATGACGGACACCCATCGGTTGCCCTGAACCGGTCTGATGACCTCTTTTTTCCGTTTTTTGCCACCAGCCACAAAGCGTGGTATACTACCATGAATGAGTAACGGGCAAATCGCTTCTCCCCTCTTTCTCGATGAATCATGGAAGCGATTATGGTGAAATCACGCGCGCGGTAACACTTTTACAGCGCCTTACGATACCCACGAAAAAAGGAGTGTTATTCTGTGACCAGTCAAGACTTTCCAGGCAAGGGGCGAGTGGCAATTTTGCGCACGTCTCCCCAAACTGTGTTGGACGATTATGAACGCTTGATGCACCTGGCCGATTACCAAAAGGTGCTCTCCTCCGAGCTGGATACTTTGCTAAAGATCAATATCTCCTGGCAAATCTGGTACCCAGGTTGCTCCACAACACCCTGGCAATTGGAAGGGGTGATCCGCACCTTGTTGAACGACGGCTTTGACAAGGACCGAATGTTGGCGACGCACAACCGCACCGTGGTCGTGGATGCCCACGAGGGCGAGACCAACAACCGGCAGAAGTTCGTGACGGACCGCTATGGCCTGCCCGAATTTCATATCTACGAACCGCAAGTGGAATGGACCGTCTATGAACCGAAGGAGCCCTTCCTGGTGCTCGACCAGATTTACCGGGATGGTGTGCGCATCCCCAAAGACTTTATCGGCAAGAACATCATCCACCTGCCACAAACCAAGACTCATGTCTTTACCACGATGACAGGGTCCATGAAGAACGCTTTTGGCGGCCTGCTCAACGAGCGACGACACTGGACGCACAGCGTTATACATGAGACCCTGGTTGACTTGCTCACCATTCAACAAGATATTCATCCGGGGATTTTTGCCGTCATGGATGGCACGTTCGCCGGCGATGGCCCGGGACCCCGCGCCATGCGGCCGCACGTGAAGAACGTTATCCTCGCCTCCAGCGACCAGGTCGCCCTCGATGCGACCGCGGCCAAATTGATGGGCTTCGACCCTCTCTCGCTGCCCTTTATTCGCCTGGCGCATGAAAAGGGGCTTGGTGTGGGAGACCCCCGCGAAATCGAAATCGTGGGTGACGAAGACGCGGCCGGGCAAAACTGGCACTTCTCCAGCGCGGAGAATACTTTTGCCAGCAAAGGGCAGAAGATGATCTACCACGGCGCTCTGAAACCGCTGGAACACTTCCTGTTGCGCACACCGTTGGTGCCGTGGTCATACACCGCATCGAACTTTTATCACAATGTCTATTGGTATCCTTTCGTCGGTCGCCCCAGAGTCGAATGGGCTTTGCAAACGGAATGGGGCGAATTGTTACGCACGTACGGTCAAGGCCCGGTCAACCCAGGGTATGGATCCAAGTTGCCATTCTTTGCCGTTACTTCCGGAGCATCTGCAGCGGCGCTGGCCATGCTCTGGAAGTTGACGAAATCAATTCGGAAATAGGAGATAGACCGGTGGCCGATGAACGCATTCTGATCGCCGATGACGAACCAGATGTGCGCGACCTGGCGGGGCACGTTCTCAGGAATGAGGGTTACACCGTGCGGGTTGCCCAAGATGGCGTAGAAGCGCTGGAGATCGCGCGCACGGAATGTTTTCATGTCCTGTTGACGGACATGAAAATGCCCGGCATGGGTGGCCTGGAGACCTTCCGTGCGATCCGAAAAATCGATCCGGATATCATTGGCGTCGGGATGACCGGCTACGGTACGATGGAAATGGCCATAGAGGCCCTGAAGCTCGGATTCATCGAGTTCATCGTCAAACCCTTTACACCCTCAAACCTCGTACAGGCAGTGAACCGCGCCCTCACGCAGGAACGATTGCGCCTGGAAAACGCGCGCCTCAAGGCACTCATCCCTTTGTTTGAAATCAGCCGCTCATTCATGACCAACATTGATCTGGACATGCTCCTGCACAAGATTCTGGATACCGCTGTCACAGAGACAGGCGCTACCGCCGGCGTGCTCTTACAGTACGATCACGACGAAGGATATCTGACGGTTGCAGCAAGCCGGGGGCCTGTCCAATCGCCCGAATCGTATTTCGTAGCCCTGGCCGATATTGCGGAGAACCCGGCACTTACATCACGCGGAGCGGTCTTGTGGCACGCTTCCTCCGGTCCCTTGCCGGCCTTCTGTCGCGGCCTGGTTCCCGATACCCCGAAACTAAATTCGCTTCTGTGGCACCTCTTGCAAATCAAAGAACAGTTCAACGGGTTTCTTGTCCTCTTCAATGAATCCGAAACCTCTATCTTTTCGGCCGGAGACAGGGAACTTATCGCCGTGCTGGCCGGACAAGCGGCCGCGGCCATCGAGAACGCGCGCCTCTTCGCCAAGATGGAAGATGCTTATCGAGAACTGTCGAAGATAGATCACATGAAAAGTGAATTCATCAATATCGTGGCCCATGAATTGCGAACACCACTCGCTTTGGTTCTGGGATATAGCAGTTTTCTCGATGATTTCCTGCCGGAAGGCGAGCCGAAGGAATACCTGAATGTGGTCACCCAGAATGCCCTGCGGCTGCGCACGATTGTGGATGACATGATGAACCTCCGCTACCTGGACAAGCGAGAGGTAACGTTGAATGTCGACAATGTGGCCCTCCGCGATGTCATCGAAACGGCAGCGATGGCTTTCGCACCCTTGGCGGAAGATAAGCGACAACAACTCTCGACGGAGATTTCAGACGATCTGCAAGAAATCGAAGCGGACCAACAAAAACTGGAACTGATCCTGGGCAACCTCCTCTCTAACGCCATCAAGTTTACTCCGGAGGGCGGGCAGATCCGTGTCAGCGCCTACGGCGGAGAGGCAGAAGTGATGATAAAAGTTCAGGATACCGGCGCGGGACTCTCCCTGCCTGAGCGCGAACGAATCTTTGATCGATTCTACCAGGTGGAAGACTCGCTGACGCGCCGTCACGGCGGATTGGGCCTGGGCCTATCCATCGTCCGAGGTCTTGTTGAGCTTCATGGCGGACGGATTTGGGTGGAGAGCACACCGGGGCAAGGCAGCACATTTTGTTTCACAATTCCAGGACATCAGCCCACACAAACTGCAAGAGCATAATGGGTTTCAGAACTGGTTGAGTCGGATGACTACCTCTTACAAAGAGATTCTTTTGGAACCTCGCTCAATAGAAGAGACGGGCCTTTCCATGCACTTTCTGGTCAATTTGGCCCTGAAAACGATCTACAATGCCGGCGAGTTGAGCGGCCAGGAAATTGCTGCCTCTCTGCGCATGCCCTTTGTGAGCGTGGTAGAACCGATTATGGAATTCTTGAAACGTGAGGAGCTGGTGCGAATCACCGGTTCGGGAGGCGGATTTGGAGAACGTGCCTTTCGATACATCTTGTCATCCAAAGGTGCAGCACGTACACAGGAAGCACTCGACCGCAATCAATACGTGGGGCCGGCGCCGGTCGTGCTGGAGCAGTATTCGATCGTTGTCCGCCATGAAAGTGTCGCTTCCATTGTGGTGCGCCCGGCAGACGTGGAAGCTGCGCTTCAGGCGTATGTTTTCTCTCGCCGCACCTACGACAAAATTGGTCCGGCGGTCAATTCGGGTCGCTCGCTTTTCTTGTACGGCCCTCCGGGCAATGGCAAGACGAGCATCGCTATCTCCATTGTACAAATGCTCCGTGGACAGGTGCACATACCCTACGCCATTACCGTTGACGGGCAAGTGATCCGCATGTTCGATGAGGTAACCCACAAGCGTGTCGCTTCGGAAAAACCGAAGGGCAAGACCACCGGGGAAATGGGTGTGCGCCGGCCGGATGAACGTTGGATTGCAATAGAACGCCCCGCTGTCGTCGTGGGGGGGGAATTGACTCTGGATAATCTTGACCTCATCTATGATCCGGTTTCGAAAACATACGAGGCCCCTTTCCAGATGAAGGCCAATGGCGGCCTGTTCCTCATTGATGATTTTGGCCGGCAACAGGTTCCCCCACAGTCCCTGCTCAACCGCTGGATCGTGCCCCTGGATACGCGCGTAGATTATTTGACCCTGCACACGGGCATGAAACTGGAGGTTCCGTTTGAAGAGCTCGTAGTCTTCTCCACCAACCTGAACCCCACCGATCTGGTAGACCAGGCGTTCTTGCGCCGTATTCGGCACAAAATCAACGTAACGGACCCTACGGAGCGAGAGTTTCACGAAATCTTTCGGCGGGCCTGTCAAAGCAAAAACATCCCGTATGACCAAAAGAGCTTTGCCTACTTGCTGCAAAAACATTTCCGGGATGCGGGGCGGGAATTGAAGGCCGTTTATCCACGAGACATTCTGGACCAGATTATTGATATTGCAACATACCGTGGAATCAGACCGGTACTGGACCAAGAACTCCTTGACCAGGCGTGTGAAGCCTATTTCGTTGACATCTAATTCAGGCTGGTCGATTCCGAAGGAATTCCCACTTCAGCGAAAGCTATGGCACATCAATCACCTTTACGGCAAGTTTTGAATAACCTGCGACCTGAAGGTCCTCCCAACCGCTTCAGGGAGACGCTGCACTCTCGCCTGTTTCTGCTGGTAACGGTGGGCGCTGTGTTGATTCTGCTCTACGCATACTTCATCCACGCTTATCTGGGCCAGCGCGGAGAACAGGGCAGAATGGCCACCGAATTGGAAAACGCCAGGAGCCTGCTGGCGACAACTCAGCCGGGCCTGGACGAGGAAGTGGGCCGCTTGCGCGAAGACCTCAACGCCGCACAGGGCCGCCTGGTATCGGCACAGGCCGCTTTGCCGGGCAGCGGGGAAAACGTCAGCATCGTGGACAGCATCCTGCAAGCCGGCAACGACAGCGGCGTGAATGTGACCATGCTCCGTGCCCAGGATGCGGTGACAGAAACAGTCGCCAACGAGACCTTCGGCGCTCTAAGCTATCAGGTGCGCGCCGAGGGAGACCTGGACGCCTTGATGACCTTCATCACCCGCCTGGAGAACGAACTGGCCCCCGGCACCCAGTTGACCGATACGACCCTGCACGCGCGGGGCGATACCTACCGCTTCGACGGTGTGGTGCGCATATTGACCAGCACAATAGCGCGCGTAAGCATCCCCCAACCACGTCCAACACCGGGGAATGAGGAACGGATTGCCAGCCTGCGCACGGACTACCAGGCGGCGATGGCCTCCAGCGATTACGAGTTGGCCTTGAGCGTGCTCATCCGTTTGAAAGCACGGCAGCCTGACGCCTCCGATATTTCCAAGCTCTTCTACGACACCTACGTTGCCTACGGAGAGGCACTCCTGGCAAATGGCTCTCCCGAATTGGCCGAAGAACAGTTCGTAAACGCCCTGGCCATTGACCCGAATGGCAACGAGGCGGTTCTGGGATTGCTCAAGGTGAAAGCGGCCATCACCGCTACGCCGCCCGTGTCTGTGACACCGGGCGGTCCGGTGCTGCCTACGCCGGTGTCCTCCCCGTCACCGGCGCGCCCGGCACAGAATACGGCTACGGCGATCCCCTCCCCCACACGATTTCCGGTGACGGCGGCACCGACCGGCACGCCTACGGTCACCCGCACCCCCACAGCCACCGGTACGGCCACAGCTACGCCGTCGCCCTACGAATTCGTCGTCAAGGGGGACGTATCCTATTTGCCAAATTGCGGATTGACCTCAATTCAAGGATATATCACGGACGAATCGGGCCGCCCGTTAAGGGGTACGCAAGTCAAAGTGTGGTGGGATGGAGCGCCGGCAGATTTGCCATTGTCCAAAGAATCCGGTACGGATCCTACGAAAGCATCGGGATATTACGACTATACCCTGGCTGCCTATCCTAAGGCCGGGAAATGGTATGTTGCGGTATTTGATCCAGACCGTGGTTGGGAAATCTCCGAACGTCTGACCGTATTTACAGACGACATTGATTGCAACGACAGAGGTGCCGGACACCAGGTTGTGACCATCAACTGGCAGCGTGCAAAGGGGGGCGTCGGACAATATCAGCCAACATCTACGGCCTCGCCCGTGGGCACAGGCACTACAATTCCCACCTACACGCCGCGCCCCACCTACACGCCGACGATTAGCCCGACACCGACGCTGGAGCCGCACTCCTATCCACGGGACGAGACCCCGGATCTGGACATACCCGATTTCCCGGCAGGCCCGGCTATTAGCATCGTAACTGTGGCAGATGATTTCGATATCCGCGATGTGCGCATACTCATCAACATTACGCACGATGACATCCGTGATCTTGTCGTCACCCTAGTCTCTCCGGCAGGCACGCGCGTCACGCTCTACCAGGCTGGCCCGAACGATACGCAACGCACGGAGATACGTGGTTGGTTCACAACATCCACCACGCCTGCGTTGAAAAACGTGATTGACCAGGTCTCTCTGGGAGATTGGGACTTGGAAGCGCTTGATCAGGTGGAAGGTCGTACGGGGACACTGCAAAGCTGGACGTTGGAGCTCTTTCCAAAGTAGTCACGCTGGGTGCGACTCTGAAATGATGAACGCGGAATGATGAATGATGAACGGAGTAAGGAGTCGGGAGTAGGGAGTCGAACGGCGGCGGATGGAATCACGCCGCCTGGGTGGGCGAGCCCAATCCCCGTTATTCACGCAGGGCCGTCTGACGTCTGACGTCTGACATCTGACACCTGACGTCTGACATCTGACGTCTGGCTGCTATTCTCATAACAAAAAAGGAGTTATTGTTGGGTCTGAAAACGTTCTTTCGCCGCGAGACGACGGCGCTCTCGGTAGAAGACGACACCGTACGGTTAGTGGGTATAGCGGGAGAAGAAGTTGTGCGATGGGGCTCTGCGTCACTCCCAGAAGGTGTCGTCGTGCGCGGTCAAGTCCGGAATCCGGCGGCACTGGCCGAGGTCGTCAAGGAACTCGTTGCGGACCATCAGGCATCACGCAATCGCGTTGTGTTGGGTATTGCCGGAGTCGGCACGGCTTCGCGCTTGGTTCCCCTGGACGCGGACAGCCCCGCGATGACGGACGAGGCCGCACGCGAAATCGCCGCCCGGTGGCTGCCGGTGGACAAGGGACAACTTGCCTGGCAAATTGTAGAGAAGAACGGGAGACAACATCTCTTCATGCTCGTGATTCCAAAAGTGGCGATGGAATCGTATTTGACCGCGCTGCAACAAGCAGAGATTGACCCCATTGCCGTCGACCTGAAGCCCCTGGCCCTGATTCGAGCGGCCGGCCAGCAAAATGCTGTGCTCGTAGACCTGGAACGGCTGCTCATGACCCTGGTCATTGTGGATGGAGCGCTGCCCCAAAGGGTACGGGTGCTGCCACTGGACTTTCCGTCCGTTTCCACAACCGCAGACAAGATCGTCCGGCTCGTCGAAGAACTACAGGAACTGATTGTTGCTCGAAATCTGGAGCTATCCCAAGGGGGAGACAAACAAACGGGCATGCACATTCATGCCGCAGTGCCGTTCTGGCTGAGCGGTTCATTGGCCGACCAGCCCATGCTGCAAGCGGTGCTGCGTGAAGCAATGGAGCACCCTTGCCTGATCGCGCCGGCTCCTTTTGACTGTCCCGATGACCTTCCGGTGGCCCAGTACCTGACCTGTTTGGGGCTGGCCATGAAGCAATTCTGAAGGCTGGAGACGCCTTGCAGACAAAATTCTTGGACCTCAATCTGCTTTCTGAACAGCGGCATCGCCAACGACCAACAGGCCGTAGCGCCTGGCTGGGTTGGTTGCTGCTCGCTTTTGCTGTGGCTACGCTGCTGCCCCTCTGGCAACTGAAATCAATGGGAGACGCTCGAATTCATGATATTCAAGGAAAGCTCGATTACGTGCGAGAACAAGTGCGTCACACAGACGATTTGTTGGCCGAAAAAGAACTCCTGGGACGCAGCCTGCAAGACACGAAACGCCAGACGGATCGCCTGGAGCGTGAGCGGGCTATCCTTCAGGATCGTCAATCCCACGTCTCTGGATTCACCGCCTCGATTCTCCAGGCTCTGCCTCCACGAACCCGTGTGGAAGATATAACACAAGATGGAGCCACACTAAAGATTCGGGGGTGGGCCGGCAGCGCATCGCTGGCCCTCTCCTACGCACGCGCGTTGCAAGACCTGGGTCAATTTCGCATCGTGAACATCACCACCCTAGACCGGCGCACCAGCGATCCCGTGCCCACAGCCGTTACATTTGTCATCGAGTTAGAAGAGTAATCAAATATGCCTGCAACGTATGTGTTGGTTGTTGATCGGGATGAGACCACACGCGAGATTTGTAAGAGCGTGCTGGCCCAAACTGCGCTGAAAGTGATAGAGATCACTTCCCCCGAGCTAACAACAGTCGCTCTGGCCGAGCGATCATACGCTCTGGTAGTCCTGGGTACAGATTCAGAGACGGCAGGTTTGCTCGAACAGATTAGCCTGCACTATCCTTCTGCAGACGTCATTGTCCTGGCCGAAAATGCAACCGTCTCATCGGCCACCCATGCCATGCGTCTGGGTGCTTTTGATTACCTGGCCAAGCCCTGTTCCAGCGCAGACATTACCACGACCTTGAATCGTTGGTTGGAAATACGAAATTGGCGGGAGGACAAGGCCCATCTCTCTGCGCTCATTCGCCTGATGGAGTTGGGACGCACGCTGACCAGCAACCTGGAGATCGAGACGCTATTCCGCGAGATTCTTAAGCAAGTGGACCAGACCTTCGAACCGGACACCGTGTCGGTAATGTTGCTCGAAAGAGACATTGAAAAGGGCTACCTGGTGATTGCCGTCCATCGCGGTCTGTCGCGCGACCTTTCGCCGGGCACCCGCGTGCCGATCGAAGGGACGATTTCGGGTGAAGTGGTCACGCAAGGGAAACCCTTACTTCTCCTGGGGGGATTGGAGGGAACGCCTTATGCAAACCGTGCGCGGAGGAATAAAATCGGCTCCGCCATGAGTGTCCCCTTGACCTTCAAGGAACAGCATCTGGGTGTGCTCAACGTCAGCCGGCGCACAGGGCACCCCAACTATACGATGTCCGATGCCCGACTGCTGAACGTATTCGCCTCACAGATCGCTGTCGCCGTACAAAATGCGCGTCTGTACGAAAGTTTGCGACAAGAACGAGACCACATCATTGACGCCCAGGAAGAAGTGCGCCGTGAACTAGCCCGCGACCTGCATGACGGCCTAGTGCAGTTGCTCACAGCCATGATCATAAACATCGACGAGATAGCAAATTTGATTGAGCGGGGGAGCCCGCTGGCCAGCGTAAAAGAAGAGTTGGATAGCCTGCGAATGATGGTGCGCCAGGCAGTGCGAGACGCCCGGTCTCTGATCTTCGGGCTTCGCCCCATTGTTCTGGAGACCAAAGGCCTGGTGGCTGCCTTAGAGGCGTATGTCGAGCAATTGTACGATACCACGCCCGGCGTCACTTTCTCGCTGGACGTTGTGCCGGCTGCGAATGAATTGCCGGCAAAGACCCAACGCATCGTCTTCGCGATACTTCAGGAAGCCATACAGAACGCGCGCAAGCATTCATCGGCCCAAAATATCTCGATCACGCTTCAAAAGCAGCATGATTCCCTGGCGGTCGTGGTACAAGACGACGGATTGGGCTTTGATCTGGCACAAATCGAGGATACCTACGATCAGAGATACAGCTTTGGCTTGCTGAACATGCGTGAGCGAGCAGAACTCATCGAGGCCAATTGGACGATAAAGACAGAGCTGGACAAGGGAACACGAGTAATGCTGGAAATCCCTTTCAAACATAACCGTTCGTGACCGTGGCCGCGCACACAGTCGGGCGATCTGCTCGCTGCAGACGAGCCTTCGCCCCCCCGCGTGGAGAGCGACGCAATACGCACGCGAATAAATCCCGGGCGGGAGACCTTCGCCCAGTTACGTATCGATGTAAGAACATAGGACATGAACCACAGATTACGCGGATATCACGGATATCTCGCTTTTCGATCTGTGAAATCCGTGCAATCTGTGGCTAAGACACCCCGTATTATTCTCAGCAACACGTAACGGGGAGACTACCCAATGTCCAGTAAAGGAAAAGACCCGTGAATGATCCATATCGGATACTAATCGTTGAACGACTTCCGGAGATTCGTGCGCTCCTCACCACGACGCTCTCCTTCCATCACGACATGCAGATTGTGGGGCAAGCCGGCACTGCCTCCGAGGGTTTGGAGATTCTCCAAACGACCGAGACAGACGTAGTCCTGCTCGCCGACGATCTGCCGGACATGGAAGGTCCCAAGGCGATCTGGCAATATACGACGCGGGAAAGGGACCTGGCGGTCGTCGTCCTGACCACCGCCTTCGACACATGGCATCTCCGGCGCTGCATGATGGCCGGCGCTCGCAGTTATCTGACCAAACCGATTGACAACACGGCGTTAATTGAAACCATTCGCGAGGTAGCCGAGCGCGTACGTTCTGAACGCAGCGAACGCCGCAAGAAAATGGTCCCCGGTACAGGGCCCCTTGTGATGCGGCCGATCACCCAAAAAGGAAAGGTCATCGTTGTCTTTGGCGCCAAGGGGGGCGTCGGCAAAACCATGTTGGCCATCAATCTCGCCGTCGGATTGCGTATGAGTACCAAGTCTCCGACAGCCTTGCTGGATGCAGACCTCAGCTTTAGCGATTGCGGCTTGCTCATGGACATCACGCCCACGCACACAATCAGCGATTTTGCGGATGCTTACAACGATATTGGTGCGGATGCTCTGGAGGCAGAATTCGTCAAGGGGCTGATGCCCCGCCATGATCAAACCGGCGTGCGGGTCATGCTAGGTCCGGCGCGCCCCGAGCACGCCGAGTTGATCACTTCCGAACACCTCCACCGGCTCTTGACTTTGCTCCCGCGTTTGTTCGATTGGATCGTAATCAACTGCCCCCAATCGTATGAAGACCGCATGTTGACCATACTCGAGGCTGCCGACCTGGCGCTTTTGATTGTCGTACCCGAAATCGGGGCGCTGAAGAATGCCCGTCACTTCCTGGCTGTATTGAATGCGCTGGGTTATGATGAACAACAAGTGAGGTTGGTACTCAACCGGCACAATTCACGCGTAGGTATATCCCCAAAGGATGTAGAACAATGGCTTTCCCTGCCGATTACCTATCGCATTCCCAGCGGGGGACCTACGGTCACCGCATCGGCAAACCGAGGCATACCTGTCTTGTTAGCCGAACCCCGCAATCGAGTCTCCCAGGCAATCCTGGGGATTCTGCGCACGATCATAGAGGAACGCGAGGCCGAGGAACCGCCGGCCTAACGGCGGGGCCAACGAGGACGCAAAGCAAAACGAATCAGCGGCCACCGCATACGTTGCCACAGCGTTTCAGCTTCTTGATGATCCGCCAGCTCTTGTTCGCTGAGATCACCCGGCGCATACAGACGCTGCGTGACGAGATCGGCCAGGCGTAGCAGCCAATCCTTCGAGAGCCGGCTGTACTCAGCGAGGGACGCGGCGTATTCGCGCACCGTCTGCCACTCTTGGACCGGGACCCCGCCGAGACGACCGAGCACTTTCACCCGATGATAGACACCGAGAACTGCCGGTGCTTGCCGCTGTTCCCGTTGCCACTTGCGCCAGATTGCCCCTCCGAGCAGTGCAGAAAGCAAGCCCAGAACGAGCATGGATTGGCCTAGCCGCGTCGCCGATTTGCGGAGCGTTTCTTTCAAGCCGGTAGCCGGGGGGACGTCGCCCAGCGCGGAGATGTCCCGCAGCCGGTCCAGGCGCGAAGCGGTCGATTCGCCCGGTTCGGGGGTCGGACGCAGCGCACTGTTTGCAGTGTTTCCCTGATCCGCGCCGGTCTCTGGACGGTTGATCGGCGGCTCGGCAGCCGTAGGTTCGAACTCCACCCAGCCATAGCCAGGGAAATAGACTTCCACCCACGAATGGGCATCCCGCTCGCGCACAACGTACGTGTTATCTGTGTCGCCTTTTTCCCCCTGAGCGTAGCCGGACGCAATGCGTGCCGGAACTCCGACCGAGCGCAGCATGACCGCCAGGGATGACGCATAATAATCGCAGTACCCTTCGCGGATGTCGAACAGGAAGTAGTCCACGCCGTCCCGGCCGGCGGGGGGAGCGGGAATGGCCTCGTTGTACCGGAAGCCGCGCAAATAAGTCTCCAGAGCCTTGGCTTTGTCATACGGCGCATCCAGCCCGCCAACGACGCGGCGGGCCTCTTGTCGCACACGGTCCGGAAGGGAATCGGGAAGTTCCAGATAGCGCGCGCGTACCCAGGCCGGATAATCAGTGCCTGCCTGACGCAAGCTTTGGGCATCGGCATAAGAAATATACGAATTGACCTGGTACTGCTGGCCCCGGTAAAGAGATTCCATGCTATACAACATCGAGATGGCCGCCGCGTTCACCGCTTGTCCCGGGCTTGCCGGCGTGGAGGAGAGTGGCGTGAGCAAGGCCCGTGTGCTCAGGCTGACTTGCGCCGGCTGCGACGCAGCGAACAGCAGATTCCCCTGGGGAGAAAGCAACTGGTAGGTTTGCGTAACCAGGCGACGTTTCTGGTAGGGCACGACCGGCAATTGCGTTGGTGGTTCCACCACCTCAAACAGGACATTGTCTGTGTTGACCCATCCGGCGCTGGAGTATTTGTCATACACCGCACCGCGCCAATAGCGTCCGCCATCGGCCTGCACTTTGATGACCACGCGGTCGGACAGATTCACCGGCCCCGAAAAGGCGAGGGTCGTGCCAAAGTACGTCGTCCCGGCTTTGCCTTGCCCGTAGTGCAGGGAAGAAAAGAGTTTGCTCCAATGCTGTTGCATTTGGTGCCAGGGTCCGGCCAGGCGCGCGGTCAGTGGCGTCAGCCGTGGATCGGAAAGCGAGGCCGGGGCAAACCAGGCCAGGGCCATCACGAACACGGCCAGAAATGCGCCATCCCGCAAAAAGTAGAAGGCCAGGTCGGGATTATAGCGGACATCGTCGGCCTGCCATGCTTCTTCCTGCACCGTGAGGTTGCTTCGGATGATCAGCAAGAAGGCAAGCCACAGAAAGAGCACGACAAATGCCGTTCCGTCGTTTTGGGCGTAATACACGTTGACCAGAAGAACGGAACCCATGATGAGGACAGCAACCAGGGCATTGTGACGGCGAAAGACCAACCAGGTCGCGGCGTGCCCCAAGCCCCAAATGATTAGGGCCATGGTAAGCACAAAAACGAGATTATCTGCGCTGTTTCCCCCTTGCACGGCAGCTTCCGCCCAAAGGGTGACATGGATGATCAACTGGGCGAGACGTTGGCCCCAGTTTTCTGTGCGTGGAAAAAGGGTCGTGCCCAGGTACCCCACCCACAGCAGACCAGACAGTCCGCCCAGCAGGTGCGCGATTGCGCCGGGCAAGGAAGAGCGGGCGAGAAGATAGCCGACAATCAGCGAGATGACGGCGGCCGATTGGAGCAAGTTCAAATGCTCTGCCCAGCCTGCTGCTTCGATAGACCAACTCACGCAAAGGAGCATGACGAGCAGCAGCGTCCACGTGAGCCATCCTTTTGGAAATGAAAAACGGCCTTTCAATTTACACGTTTCTTCCAGGTGTTGCTTTCACAACACGGTTTGGTGTACCCTCCCCGCACATTTCCACCACACGCTCCGCCGAAATAGGCAAATCGTCGAACCAGACGCCCGTCGCATCGTGAAGCGCGGCGACCAGGGCCGGCGCCAATGGCAGGAAAGGCATCTCGCCCATGCCGCGCGCACCCCACGGCCCAATCGGGTCGGCATATTCGAGGATCAGCGACTCGACGCGATCCGGCACATCCAGGACGGTGGGGATGAGATAGGTGCTCAGGTGGGGCGTCTCTACCTGGCCGTCGCGCGAAATG
>CAZFFM010000061.1:0-14451 GCA_964517425.1 uncultured Ardenticatenales bacterium | reverse complement strand
GCACGCGAGCCAAACAGGATGACTTGCTCCGGTTGAAACTGTTCAACAATACGGCGCGTCATCTCTTGAAGCAGCTCGTCAGTTACTGTTTTCATCGGTCTCTACCGGTATGCCTCACTGGACACTTCCTTTGCTATTTCTCCTCGAGAAGACACGTATTTCCTACCGCTCCGCAAAGTGCTTGCGTGCGTAGACCTCTTCCTGATTGTGCGTAAAGGCGATCTCGTTCATGCGGTTATGCAGGTGCCAATGCTCGGACATGAAGTATCTCTTCACGACAGATGGGGCGTATGTCGCTCTCCAAGAGCGTGACCACTGCCACCGTTTCCCCGTCACCCGTAATAAACTCTACCTCAAACGCCTTGCCGTGTCTATAGGCATGCACAACCCCCCCTACATCTCCCGTTTTGAGGGGATACCCTTTCAGATCGTGGGCCAATACCACCGTATCCAGTTCCCGTACCATCTCAGCCTCCTATTTCTTCAGCGGATACCCCGTAACAAACCGCGGATACACCTGTCCCAGTTCCACAATCCATACGGTCCGGATGAATACGAGCTCCCCCTTTGGAGTCTCCAGTTGACCATCCACGACATATTTTGTGCCATAAGATGAACGTTCTGCCTTGACCACTTGTCCTCTTCGGGCAATCTTCAACAATTCTTGTTCCAATTGACCAAGATTATGTTTGCCAAAACCGAGCGATCGGAAGAATCTGGCCTTGAATTTACCAATCGCATGGGTCTCCGACAAGAGATAAGCGGTCAACTTCCTCTGCGAAATATGCGCTTGCTCCGCATTGGGGAGACGTATGGCAAGATATCCCATTTTCGATTTTGAAGTGCACGCCTACCGCTCCGCAAAGTGCTTGCGTGCGTAGACCTCTTCCTGATTGTGCGTGAAGGCGATTTCCTCTTGGCCCAGCGGATAGTCCTTTCGCAGCGGGTGGCCCTCCCAATCGTCCGGCATGAGAATGCGGCGCAGGTTGGGGTGCCCCGTGAAGGAGATGCCAAACATGTCGTACACCTCCCGTTCGTACCAGTTCGCCCCCGGCCAGATGCCGGTGACCGAGGGAAGTTCGGCCTCCGCTTCAGCAATCCAGACGCGCAGTCGCAACCGCCGGCGATGGGCCAACGACAGCAAGTGGTACACCACGGCGAAACGTGGCTCCTGCGGCAGGTAATCCACCACGGTCACGTCCGAGAGCAGCGCGAACTGCATGTCTTCGTCGTCGCACAGAAAGCGCGCCACATCGAGCAGGGCGTCTTTTTCGAGCTCGATGGTCGTTTCACCTAGCCGTGTCGTGACCGCCCTGGCAGCGTCAGGGAATTGGGACTCAATCTGCATTTCTAGCGTTGCGTTGTCTTGCATTGTCTTAACAATCAACCCCCTGTTACTGCTCGGGCACGCAGCAAGAATGGTCTCAGCAAGGGAGTAAAGCAGTCCCCATGAGCGGCTGCGCGCCACCAACGATGAAAATGGCAGGGCGCAATGGTCAATGATCAAATGTCAATTTTCAATGGGCGAGCGGCACGCACCACGCAATACGCAACACGTGGCACCTGACACCTGACACCTGACACTTTATTTTCAACGCAGCTCAGACCGCAATCTCCACCGGCCCGGCCTCGACCAACGTGCCCGCGCATCCTGCTTCAGCAGGTCAACGATACACATCCCTTCTATGACCAACTGCAACAACTTCGATTTTCTTTGCCGATTCGTCAATCGTGTAAAGTATTCTGTAGTCGCCTACTCTCAACCTGTACTCCTCCCGATTACGTAGCTTTTTTACCGCAGGAGGGCGCGGGTCCTCTTGTAAGGAGAGCAATCGCTTTACAATTCTATCGTGAACTCTCGACCCCAAATGATTCAGGTCTTTTTCTGCCGACCTTTTTAGATAGACAACATAGGGCATACGCAGCGGCTTCAACCTCGATCGGCAAGGTAATCACTCAATGGTCTTGATGGCTCATTGCGACGCGACTCGATGACACGGATATCCATGAGGTCATGGAGAAAGTCATCATCCGTTAGCAGTTTTTGGACAATTGTATTCTGATCTTTTTTCGGCATACTTTTGAACGCCAACCAAAAGACTTCTGCCTTGGCTTCGCTCACATTCATGATCTTTACCTCTGTTTCGTTACGGTTCAAGAGCGCGGTGTGTGCTGCATCGCTCAACGCCCCACACTCGACGCTCCACTCAGACCGCAATCTCCACCGGCCCGGCCTCGACCAATGTGCCGGCGTGCGCCGCTTCGATCTTCTCCTGTAGCCGGATCAGCCCGTCCATCAGTGCTTCGGGGCGTGGGGGGCAGCCGGCGACGTAGACGTCCACCGGCACGACTTCGTCCACGCCCTGCACGATGGCGTAGTTGTTGAATATGCCGCCGCAGGAAGCGCAATCCCCCATGGCGATGACCCACTTCGGCTCCGGCATCTGGTCGTACAGCCGGCGGACGACCGGTGCCATCTTGCGTGAAACGCGGCCGGCCACGATCATCAAATCTGCCTGGCGAGGGGACGCGCGCATGACCTCCATGCCAAAACGGGACATGTCTACGCGCGGAGCCTGCGCGTGCATCATCTCGATGGCACAACAGGCCAGCCCAAACATCAAGGGCCAGATCGAGCGACTGCGCGCCCACTGCACGGCCTGATCAACCGTCGTCAAGGCCATGCCCAGATCCCCCGGCTTATTAGGATCTATCGCCGGTATGGGCCGCTTCGATGGTGTGGTTACTCCCACTGTAAGGCTCCTTTCGCCCAAACGTACAGGAAGCCTACCAATAACACCAACAAGAACACCCCCACCTCTATCAGACCGAACCACCCGAGCTGCCGGAATACCACGGCCCACGGGAATAAGAAGACGATCTCAATATCGAAGACGATAAAGAGTGTGGCGGTCAAATAGAAACTGATCGGTAATCGGCGCATGGCCGGGCCAAAAGGGATCATGCCCGATTCATACGGTGCTTGCTTGGTCGCAGAGGGATTCCGTGGCCCAAGGACTTTGGACAATAGGAGCACCAAGCCGGCCAGACCGGAGACCAGTACCACGAAAGTCAGAATTGAGAAATAATCATTCCACACTTGCGTACTCCTTTTTAGCAGAAAGGGAGGGCGAATGGCATCGGCTTCGACCCTCCCTTAATCTTCTTGTAGTGAATTATATCACTACGCTTTGTGTTTGTCAAATATCAGGGAAACCGAATGAACCTTTGACGGGAATCTTTGCACCGGGTCGGCCAGAATTCGTCATGGCCCGGCCACCGGGCACCGCGCACTAGAGAAGGATTCGATGTCGTTGAAGTTCTTTTACACCACGTTAATAATTTGTTAACACTTTCCTGGTACACTGTGAATATGAACATGCGAAGCTCTATCGGCGAACCGCAAAAGTTCAAAAGGACCCTGCAATAAAGGACCCGAGAGATGAACACAAAACTGCGAACAACTGTCCTGGTCCTGTCAGCATGTTTGACGCTGTTGGTGCTGATCGCCCTTTCCCTATCTTCTCTGGCTTTCGCCGACACCGGTGACTTCACGCCGTGTAGCGGCGCCGGCACCGCACCCCCGAACGCACGCGAAGGCCCCTGGTCCAACCGGCTGATGATCGCCTACTCCGGCGACGGGCTCACCTGGACACGCGCAAAGCGCGCTGTAGCCGATCAGGCAGATGTGCCCGACGCAATCGTTGATGATCAGGGAACGCTCCGTGTGTACTACGTCACCTGGTGCCCCGCAGAGGTACACAACCGGACGGTCGTGGCCCTTTCCGCAGATAACGGCGTGACCTGGAGTTACCATCGGGTGACGATCAACGGGCTGGCCGGTGGTCAGCCTTCGCCCGTGGACCCGGACATCGTGCGCACAGCGGACGGACGTTGGCGACTCTACTTCACCAGTGCAGCTCCCGGTCAAGGCAGCACTCCGCACACCTATTCGGCCATCTCCGAGGACGGCTTCACCTTTCAGGTGGAATCGGGAGCCCGTCTGATCGTGACGGATAAGCAAGTGCTCGACCCCTCCGCGATTCGCATCGGAACGGCTTGGCATTTGTTCGCGGGCGGTAACCAGGGAAACCCTGGCGAAAACTGGCACGCTACCTCAACCGATGGCCTGAACTTCCGCCAGGAGGGCAACTTTTTTACCGGCGGCATCATCATGTCCAACGGACTGGCTGTCGACGGGGGCTATCGCTTCTACGGTTTCAAGCGTTCAGCGGCGACACCGGCCGGCGACTGGGCCATCTACTCTGTTTTTACTCCGGATGGCATCACCTGGACTGTGGAGTCCGGCACACGGCTTACCGGAGATCTCTCATCCGGGTTGGAGAGTGACCTTGTGAAGGACTCCGCCGTGGCTCACTTGCCGGATGGACGATATGTCATGATCTACGTTACCGAGATTACCGCCGGGAGTGCCGCAGAATCGCCAACTCCTACGGCGACAGGAACAGCGCAGAAGTGCGTGCAGGACGTGAACGGCAACGGCGAGGGAGATGTCGCAGATGTGTTGGCCACGGTGACCAAACCGGGCTGCCTGGTCTACCTGCCCGCAATCGTACGGCAGTGGGGGCAGCCTTGGCCCACGCCGACACCGACACCGACCCCGGTCACGGTGGATGACTTGACGTTCATCCCCGATTCCGGCATCCGTATGCACCTTGCTTCCAATCCTGCCGCGAGCGTCGATCCGGAAACGGGCACGGTTTACCTGTTTTACGAAGACCGTACCACTACGCCGGGGAAAAGAATGCTTGCCACCTCATCCGACGGCCTGAACTTTCCCGGTGGCAGGTTGCGCACGGAGGCCGACAATCTGCACTTTCCATACAAGGTCCACCTGCCCGATGGCACCTGGCGTAAGTACACGTTTGACAACGCCAGCAGCCAACTCAAGAGCCAAAGTTCCTCCGATGGCATACACTACAAGCCCGATCCCGGCGTCCGCTATGCGGCCCAGCCTTCCGATAACGGGAAAATCGGGGTCCACGACCAATACGTTGACGCGTCTGGCGGCGTGGTCTTGCTCTACATCGGCGACATGCAGGGCGTGAACAATGTGCGCCGAGCCTATTCGCCACCCGGCAACAATGGCTGGACGTTCACGTTTGAGGACGACAACGTCCTCGGCGACGCAACCGCCGGGGGAGGCGGTCACAGCTACGTGGACCCCAAGTCCATCCTGCTGCCCGATGGCCGCCGGCGGCTGTTCACCATGAGCCAGGGTCCCTTGCCACCGCAACCCGGCGTACACGCCACCGGAAAGATATTCAGTTTCATCAGCCAGGACGGTAAATCGTATGAGATGGAACCGGGAATCCGGCTACAAGCCGAGGACTTCACCGAGTTTGCGGTGTGGTCGCTCAACGATCCGGTGGTCGTGCAACTGCCCGACGGCCGCTATCGCATGTACGTCGCCGCGCTGATCACCGCCGGAACGAACGAGCAAGAGTGGGTCATCGTCAGCGCGACAACTACATAGCACGGAAGTCCATCTTCTCAGAAAGGCTGGGAAGAAAAAAGTCAAGGACTAAACTTTTTTCGCAGAACGTCCACAACCTTTTTGCTGAGCAGGCCCTGTTCTTCGTCAAAGCGTTCTTCAAAATTCTCGTTGCCGATCAGAGCGGTGAGAGCCTTGCGCGTTGGTGCGTCGTATATCCCGTTGAGCGGCCCGGAGTAATAGCCGGCCCAACGCAAAATCGTTTGGACATCGCGCGCCACTTCCCCCTCGATCTTGACCAATTCACCCGGGGCGGGCGTGCCAAAGAAAAGGTGGTGCAGTTCGACCAGTGCCTTTAGCCGCTCAATCGGCTGCAGGTCATCGTCTACACGCAGGTCCATGTAGCGGTCGTTGTAGCCACCGTAGCCACCACCGGGGCGAACGACCAGCAGAGCCGCCGATTGCTGACCCCGGCGGTCTCCACCGGCGGCCTGTCCGGCAGCCAACGCAGCCAGCAGCCGATCGGCCAGCTCCCCCACAGTCTCCTCAAAGGTTCGGGCCATCGCTTCCACCGTAGCCCCGCTGACAAGGATGTTTCCCTGAGCCGCGTAGTGCGTGCCAGCGACACCCCCTGCCCACTCGTGACAATCGCTTCCGGTGAACGTGGCCGACCGTCCCTGGGCATCCACCATACCGACTTGGCGGCGCGCCCGGCCCTCGTCGCCGGCTATGAGATCGTCCATGGCGTCTTGCGCACTGACGCCCCGGGCCATCAGTGCCAACCCTTGCGGGCCAAAGGACGTATTGGCGTAGGATTGGGTGGCCACCGCACCGACACTGGCCTCGGCCCAAGGAACCACAGCGCCAACGGCCAGGAACTTTGACTGCACGGCAATCCCCCACTCTTTGGCCTCCGCATCGTATCCCACGATAGAAAAAGTGGATGGAAAACAACTTCGTGTTATCATGATAGCCTCCTGTCCAGTTAGCTGCCCATCTTCCGTTGCAGCCGTTTGAGCCGGTGAGTCAACTCTGCCGTGGATCGGATTCGCGTGTGACGCGGCAAATCGGCGCGTTGGACCTGCACGAGCGCCCCATCCGTCCATCGCACCGCCTCGGCATAGTCCCGCTGGCGGTGTTCGTAAAACTTCGCCAGCTCGATGTAAGCATAAAGTTGGCCGGCCTGCGCCGCTGCGCGCCAAAGTGCCGTGGCCTCCTGCAGATTGCCCCGCCGCTTGTGCGCAAACGAAAGCCGCTGAACCGCTTCGCGATACGGCCGGCCGGTCAGGTTGTCCGACAAAGCACGATCATACAAGCGCATGGCGGTATCCACGTCCCCTACATGCTCAAAGAGTTTTCCCATCTCCACAAGATCCACGCCGTGGCGCACGGGACCCTCCTTTGGATCATCAAGCAGCCGTGCAACGTGGCTCAAGAGTGCCGCAAGGGAGAGAATATCAACGGCGTTGTGATAGAAAACGTTCTGCAAAGGCCGAGCATCGCCGGTGCGCAGAAAATCGAAGTACAGGCCGGGTACCAGCCAGCCGGGCACATCTTCGCCTGTCCGCGATAGGCCAAGGATGTACGTCTCAATCTGGCCGAGGGCACAGCCGGGCAAGCGGGCACGCCACAGCCTGCGCGCGAGGGGCAACAAGTCCAGGTGCGTAGCCGCTTCCCAGGGAAGAACGTCGCCGCCCGGCAGATACCGCGCGGCCACAAAACGAGATTTCAAAAGGGGCATGTCGAAAGCCTTGCCGTTGTACGTCACCAACACAGCGCAAGGCTCCAGGAGTTCGTAGAGCGCGTCGAGCAAAGCCTGCTCCTCACCTGGATCACGCATAAAGAATTGGGTCAGGTGAAATTCCGCGCCATCATAACGACCGACCCCCACCAGGAAAGCGTACGTGCCGGTACCGCCGGACAAACCGGTGGTTTCCGTGTCTACGAACGCAAATCGTTGCCGGTCTGTTTCTGGAAGCTGCGGATCACCGGCCCAGCGCGCAATCGTGTGCAGGGGAGACGCAAGTTCCAGCGTAGCCTGTCCGTGCCGGTGGTCAAGCGGATACCGCTTCTCGGCGACGAAAACCTGGCCATGTGCCGTCTCCCGAAAGGATCCCGAAAGCACGCGCTCGATAGGAAACGCTTCGCGTCGCCGTGGAGCAGGCAAATCCTGCACACCAATCCGCACCCCCAGGGCCTTGAGCTTGCTCGAAAGTGAAGTCATGTCCCGGTCAGCGCCTTCAGGAGCGCAATAGTCTCCGCTTTTCCGCCCAATCCGTCTTCGCCACCGGGGCCGGTACATGAGGGGCAACCGGCCGCACATACGCATGCCTGCACAACGTCGCGGGCGTTGGCCAGGAGGTCGTCGTGCAAGGCAAACAACCGCTCGCTAAACCCAATTCCCCCCGGCACCTGCTCGTACAGCACGACGGTAGGGCGGCCCTCGGCCAACGCAGATTGCGGATCGAAGTGTACGCCCAGGTCGCGCACATCGCACATCAGGAACAGCGGGGCCAGGTTGCCAAGCACGAAGGCCAGCCCCGCCAGCCCGCTGCGTATGCGCACAGAAAGCTCGGCGCGCCGGTGACAGCGCGGACAAAGGGTGACCAGGTTGGACAGCGCGTTCGCCTGCTGGTAGCCGACAAAGGTGCGAAAGGGCGTCTTGTGGTGAACGTGGTGCGCGCCCCCTTCCTCTCCCGCGCCGCAAACCTGGCAACGGTGATGGTCACGTGCCAGTGCCCGCTCGCGCTGTGCCGGCCAATTGGGGCCATACGCATTCGGGTCGTTGCTCCACAAACCCTGCTGCCGCAACCTGTCCACAGTTTCCCCGTCCAGGGCCAGCCAGTAACCGGTGGTCACCAGTTCCGTTGGCGGCAAGGAAACCTCGCCCTCGCCGAGCAGCTCATGTGTGAACCACTTGAACTTGCGAAAGCCGACGACCTCGGTGGTAACGGCTACCTCGCCATGTGCTTTGAGCGCACCCTGTGCAGGACGCTCGTCCGCCTTGTCAATCAGACGGACCGCCGTTTCGGCGCGCGGCTCGGTGTAGTAGTCCAACTCTGCCGAACGCATTTGCGCGACGTGCTGCGTCAGGTCCAGCCGTTCTACAAGATAGGTCTGGCCATCGTGCAAGTAGACGGCGCCGGCATGTACCATCCAGTGCGCGCTTGCCTGATCCACCCGCCCAACCGTGACCCACTCCTCTTCCGTTTGATTCTGGAGCAATACGGCCTCCGCCGAAGCGCTGCGGAGCGAAACATCTTGTGCGGGATAATGGTCGGCCATCCAGAAAAACTTATCTCCAGAGCGGTGGATTACGCCAGCCTCGGACAGGAACTCCAGGATTTCCGCCACGTCCGGCCAGGCGACCCGGCCAAAACGCTCCCCCTCGCTGAAGGGAAGCTCGAATGCAGCGCAGCGCAGGTGGCCCAAAAGTATGAGCAGGTTATTGGGATTGATCAAGGCCTGTTCGGGGGTGCGGTCAAAAAAGTATTCGGGGTGACGGGCCAGGAACTGGTCGAGCGGACCGGCCGACGTGATCAAAATGGCCATCGCCTCAGCCTGCTTTCGACCGGCGCGGCCCGCTTGCTGCCGGGTGGCGGCGATCGTACCCGGGTAGCCGGCGAGCACTGCCGCTCCCATTCCGCCGATGTCCACACCCAATTCCAGCGCATTCGTGGCGACCACGGCGCGAACATGGCCGTCGCGCAAGCCCCTCTCGATTTCGCGGCGCTCGCGGGGCAGGTAGCCGCTGCGATACCCCCGTACGGTCTCGTTCGCGGCCATGCTGCGTCGTCGCCGCAAGGTCCCCAAAATTAGTTCGACAGTGCGGCGAGCACGCGCAAAGAGGATCGTTTGCACATCGTGACGCAGCAATTCCTCGGTGATTCGGACGCTCTCCAGCAGGGTGCTCCGGCGAATGCCCAGTTCGCGATTGACAATCGGGGGATTGTAGATGAAGAAGTGCCGCTCTCCTCGCGCCGCGCCGTCGTCATCCACGAGGGAAACATCCTCTTCGATCAGCCGCCGGCCCAGTTCCACAGGGTTGGCGATGGTTGCCGAAGTGAGGATGAATTGCGGAGAAGCGCCGTAGAAGTGGGCAACTCGCTTTAGCCTGCGCAACACGTTGGCCACGTGCGAACCAAAGACCCCTCGATAGCTGTGCATTTCGTCTATGATGACGAAGCGCAAATCTTGAAAGAAGCCGGCCCAAAGCGTGTGATGTGGCAATATCCCGCTATGCAGCATGTCCGGATTGCTGATTACGAGTTGGGCCGTTTTGCGGATAGCAGGCCGCGCCGCCGAAGGGGTGTCTCCATCATAAGTAGCGACGTGAACGGGCAGCTTTGGGTCTACGGATCCCCGAATCTTCTCCAGGCTATCGCGCTGGTCCTGCGCCAGCGCTTTGGTGGGGAAAAGATAGAGCGCACGCGCTTGTGGGTTGCGCAATAGGGAATCGAGTACCGGCAAGTTGTAGCAGAGGGTCTTGCCGCTGGCCGTGCTGGTGACGACGACCAAATTCTGGCCGGTCTGCACGCGTTGCCACGCCGTCGCCTGGTGTGTGTAGAGCGCATCGATTCCGGCGGAGCGCAGGGCCGCAGCCAACGCAGGGTGCAGGTCGTCGGGAAATGGCGCGAACTGCGGCGGCCTTGCAGGGAAGGTGCGCCATGCGGCGACGCTGCTGCGGAAACTGGGGTCTGTGCGCCAGGCGCGCAAAAGTGCTGAGAGAGGCATAATCTCGCTCTGTCGCCAACTAGAACGCCCGTTACAGATAAGGGGACGCCGTCTGTCGCAAGATAAAATGCGACCCTCCGCCATGCCGTGTGCTACTAAGGTCTTGAACCTGCTTACGCAGGTGGGTGCCTACCCAGCGACATGGTACCATCCCCGCAGGGACAGCGCTCTGGTCGCTTACTGGAGCTCGGCTCCCTAAAAGAAAGTGTTGGCTCAAGCCTCTTTTTTCACATCACGCGCACGGCCGGGGGCCGCATTTATATTCTATCACAAAACGGCATTTTCTGCAAGGGTGTTTGCGGGCACAGCGGGCGCGCTCAAATCCAGGTAGGTCAAAGTCCAGACGGCAGAGCGAAATGTCTCGTACAGCCCGTGAATCGCGCTGAGGACCAACCCGATAGCCAGGACCAGGGGCACACCGATAATCACGGCAGCCGGCACGCCCGCGACGGCGTAGGCAGCCAGGGTGGGAGCGGCAACGATCGCCAGCAGCGTCAAAGCCACCGGTATCATCAAAATACCCCACAGCCACCCCAGCCCCAGCAGAAGCAAGCCCATCAACAGGGTCGAGCCAAGGTGTTCGCGGACACGGGAATAGCCCCGGCGCAAGGAACTGCGCACCCCCTGGTTGTTCAGGACACACTCACGGTAGACGATCTCCACGACAATGTTTACGAGCACGCCAATAATAACCAGGAATAGCAGGGCGAGCATGAAGAGAGCGATCGTCAAGACGACACTGCCTACTTGCACGGCTGTACGTCCCGTCACCAGCAAAATGAGCGGTGAAAAGGACACAGCAATCAACAGGATCGCAAACAGCGCCATCGGGATACCGACGACGAGGCTGATCAGGAACAGTTTCCAGGCGTGTGTGGACCAGCCCCAGCGTCGTCCGCCGGCGACACTCGTTGTGCCCGTCTCTTCCACGTCGCGGACCATGCCGATGAGTGCGGCAATCGAAACGTAACGGGCAATCGTGCCCACGACAATCCATACGAGCACGAACAACACGAGCGCAATGATGAGGGGGATCAACCAGGCCGGCATAGGCCCGCCCTGCGCAAGGTTCGGAACGGTCTGGCTTCGTCTTCCGCTGCCGTTGAAGCCGAAGCGGAAGACCTGCCCGACACCACTTCCACCGCCTCCAAACAGGGCAATCAAGAATCCGTATATCCACAAGGCCCGATTTCTGCGGGTGATGTCCAGCGCTCTACTCAAAATGCTTGCGTAGTCCATTTCTTTGCTCCTGCTTTTTGATAATAGCGGTCAGTAGCCAGATGTCAGCCACCAGATGGCCCCGCATGAATGACGGAGCCGGGGCTGCCAACCCAGGCGGCGTGATTCCATCCGCCGCCGTCCCCCATTTTCATCCCTGGTGGCGCGCAAGCGCTCATGGGCACTGTTGTGAGAATAAGCGAATCAGCGAATCGGTCGCGCTCGACGCCCCACGCTCCACGACGTTCATCCCGTGGTGGTGTCCGGTTCCGGCTCACCCAGCAGATCGTATTCCATGGCCCCGGTGATCCGCACGCGCACGAACTGCCCAAGGGGTAGTATACCATCCACGAGGACGAAGCCATCCACCTCCGGCGCATCGCGGTATGACCGGCAAAGGCTAATGCCGTCGCCGGCACCATCCACCAACACTGAATATACGTGTCCGACCTGTTCCTGGTTGCGCGCAAGCGAGATACTTTGTTGCCACAGCATCGCCCGTTCGTGCCGCTCCTTTTTTGTTTCATCGGGCACCTGGCCGGCCAGGACTGCCGCCGGCGTGCCGGGTTCGCGCGAGTAGGGGAATATTCCCACTTTGTCGAAGCGCACCTCGGCCATAAAATCAAGAAGTTCCTGGAACTCGGTCTCTGTTTCACCCGGGTAGCCCACAATGAACGTCGTGCGCAGAGCCACGTCGGGCACTGCCCGGCGCAACGATTCATAGAAGCGGCGCACGCGTTCCATGTTGTGAGGCCGCTGCATCCGTTTGAGCACAGACTCTGAGGCATGTTGCAAGGGCATGTCCAAATAGTTACAGATTTGCTCGTGCCGGGCCATCGTCTCGATCAAGCGGTCCGATACGTGGCCGGGGTACGCATAAAGCAGACGAATCCAGGGCACGGTGGGCACCGCTTCCACAAGCGAATCGAGCAGCGGCGGCAAAGCGTCGCCTTCGCCACGGTCTCGCCCATAAGCGGTCAGGTCTTGTGCCACGAGTACGATTTCCTGCACGCCTTGATCGGCCAGTTGGCGAGCTTCGTTGAGCACGTGCGCAAGCGGCTTGCTGCGCTGCAACCCTTTGATCGCAGGGATCGTGCAGAAGGCGCAAGGAGCGCTGCACCCGTCGGCAATTTTCAGATATGCTGTGGTCCCCTGTGCCTGGCGCGACACCGAGTCGGCCACATGATTGCGTTCTGCCGGTGGCCGGACGTACGGCTGCCAGCGGTCTTCCGGCTTCCGGCGGGCCAGTTCGGCCAGGAAGCTGGGCATTTCGGTCCACTGTCGCGTTCCGATCAGCCCGTCCAGTCCGGAGACGGCTTGCTGCAGTTGGCCGGCATACCCTTCGATCATACAGCCGGCGGCTACGAGCAATTGCCCTTCCTCCTTGCCCGCCGAAAACTCGCGAAGCACGCTGATCGCCTCTTCGCGCGCGGGTTGGAGAAAGCCGCACGTGTTTACGATGATCACGTCGGCCTCCTCTGGAGTCTCGGTCAGATGATGGCCGGCCTGAGTCAACAAAACGCCGATCCCTTCGGAATCGGCGATGTTTTTGGCGCATCCAAGTGTTACGAGGTGGCACTGCATTTTTCTATCCTCCGGGCGTACCGGTGGCCACGACTTCCGGAGCCGGCGTATACGTAGCCAGCGGAGTCGGTACCTGTTCAACCAACTTGCCTTCCGGATCGCGGATCCATTCTCGCGAGACGACCTCGCCGACTGCCCCCAGCAGTCCGATTTTTTGGCCGTTTACGGTGACGAACACGCCACCGGCATTGCCGATTCGTACAGCAAGCTGGTTGTGGGCGTCCCAGCGGCCCGTTGCACCCGGATTCATCGTGTTGGCGAAGACGTGATCGCCGTCCGATATGACCTCTACCCACGATGTGTCGCTGACAACTACCGCCACCCGGATGGCAATCACCGGCGTACCGGTGGCCGTCGGCGACGGAAGACGTACGGGCGTGTCGGTTGGGGTACGTATAACCGGTGTACTCGTCACCTCCTTTGGCGTGGTTCCTCCCACCGGAATGGCAGAGCTTGTGGCCGTTGGTAAGGTTGTGGGTGACGCAGCGACAAAGCGCGTCGTCAGGAATCCCAAATTGGGCAAAGGGAAACGGGAACGGTTTTCGGCTCGTGACCACCATAGGCCAAGGCCAACGAGCAACAGGACCAGGCATGCTCCAATGATCAGCCGGACCGGGTGGAGCCATGGAGATGCTACCAACGGTTCCGCCAGCATTTGGGTCTCTTCCGAAAGAGTTTCTTCTCCTTCGGGAACATATTGTTCCAGGATTGTTTGCGGTTCCAGCCCCAGAAAGAGCGCGTAGTTACGCAGGAAACCTCGCACATAGACCGGGCTGGGAAAGTCTTTGAACCGTTCTTCTTCCAAGGCCTCCACAAATTGCACGCGAATATGCGTAAAGGCTTCTACATCTTCGAGTGAAGCCCCTTTTTCTTGTCGTGCTTTTCGTAGTGTCTCCCCTATAGAGGGCATACAGAGTCCTCCGCACCGGCAAAGTGACAGGGGGCTTACCCGTCTCTTTTGCACAATCGTTTTGCGCGGTCAACAAAAGGCCCCGCAACTTCAAGGTGGCGCTTGGCTACTATATCCTGTATATAAGGAATTGTCAAGTTGACGTCTTGCCGAGGATGCCCGTCATATTTTTACGCGGCAACTCTCTCAAATGAACCACGAAGACACGAAGGCACAAAGAACAACCAGGTTGAATGTTTCGACGCATTGAGGCAAATGTGACACGTTGGCTTCCAGAAGCTCCAAGTCCTCGTCCCCGAGGACGGATTGGCGGGGCGAATCCCGCCTGAGACGCCCCCGAGACGGGGGCTGAGAGCGAGTACGTGCGACTCTTGCCCCAATGCGTTTCGACGTTGGAACTGGAGTCTGGCGAAAGTCATTTTGACCGTACGACACGGCATTTTCAGCCACAGATTGCACGGATTTTCACAGATTTTCATCTATTCTTTCTGGTTGTTCCGTGAAAATCCGTGGCAAAAGTAAAAAACGCCAGCGTCCAGGTTGGAACATT
>CAZFFM010000060.1:0-14565 GCA_964517425.1 uncultured Ardenticatenales bacterium | reverse complement strand
CCAGGTTGGAACATTGGATAGGCCTGACGAGTAGGCTTTCTCGCTTGCCCCACTTTGTATGCTTCGTGTCTTTGTGTCTTGGTGGTAAGCAGGACGTGAATGATTGCAGACGCAAAACTTTGACGTTCCAACCGACATCTGCTATAATATTGCCCTACATGGCGGGACAGACTGCCAATGACGTTGCAACGCGTTTGTCGCGTCTTATTCTATCCCCCGCTTTTTCTCTACAAGGGTCACAAAAACTCCCTTCAAGGAGCAGGCAATGACGATTGCTGCAATTTTCGATTTTGACGGCACACTCTTCACCGGCCACACGTGGCGGGCCATCGTCCAGCATCACCGGACAGAGCGTGTTAATCGGCATTGGCTCTATCTTTACCTGGGCATCCATCTTCCACTATGGTTTCTACACAAGCGGGGCTTCGTCAGCGAAGAGCGCGCACGACACGTTTGGGCCAGACACATGGGTTGGACCCTCAGGGGGCTGTCCGAAGAGCAGGGGAAACAGGTGTTCGCGTGGATCGCAGACCGCTACGCTATGCCTCGCCTGCGTCCGGACATCTTCACACTCCTTCAACAGCATCAGAGCCAGGCGCACCGTATCGTGCTCCTTTCGGGCACGTTTGAACCGCTAGTCGCGGCGATCGCCCAGCGGCTCCATGCCGACGTGGCCCTGGGCATGCGCCTGGAAATGCACAATCACCGTTTTACAGGGCACGCGCTTCCGCCGATTCCGCAAGGAGAAGGCAAGTTGGATCGCCTGCGTTTGTACCTGGACGAAGAAGGCCGCGACATAGATTTGCGCGCCTCCTTCTCTTATGCCGACAGCATTACCGACCTGCCTGTTCTGGCAGAAGTCGGCAATCCGGTGGCCGTCTATCCCAACCCGGCCCTGGCCGACCAGGCTGTGCAGCAAGGTTGGCCCATTGTGGGCGAGGTGACCCGTGAGTGACGGCGAAATAGCTCTCGAAACGGCTCCGCCTGCGCCAGAGCGCAGAGATTACACAAAAGGGAGCATCAATAGCGCCATCTTCGCCCTGGGTGTGCCGATGACCTTGGAAATGGCGATGATCAGCCTTTACCAGGTGGCAGACTTGTATTGGGTGGGGCGATTGGGTTCTGCCGCGCTGGCTGCTGTAGCCATCGCCATAACCATACGTTGGGTACTGAACAGCCTCTCTATGGGCCTTGGCGTCGGAGGATTGGCTGTCGTCGCCCGGCGCATCGGCGCGCGAGAGCACGAGAAAGCCAATCACGCCGTGGCGCAGGCGATTCTATTATCGTTCGTCCTTTCCCTCTTCCTCGGAGTGGCGGGGCTGGCCACGATGCGGCCCATGTTGCGGGTGCTGGGCGCCGGCCCGGACGTGCTGCCTCTCGGCGTAGATTTCTTGCGGGTAACCTACCTGGGGATGTGGGCCATCGTCATGGTTCCCATCATAAATTCCCTTTACCGCGGCGCCGGCGATGCCCGAATCGCACTGGGTGTACTGGCCTTTGCGAATGTGCTGAACATTGTGATTGAACCTTTCTTGGTACTGGGGTGGTGGGGCGTTCCGCGCCTGGGAGTGGAAGGCGCGGCACTTTCCACGGTGATTGCCCAGGCCGCCGGTTTGCTGCTGCAAGTATACATCCTGGCCGGCGGTCGCGCGCGCATACGCCTGCGCCGGAAGGACTTGGTTCCCGACTTGCCCATCATGCGCCGCGTGCTGAGTATCGGCGCTCCCAGCACGGTGCAAATGCTGCTGCGCGCATCGTCACGAGTCACGCTGCTGGGTCTCGTCGGACTGTTCGGTACGCTCTCCCTGGCCGGTTATGGCGTGGCCAACCGCATTTTGCTGATCGCCTTCATCCCCGGATTCGGCATGGGCAACGCGGCCGCTACCCTGGTGGGGCAAAACTTGGGTGCCCTACAACCGAAACGCGCAGCGCGCAGCGCCTGGCTGATCGCCGCATACAACATCGGGTTCATGGCTGTTTTTGCAGTTTTCGCGTTTCTTGCGGCACCAGGATTGATCGCTTTCTTCGACCACACACCGGCTGTGGTGAACTACGGGGCGACGGGGCTGCGTGTCGTCGGTGTCAGCTATATCTTCTCGGCGATGGGTGTCGTGCTGGCGCGTGGGTTGGATGGCGCCGGCAATACGGTGCCCGCTATGAGCATCAACCTGCTCTCCCTGTGGGTCGTCCAAATCCCCATCGCCTACGTGCTCTCAAAATCGTTCCTCGGTGCCGATGGGATATGGGTAGGCATCGCCATCGGCAACATTGCCAATGGCCTTTTTATGGCCTATTGGTTTTATCGCGGGCATTGGAAGAAAAAAGACGTGTAACGACCTTGGTAGTGTATACAATTCGGTAGAAAGTGTGACCGTGAGCTCGCTATCCCGGTGAAGGTTGCCAGCCTTTTGCCACCGAAAGAGATACACTACCAAACGTATTACCACATTTGCACGTTACACACAATTATGTTATAATGATTCAGCGACAAAAACTGTTCCCAGCATTTGAATGAGTACGCAGTTTAGGTAGTAGGAGAGTAGATTGGATAAAGAAATAAAAGAGCAAATCATCGGGGAATACCAAACACACCCTGGTGACACAGGATCTCCTGAAGTGCAGGTAGCCCTTTTGACCAAGCGGATCAACCATCTCATCGAGCATTTCAACGTCCACAAGCATGACGAACACTCAAGACATGGATTGCTCAAGATGGTAGGCCAGCGCAAAAGGCAATTAGCCTACCTGAATCGTGTAGATAGTGCGCGATACAGGAAGCTCATCAACCGCCTGGGACTTAGAAAGTAATCGTAAAGAGGTGAGGAGCATAGCGAGTAGATGGGGAGAGTTTCCACATCTGCTCGTTTTGTTTGTTGTTTGATTCCATATTGAATTGTTCTGATTTTGGGGTTAGGAATTGGAGAATGTACCCTGGCAGGCCATATCCCATGGCCAGGATACAATTTCCAGTCCCTACCTCCAAGATCGGACCTCAAATGCGTGACACGATGCACGTGGGAACAGAGTTGTTCCAGACTCTGGCACGTTGCCACCCCGGCATTCAGAAAGTTCGTGCCGGGTGCCACTGCAAGAGCCAGGCTCAACGCTGATTCTCATAGTTCCCGCCTTCTGTACCTTCCTCACCCCAACCGTTGCAAGCGCAAGCACCCTTGTACGGAAGCCAGGTCAGAGGAGCTGGTAACGTGTTGCCAATTGAGGCACACTCACATATTTTGGAGGAAAAAATATCATGACCGAAACAAAAGTAAGACAATATCGAACAAAAATTGGTGATCACGAGATCATCATCGAGACGGGAAAACTTGCCCAACAAGCAGGTGGTGCCGTAACGGTCCGAAGCGACGATACAATCGTGTTGGTGACCGCCACAATGTCTCGCGAACCCCGTGGAGGGATATCTTTCTTCCCACTCACCGTAGACTTCGAGGAGCGCCTGTACGCAGCGGGGAAAATCCCCGGCAGCTTTTTCCGCCGGGAGGGCCGGCCTACCGAAGCGGCAATTCTAACCGCTCGGCTGCTGGATCGTCCGCTCCGGCCACTCTTTCCCAAAGATTTCCGCAACGACGTGCAAGTAATCGCCACCCCCCTCTCTGCGGACCAGGAAAACGCTCCCGACATTTTGTCGCTCATTGGCGCATCGGCCGCCCTGATGATCTCAGACGTACCCTTCAACGGCCCGATCGGCGCGGTACGCGTCTCCCTGGACGATGACGGTGAGGTCATCTTCAACCCCACCATTCAACAGGCCGAAGAGAGCAACCTCGACCTCCGGCTTGCGGGCACCGCCCAATCCATTACCATGGTTGAATGCGCCTCAAACGAAGTCGACGAAGAAACCATGCTCAAGGCGATGGAGGCCGGACACCAAGCCATGCAATCGGTCATCGCCCTGCAAGAGAAGATGCGAGAGGAAATTGGCAAGCAAAAACGGGAGTACATCTCCTTTGCCGCTGACCCCGCGGTAGAAGACCTCGTCCGCGATTGGGTGGGAGACCGGCTGGTGCGCGTGCTTCACGAGCACACCGATCGCCACGAACAAGGCGACGTGCGGCGGGCCATCGGCGAAGAACTGGTAGCCCAATACGGCGAAACGTACGACCCGTCTAGCCTGACCAAGGCCCTACAAACCGTCTTTAAGGAGACGGTCCGTCGCGAAATCCTGGATACCGGTCGCAGACCCGATGGACGGGACACGCGCACCATCCGCCCGCTATCGAGCGAAGTGGGTCTTACACCGCGTGGCCACGGTTCCGGCCTCTTTTCACGTGGGGAGACCCAAGTACTCACAACCGCCACCTTCGGAACCCCTCGCGAAGAACAGAGCCTGGACGGCTTGAGCCCGCAAGAAGCCAAGCGTTACATGCACCACTACAATTTTCCCCCTTACAGTACAGGAGAAACCTGGCCGATGCGGGGTCCGAAGCGGCGCGAAGTCGGGCACGGGGCCTTGGCCGAAGCAGCACTCCGCCCCATGATCCCGTCGGCAGAAACGTTTCCCTACACCTTGCGGCTCGTTTCTGAAGCACTCAGTTCGAATGGCTCCACCTCCATGGCCAGCGTCTGCGGCAGCACGCTCGCTCTGATGGACGCCGGTGTGCCAATCAAGGCTCCCGTCGGCGGCATCGCCATGGGCCTTGTAACGGATAGCGACGGGCGTTATCGTGTACTCACCGATATCCAGGGGGCAGAAGATGCGCTCGGCGACATGGACTTCAAAGTCGCCGGAACGCGAAACGGCATCAACGCCTTGCAGATGGACATCAAAGTGCAGGGCATCTCCCAGGATATCTTGCGCGAGGCATTGGCTCAAGCAAAAGAAGCACGCCTGCAAATCCTGGACGTGATGCAAGAGACGATCCAGTCTCCCCGGCCGGAGATGTCAAACTACGCCCCGCGCATAAACGTCATCAAGATCGACCCAGAAAAGATCGGCAAGATCATTGGTCCCGGTGGGAAAATGGTGCGCAGCATCCAAGAAAAGACCGGCGTCAAGATTGACATTGGTGATGAGGGCGTCGTCTACATCGCTTCCGCCGATGGGCCAAGCGCGTTGGAGGCGCAAAAGATGGTAGAAGCACTCGTCGAAGTTCCCGAAATCGGCAAGGTCTACACGGGCAAAGTCGTGCGCGTGACCGCCTTTGGTGCCTTTGTCGAGATTATCCCCGGCACGGACGGGTTGGTGCATATTTCTCAACTCGCCGACTTTCGTGTCAACCGCGTCGAGGATGTGGCACGTGAGGGCGACGAGCTTACCGTGATGGTTATTGACATCAGTCCCGATGGAAAAATCAAACTCTCGCGACAAGCTATTCTGGAAGGGTGGACGGCTGAAGAGGCACGCAAACGGGACCGGAAGCCTACCGGTCGCGGCGGGTCTGACCGTGGAGGCAGACGACCGCCGCGGTCTAATAACCCGCGTGGCGGACAACCCCGCCGCTAGATTTCTAGCGCCAGCTCACGGCAAAATGTGAAGAGTTACCTTTTGCCGTGAGCTAACCTGACCCGGACAATTCGGAAGCAAACAGGATTTCTCACCACAAAGGCTTCAAGACATAAAGAGGTTCTTTCCTTCGTGACTTTGTGTCTTCGTGGTGAGCTTTTCTTGCCCTGCGGAAATTCGTGTCCGAACTTGGCCGGCCAGAACCAAAAAGGATTCTCACCACGAATCGCACGAATGAACACGAAAAAGAAAAACTCGTGGCATTCGTGACAGATTCGTGGGATTGCTGAACGGCTACGCAAAATCATCATCAGGATATATGAACAAATACGTGGAAGGAGCGCACAATGAATCTACGAATTCCTGGTCCTACCCCCCTCCCCCCAGAAGTACAAGAAGCCCTCTCCCGCCAAATGATTGGCCATCGCAGCAAAGCCTGCGCAGACATCGTGGCCGAGGTTACCCCCAGCCTGCAGGAAATGTTTGGCACAAAGGCCGATATGCTCATCCTCACCGCTTCCGGCACAGGGGCCATGGAAGCGGCCGTGGCCAACTTCCTTTCACCGGACGACGAAGCGCTGGTCGTATCCGTCGGGAAATTCGGTGAACGTTTCGGGAAAATCGCCCGCGTCTATGGAGCCAACGTCACCCAACTCGATTTTCCGTACGGACAAGCCGCGGACCCGCAGGTCATTGCCGGCGCACTGGCCGCCAACCCGCGCTATAAAGCCGTCTTCGTCACCCATAACGAGACATCAACCGGCGTCACCAATGATTTGTCCGAAATTGGCAAAATTGTCAAGCAATATCCGGCGCTGCTCATCGTTGACTCTGTCAGCGGGGCCAGCGCGCTGCCGCTGGAAATGGACCGTTGGGGCTTGGACGTGGTGGTCAGCGGGGCCCAGAAAGGCTGGATGATTCCCCCGGGCCTGGCGTTCATCGCCGTGAATAAACGCGCCTGGGCGGCCCACGCCACAGCGACCATGCCACGCTTCTACTTCGACCTATCGGCAGCTCGAAAATCAGCGGCCAAAAACCAAACCCCCTACACCCCCGCCGTGGGACTGCTTTTCGGCTTGCAGGAAGCGCTGCGCTTGATGCGACAGGAAGGCTTTGCCCAAGTAATCGAGCGACACCGCCGCATTGGGGAACGCACGCGCGCCGGCGTGAAGAAGCTGGGTCTGCAGCTCTTCGCCGACGAAGCGCACGCCTCGAACAGCGTTACCGCCGTCCGGGCACCGGAAGGGGTCAGCGCCGAAGACCTTCGCGCGCGTTTGCTCGCCGATTACGACATCCTGGTAGCCGGCGGGCAGGGAGAACTGAAAGGCCACATTTTCCGAATCGGCCACCTGGGCTGGGTGTCCGAAAAAGACATTGACGAGGTGCTGCAAGCCCTCTCGGAGATTCTATAACCGGAGCGTCAAATGAAAATCATGATTGCAGAACCCCTTGCTCAAGAAGGGGTCGAGGCCTTGAAAGAACAGGCAACCAGCGCGGGTCTGGAATTGGTCATAGACCAGGTCTACGGGCAAAAGCCCGATGAACTGCTCCAAAACATCGTTGATTACGACGCGCTGATCGTGCGCAGCGGCACCAAAGTCACCGCCGATGTGATCGAGGCCGGGAAAGAGCTGAAGGTCATTGGCCGGGCCGGAACGGGAGTAGACAATATTGATCTGGAAGCAGCAACCCAGCACGGGGTGCTCGTGGTCAATGCGCCCACCGCCAACTGTCGAGCAGCCGCAGAACACGCCATCGCCCTGATGTTTGCCCTGGCCCGGCAGGTGCCCCGCGCGGATGCCTCGATGCGCCAGGGAAAATGGAACCGCAAGCAATTCATAGGGGTCCAGATCGATGGGAAAGTGTTGGGCCTGGTTGGCCTGGGGCGTGTGGGCAGCGAAGTCACCCGGCGGGCTCGGGGACTGGGCATGACCGTGCTGGCGTACGACCCCTACCTCTCCGCCGAGCGCGCTCGCGGGCTGGGCGTGACGCTGGCTTCCCTGGACCAGGTATTGCAGCAGGCCGATTTTGTATCCCTGCACACCCCCCTGACGGAGGGAACCCGCGGGCTCATCGGCCCGCACGAGTTTGACCAGATGAAGCCCTCGGCCTATCTGATCAACTGCGCGCGCGGACCGGTCATCGACGAAACGGCACTGCTACAGGCCCTGGAGGAAGGCAAGATCGCCGGCGCAGGTCTGGATGTCTTTGCCCAGGAACCCCCCAGCAACAGCGCGTTGCTGTCCAATGAACAGGTGGTTCTCACGCCACACCTGGGCGCTTCGACCGAAGAGGCCCAGATCGAGGTGGCCCTGGAGGTAGCCCGCGACGTATTCGACGGGCTGACGGCCAAGCCTGTGCGCCATGCGATCAACGCGCCGATGATTTCTGCCGAGGTATTGGAAGCGCTGGTCCCCTTCATGGACCTGTCCGAGCGGTTGGGCAATCTGGCCATCCAGATTGCCGGGCAACACATTGGCCGGGTCCACGTTATCTACGGGGGACGGCTGACCGAGTACGACCTCACCCCACTCAAAATTGCGATCATCAAGGGCCTGTTGGAACCGATCTCCGAGGAGCGGGTCAACCAGGTCAACGCCAACCTGGTCGCACAGCGACGAGGCCTGGTACTCGTGGAAGAGAAGCGTCCCCACGTGGGCGTGGAACAATTCCGCAATTTAATTACCCTGCGGATCGGCGAAGGAGACAATATACGAGAGGTCTCCGGTACCGTCCGCTGGGGCCAGCCCATTTTGGTGAGCATCAACGAATACTGGATCAACCTGGAATTGAACGGCTACATGCTTATCTGTACGAACGAAGACCGCCCAGGAATGATCGGCCAAGTGGGCACCATGCTTGGCCGCGAGAACGTGAACGTTTCCTTCATGCAAGTGGGCCGCGACAAACCGCTGGGCCACGCGGTAATGGCCATTGGCCTGGACCAGGCACCGCCGGAGGCCATGTTGGATGACATCCGCAACGTGAAAGATATTCACTCCGTGCAGTTGGTCAAGATTTGACGGACTGGTGGTCACCCACAAATAACCGGAGAGCGTTCTGCCCGACTGTTTGGGCACTGCGCAGGCACAAAGCGGACGCAGTTTTTCCTGCGCTCGCTGCCCCCTGGTGATAAGATTGGGGAATCGCCAGACCCCTTGTTTGCCTAACGCGGGTCACTGTGGTACAATCTTACCAGAGGTAGGCTCGACGAGAGGCTGCCTCATGATTGCCCCCTGTTCTTGTTCACCGGATGGCCATGGCCAGAGGTGCAACGAGATGACGGCCAGCGGCCACAAAGGTTCCGTTTCATGATGGGGGCAGAGGAGACAAGCATGGCGACGTACCCACCCAGCGTGACCAACTTGCCGGCGCGTGACATTGACAACACTCGACCGACCGATGAGCGCAAGATCAGCTACGAAGAGTTTTTCGATTGGGCTCCGGAGAGTCGCATCGCAGAATGGGTTGACGGAGAAATCATCATGCCCTCACCGCCACGATTTGGCCACCAAGACATCAGCGACTTCCTCACCGCAGTGATGCGCATTTACACCCAAGTGTTCAACCTGGGCCAGGTAATCAGCGCCCCTTTCCAGGTCAAGCCCGGGCCAGAATTTCCGGGCCGGGAACCGGACATTCTGTTCGTGGCTGCGCCCCACCGGTTGGATGAAAGCACGGCCCGTTTAGAGCGCCCGCCCGAGGTCGCGGTCGAAATTATATCGCGCGAAAGTGTCCGTCGTGACCGGGGGGAGAAATACCTGGAATACGCAGAGGCAGGCGTCCACGAATACTGGCTGATTGACGGGCGACGAGAGGTCGCAGAGTTCTACCGGCTCGATGATACCCGCCATTATGAAACGGTGTTCGCAGGACGAGAAGGAGTTTATCATTCGGAGGCAATTTCTGGCTTTGCCCTGAAGGTGGACTGGCTATGGCAAGTGCCACGCCCACGCCCTGAGTTGGCGGTGCTAGAGATGACCGGCGCAGACTACGTTCGTGACGTGTTACTGGCAGCGACCCGCATCCTGCCGGCAGACGAAGTGGCCCGTGTTCTGCCCGACCTTTTGGTTGCCTTGCCGGTGGACAACCTGGCAAGTACGATGGCCATGATTGGCCAATCGCTTTCCCCCGCAGACCGCAAGAAGCTGCGGGACGCCCTGCGATAGGCCGCCAAGCAACGCTCCTCCATCCCCCCTGAAACAGCGAGAAGACACGGAACAAAGTCCTTTAATTCTCCGGCGAGCGATGGTCAGGAGCACGGACAAGCGTAAGCAATGCCCGCGCCGTTTGCTCCCACGCAAAGGGGAGCACCAGGCTCCTCATCCCCAGAGGCCTGGATCGGCAAAACGCTTCTACGGAAGCGCACATTTCTTCATCCGTCTGCACATACCGCACCCCCTCGCTCGTGCCAAGGCGCTTTGGAAGATCCCCGTAGGGCGTGCTGACAACCGGGCAGTCGCACGCCAGCGCTTCCAGCACCGAGAGGGGTATTTCGATGGCCGACGTCTGGCCCGTGGCCGGAAAGACATAGACGTCCGCCATCTGGTAGGCCGTTTCAATGTCCGCAACATAATGCCGCACCAGCCGGACGCCGGCGGTTTCCAATGTTCGCGCAATCGCTTCGTCTTGGAGAGTGCTGGTGCTGCCCACCACGACAACCTGATGGCCGCATTCTTGCAGGCGTACCAGCCGGAGCACGTTCCGCTTGGCATTGATGTGCCCGACATGGAGCACAACGCACTTTTCGGAGGAGACGTTGTACCGCCCGCGCAACGATTGCCTTTCTTCGGCGGACACCGGTACGAAGCGCCGCACATCAATGCCGGGAGGAATCACCTGCGCCGGACAGCCCAACGCTGCCAGCGCGCGCCGGCTGCTCTCGCCGGCCACCAACAGGTGATCCGGGCGCAGCAACGGGAGCAGTCGGCGTGCAAGCGGCCCGTACCGGCGGGGCTGCAAGGAAATGAGCGTCGTCGGCGCGCCGCCGGCGTATCGTTTCAGGGTGCGCGCACGGAGGAAACTTGGCCAGGTGGCACACGCCGTGGGGATGTATAGCACGATGTCCGGGCGAAACGAGGCGATCCGCCGGCGCAGCGCATTTCCCCACAGCATTTTGTTTGCGGCGACCCGCTCGATTCCGTCGGGGGGCCAGCCCTCCCCAAAGTTCGTCAGGCCGACGACTTCGTGTTCGGTACGCAAGGCACGGATCAGTTGCCAGGCGGTATTCTTGATCCCCTCATCGAACGGAGATTCAAGTCGTTCCGAGAAGACGACGATTCTCATGTTCGATCCACAAGTTGTTGGTACAGCATAAGATAACGGGAGGCCACTGCTTTGGCCTGAAACCGTCGTTCCGCCTGTTCGCGAGCTTCCAGGCCGAAGCGCCGCCGCAAGTCTGCGTCGGCCAGCAGCTCCAGGATGCGGCCCGCTAGTGCCCGGTCGTCGCCAGCAGCGACCAGGTAGCCGGTCTCGTTCTCCGTCACCAGGTCGGGGACACCACCGACGCGGGTCGCAACGACCGGGATGCCGGCGGCCATCGCCTCGATGATGGCCAGCGGCGCGTTTTCCTGACGCGATGAAAGCGTGACCAGCGCAGAGCGGCTGTAGGCATCGAGCAAATCGTCACGCGAAAGCATGCCGTCGAATTGGACGATCTCTGCCAGGCCGTGGCTGCGCACGAATTCATGAACCTGTGACGCATAAGGCGCGCTGGTCACCCGGCCGGCAAGATGGACGCGCAGCGCGGGCCATTGCCTGCTCGCTCGTTCAACGGCGCGCATCAAGGTCAAGAGGTCCTTGACTTCGGTGATGCTGCCGACGAACTGCACGCGGTTTGGGTCCTCCTGCCGCTCCACGGCAAAGAACGCATCGGACACGGGATTGTCGACGCGTACCCAGCCGGTGGTGCGCAATGTCCGATATTCGTTGCGCACGTAATCGCTAATGGCGACCAGCGCATCGGCGCGTAGCACGGCCTGCCGGTCGTAGTAGCCCGCCAAAATGAAACGGGCGCGGTCGAACCAACTGTGGCGATACGATTCGGCTTCGCGGTGCAGCACGCCATGCACGGTGTAGATCGTGGGGTAGCCCGCGCGAACGGCGGCGACGGCGTAGTGGGGCACGTGGGCGTGCGCCACGTCGGGCTTCAGCTCGTCCAGAATGCGGCGGATACGGTCTCCTGCCCGCATCAGATTGGGCACAAGCCGCCGGTGCGGCATGGCCAGGAAGTGCAGCGTGGCCCCATCGCGGCTCAGGTGTGCGTCTGCGGCAATATCCGAATGACAGTGAATGACATGGATGTCCAGTCCTTCGATGGTTTGCAATCCCTGCACCAGGTAGAAGGCCGCGGCCCGCACGCCCCCAGAAACCAGCTCGGCATTGCGGGGGTAGAGGCTGAGGATGGCAATGCGCATGACCGGTCCGCCGCCCTAAACGCCGGGACGCCCTAGCTTTCCGGTGAGGGTGAACCAGGCGTACTTTTTCAAGTCCTTTTTCAGACCGGTATGCACAAAACAGGCACTGTTACAGCCCAGGCAACTGTGCTTTGTCATCCACTGTCGAAAGTCCTGGTTTTCCGGCGCATAATATACCTCACCCACCGTTTGGCCATTGAGACAATTGCCTATTTTTCGTTCGGACAAGCAATAGTAAACATCTCCAAACGAATCGAGCACGAAGGCGTCCGTCGCAAACGGGCAGGGGGTCGTACGCGCGCCGCCGTCACGATACATTTGGATCATATCGTTCCAATAGTAGGCCATGACATTGCCCGGCGAGCGGTCTGCGGCCAGTTCTTCCATTAAATCGTAGAGATAGGCCTTGTCCTCGTCGGTGAAATCGAGTTCAGCTTGTTGCTCCGTGTTTGCGACGTAGCTGTCATGGAAGCCGACCACCTGCAAGGTACAGGGGATATCGTGTTTCGCACACCAATCCCGCACGTCCCGAACGTGGTAGAGGTTCTTGCGATAGACAACCGTACCGACGCCCAGCCAGAAGCCATACGTCTGCTGCAAGTCCTTCAGGGCAAGCAGTGTCTCCCGGCTCTTGGCAAAGGCGTTCGGGATATGGCGCACCGATTCGTGCATTTCGTCCAGCCCGTCAATGGAAACGGAAATGCTCAAATTGATGTCACGAAGCCGGCACATCTCGGCGATTGTTTTGGACTGCGCCAGGATTCGCTGCGGCAGAAAGCCGTTGGTGATCAAGGTGAGCGACTGCAAACGGGGCATACGCTCCATGAATAGCGTGATCAGCTCCAGGATTTGCGGGTGGATTGTAGGCTCTCCGCCGGCAACGGTCAGTTTCTCGATCGTTTCAAAGATGGGGTCTTGTAACACCTCAGCCCACTTCTCCAGGGTCATCTCGCCTCTCGTGTCCATCTGCCAGATGTTGCACATGTCGCAGCGCGAATTACAACGATAGGTGATGTTGATCTGCAACTGCTTGGGGGGCAAAACCCGGAAATGCTTTAACACGTTGTAGTCATAAAGTCCGGTGGCAAAGCCTTTCCAATCCTTCGCCATCATCTTTCGCAAGGTTCCATTCGGTCTCAACGAAGTTATATCCTCTCCAGTCAGTCATCAGATGCCAGTCGCCGGTCGGCAGATACTGCGTGATGCGTTAGAATGTTGGGAGATTTGCACGTTTCACGTTTTCACACTCCCCTACTCCCTGTTCCACCGTCGCTCCCCGCTCGACGCTCCACGCTCCCTGCAACACGTCGTCTCACCGCTCACTGAGTATAGCACGTCTTCTCGGAGAACGCAAAGACCACAGCCACCAGGTCAGGGCCACGGTGTTCAAGACCGCTGTCGCCAGGCGAGGCCAGAACAATTTGGTCCCGAAGAAAATATCCGGATTCTGGGGCACCAGCCAGGAGACAATGGCCGGGTAGTGCAAGGCCATGTTGGCAAAAAACGTCAGCGAGAGCACGGCGTACAAAATCGTCAATCGCCGGTCGGTGTAATAGCCCAGAGCGAGCAGCGGCAGGGTCAGGTACATGTAATTCTCGTGCATCTCCGTGGACAGCACGAAAAAGATCAGCGCACTGATCGCGGCCCATTCGTAGAACGCCGGAGGTTCGGGCTGGCGCCAGGCCCTGTACCACACGATGAGCAGTGTAAACAGCACCAAGACGATGCCGGTCGTGCGATAGCTCAACGGCAGGCCAAACGCGGTCAGCAACGGGATCGGCGTGGTGTCAAAGATGGCCGCGGCCCGTCCGCCGCTCATCCACCACCAGAAGTTGTCCGCATTCGCGCCGACCACCGGATGCACCTGGGTGATAGAGAGCATGTAGTGGGCGAAACTTCCGAAGGTCCCGTAGCGCAAGAAGGGGAGCACAACCAGCAGGCCACCGGCGAGGGAGGCCAGCCCGCCGCGCACCAACCCTCCCCAGCCAAAGCGCCGCGCCGTGACCAGCACGAGCAGCGGGGCCACGACGTATGTTTGCGGCTTGGTCAGCATGGCAATGCCCATGACCAGCCAGCCCCAGCCGGGGAACCCCTCGCCGATGACGACGATTGCGGCCACAACCAGCAGCGAGTGTACGGCATCGAGCTGGCCATAGTAGGCCGAATCGAAGATGATGGCCGGGTTGAAGACGAACGAAGCCAGTACCAGCGCAGCCAGACGGTGTTTCAGCCGCCGGCGGGCCAGGGCGTAGACGAACAGGCCGATCAGCAGGTCGGAGAGTACCGCCGGAAAGCGAAGCAAGAAACGATGGTCCATGCGCGTCTGCTTCGGAAAGGGAAACTGCGGATCGAAAAGCTGTTGGTACGCCCGTCCAATGGCCTTGAAGGGGTAAAGAATTCCCGGATGGTTGTCAGAGGTGACGCCTGCGGATGGTTCGTATAAAGTGTGAATGCCGAGCGTGGTCGCCTTCCACGACCAGGTCTCGTACATGCGCACATCGGCATCGTAGCCGGCGGTGGTCATGAAGGGCAGCCGCAGGGCCAACGCCAACAGCAACATCAACAGTACCTGGCGCGTTTGCCGTACGGTCGCCCCCCCCCCCTTGCCGTACCCTAGGGGCAACCCTGCGGGGGTTCCCCCCCCCGCCCGGTCCCCCCCGGCCCCCGGCCAGCCAACGCAGCCAGGCG